>JAJYUP010000023.1 GCA_021792455.1 Actinomycetes bacterium | reverse complement strand
GGCTCGGCGCGCCGGGCGCCGCGCCGCGACCGCGGCAGGCCCGCCGCCGCACAGCCGCCTCGGCCGCGTGGCACGCCGGGATGCCGCCAGAGACGCTACAGACCGCGGTCGAAGCTCGCCTCGATCATTCGGATCGCGTGCCAGATCGTGCGATTGACGGGAGTCGGCACGCCGGCACGCTCCCCAAGCGCGGCGATCTCACCGCAGAAGGCATCTATCTCCGTGCGCCGCCTGTTCAGCACGTCGGCTGCCATCGAGGTGATGTGGGGACCCGCTCCCTGGAAGGTCTGCAGGCAGTGCTTCCAGGTGGCCTCACGGTCGAGCGCGATCCCGAGCGCGTGCGCGACGTTCACGGTCTCCTCGAACATCTCCTCGATCAGGGCGATGCCATGCTCGTCCTCGGCGACGTCGATCACCGTCCTGCGCAGGAGCGCGCTGACAGGACCCATCGGCCCGGCCAGAGCGAGCTTCGTCCAGATCACGATGTCCGCGGAGTCGAGCGCCTCCGTCGGCAGGCCGGCGTCGCTCAGCGTGCGCGCCAGCTGGCGCACCCCCTCTGGCACCTCGCCTGCCCCCCGCGGCGGACCCAGATGGGTGATCGAGGTGCGCGCCGCGGTCGCGGGGTTCATCGTCGTCTCCCCTGGTGCGTGCTGCTCGGCACCAACGGTCGTCGTGCCCGGGATCACGCGCTCGGCGCCGAGCACCTCAGCGAGGGCGCGATCGTTGCCCAGTCCGTTCTGCAGCGTCGCCACCCACGTCAGCGGCGTGATCGCGTGGGCGATCGACCGCGCCGCATCGCGCGTGGCAAAGCTCTTCGTCAGCACGATCACAGCGTCGACCGCAGAGAGGTCCCTGGCCGGATCGCAGGTCGCGCCGAGCCTGATGCGCTCACTGCTGCCGTCTGGCTTTCGCATCAGCAGGCCATCGCGGGCAACGGCGTCGATGTGGTCCCTGCGCACGTCGATCAGCGTCACCTCGTGGCCGGCGAGGGCGAGGTGCCCTCCGAAGACGGATCCCATCGCCCCAGCGCCGAGGATCGCGAAGCGCATCAGAGCCCTCCAGCCGTCACACGTCTCATCGCGCCGGAGCCTAGCAGCTGCCTAAACCAACCGATTGGCAGATCCTTGGCTGCCGGATCCTGGCAGGATCACGTCCGAAGCATCGAGGCCGCCGACCGATGGCATGCCTGCGAGCGCGAGCGTGTTCGCGAGCTCGTCGACGAGTATCTGCACGGCGCGACGGGCGCCGGACTCCCCGGCGGCACCGAGCCCGTATGCAAGCGGGCGACCTGCCAAGCATGCGCGAGCGCCGAGCGCGAGCGCCTTCACCACGTCGCTGCCGCGACGGATGCCGCCATCCAGATACACCTCCGCCTCACCGGACACAGCATCCACGATCGGTGCGAGCACGCTTATCGTCGAGGGCGCATGATCGAGCTGCCGACCGCCGTGGTTGGAGACGCAGATCGCCTCCGCGCCCACGCGCACGGCCGAGCGCGCGTCCTCGACGTCGAGCACCCCCTTCACGACGATGGGACCGCGCCACTGCTCTCGAAACCAGGCGAGATCGTTCCAGGTCACGGTTGGATCGAACTGGCTGTTGATGTAGGTGCTTGCGCTCACGGGGTCGACGCCACCGCCGTCTCGACCCGCGACGTTCGCGAACTCGATGCGTGGGTCACGCGCGAACCTCGAGGCCCAGCGCGGATGCATCGCCCCTTCGGCGAGCGTCCGTGCGCTGAGGCGCGGCGGAAAGCCGAAGCCGTTGCGCCTGTCGCGGTCGCGCGCGGCGGCCCGCGGGACGTCTACCGTGAGCACCAGCGCCTCGTGGCCGCAGTTGGCGGAGCGGGCCAGCAGCTCTGCCACCAGGCCGCGGTCCCGCCACAGGTACATCTGGAACCACAGCGGCCCCTGCGTCTGCTCGCTCACGGCCTCCATCGAGTGCGATGCCATCGCCCCGAGCACGTAGATCGAGCCGACAGCGTGCAACGCGCGCGCGAGCGCGATCTCCCCCCTCGGATGCAGAAGGCCGCACAGGCCCATGGGGGCGCCGAGCAGAGGAACCGCGATCTGGCGGCCGAGCACGCTCGTGGACAGAGTCACGTCAGAGACGTCGACGAGCATGCGGGGACGCAGTCTGATCGCGCGCAGGTCGCGCTCATTCGCGCCCGCTGTGACCTCGTCGCCCGCCGCCCCATCGACGAAGTCGAAGATCATGCGGGGCAGCGCCCGGCGCGCACCCTCGCGCAGCTCGGCGATCGTGCCCCAACGTGAGGCGCGCCCGGCATCGGTCATCCGCGCGCGGGCGATCGATGGCAACCTCGGCAGCTCCCGCTGCAGCTGCCTCGCAAGCAGCGCAGCGAGATCGTTCATCGGACGCTTCGAGCGTTAGCGCTCATACCGCGAGGCCCGCGTCGGCACCGGTGTTCACGGCCGCCACGAAGTCGGCAGGCACACGCGCATCGCCGAGCACGATCGTCTCGCGGCCATCGAGGCTGCCCGCGAGATCCTCACCGGAAGGACGCCAGCCGATCGCGAGCGCGACATCGTCGGCCTCGACGCAGTGCTCGCTCCCGTCGGGACGTTCGCAGATCACCTTCCCAGGCTCGATCATGATGACCTTTGCCTCGGTGAGGATGCGCACGCCGGCGGCGCGCAGATCGCGAAGCAGACGGCGGCGCGTTATCTGCTCGATGCCGCGTCCGACGGTCGGCAGCATCTCGAGGATCGAGATCTCCGCGGCCCTGCCCACTAGAAACTCCGCGGTCTCGCACCCGGTCGCACTGCCGCCGATCACAGCGACGCGGCGTCCGGGCGCGATGCTCACGCGCCCCAGCAGGATCTCCTGAGCGTCGATCACCTGCGGTCCGTGGATGCCCGGGATCGGCGGTATCAGCGGATCGGCGCCAACGGCGATGATGACGACGTCCGGCTGCTGCCGCTCGACCTCGGCCGCCCCCACCTCGACCCCGGTGTGGATCTGCACACCAAGCTGCTCGATCAGATGAGCCTGATAGTCGCGGAAGCGCAACACGTTGCTCTTGCTCGGCGCGCGCGAGGCGACGTCGAGCTTTCCGCCGAGCTCAGGCTCACGCTCCCAGATCGAGACCTCGTGTCCTCGAAGCGCGGCGATCCGCGCCGCCTCCATGCCGGCGGGGCCACTGCCGACGACCATCACTCTGCGTCGATGCTCTGCGGGCACGACGTGGAAGCTGCCGTCGCGGCCGACCTCTGGGTTGACCGCACACCGTGCCTGCTGCGCTCTGGCGACGAGGTCGACACATGCGTTGCAGGCGATGCAGGGGCGGATCTCCGCGCTCTTGCCAGCCTGCGCCTTCGCTGGCCAATCCGGATCGGCGATCAACGCACGTCCGACTGCGATCAGGTCCGCCTGCTGCTCCCGCAGCAGGCGCTCGGCGAGCTCGACGTCGTCCAGCCTGCCTGCCGCGATCACGGGCACTGACACCTGCTCGCGGATGCGCGCCGCAAGCGGCGCGAGGCACCCTGGCTGCATCGACATCGGCGGGATCGTCAAGTGCAGTGCGTACCAGTTGCCAGCGGAGACGGATATCGCCGCCACACCCTCCTCCTGCAGCCACCGGCACACGGTCGCCGATTCCTCCACGGTGAAGCCACCCTCTGACCCCTCTTCACCGGAGATGCGGAAGAACACGGGGAAATCCTCGCCACAAGCGGCCCGGATCGCACGCACGATCTCGATCATGAATGATGCCCGCCCGCGCAGAGAGCCCCCATATGCGTCCTGTCGCTTGTTCGAAAGCGGCGAGAGGAACTCGCATGGCAGGTAGCAGTGCGCGCCGTGCACCTCGACGAAATCGAAGCCGGCGGAGCGACAGTTCATCGCCGCCTGTGCGTAGGACGCGACCAGCTGCTCGATGTCAGCCTCGCTCAGCGCTCTCGGCACCGGCGTGCGCGCGGACAGCGGTATCGGTGAGGGGGCGATCGGCTCGCCGAGGAGGGTCTGCCGGCCAGGGTGCCACAGCTGGACGCCCACCGGCACGCCGTGCCGCTGCACCGCGTTCGCGAGTCGGGCAAGCCCTGGAACGTAGCGATCGTCGTGCAGCCTCAGCTCTGGCCCGACGCCGTAGGCATCGGGGCTGACGAGCGACGCCTCGAGCACCATCAGACCGACGCCGCCCCGCGCCCGGCGCTCGTAGTAGGCGATCGTCTGCTCGGTGACGAAGCCGTCGTGGTCGGGCAACCCGGTGCCCATCGCCGGCATCACGATCCGGTTCTTCAACGACAGGCCCGCGACCTCACACTCCGAGAACAGGGTCGCGCTCACCGCCGGTCCTCCGCCGCGAAGAGCATCTCGCCGAGCGCCGCCATCGCCACCCGCGCGCTCAGGCGGCCTCGTAGCAGAGCGCGAGGATCTCTGCCTCGGAGATCTGATCGCCGCGCAGCTCGCCGACGCATCGTCCCTCTCTCATCACCAGCACGCGATGGCTGAGCCCGACGACCTCCTCCAGCTCGGATGAGATCACGATCACGCCGGCTCCTGTCCTTGCGAGCTCGGCGATCAGGCTGAAGATCTCCTGCTTTGCGCCGACGTCCACCCCGGCGGTCGGCTCATCGAAGATGAACACCTTCGCTTTCGTCAGCTCCCACTTCGCTATCAGGGTCTTCTGCTGGTTGCCCCCGGAGAGCAGCTTCAACGGGCGCTTCGCGCTCGGTGTCGCCACGTTCAGGCGCGAGATGCGCTCCATCACAGCGCGCCGTTCGGCACCCTCGCGGACGAAGCCGACGCCTCGCACGGCGAAGCGCCGGATGATGGGCAGCGTCACGTTCGCCGCGATCGACATCTCCACGACACCGCCCTGGCCGCGCCTGTCCTCAGGCAGGAGCGCGATGCCCCGCGCTATCGCCTGCCGCGGACTGGAGATCTTCACCGCTCGCCCTTCGAGCGTGATCTCGCCGCCATGCTTCGGGTCCGCACCGAAGAGCATCCTCACCACCTCGGTCCGCCCCGACCCGACGAGGCCGGCGAGACCGAGGATCTCCCCCCTGTGCAGGTCGAACGAGAGGTCGCGCACAGGCCCTCCTGAGAGGTTGCGCACGCTCAGCAGCGGCGTCATCGTTCTCGGCAGCACACGGTCTGGAAACTGCTCCCCGAGGCTGCGGCCGATGATCTCCTTCACCAGCTGCGGCTTGTCCACCGCGCTCGTCGGATGGGTGTCGACCTTGCGCCCGTCCTTCATCACGGTCACGCGATCGGTCAGCTCGAGCACCTCGTCCAGCCTGTGCGAGACGTAGACGACCGTCACGCCGTCGCGCTTCAGCCGTCGCACGACCGCCTTCAGTGCCTCCACCTCGGTCTCGGTCAGCGAAACCGTCGGCTCGTCCATGATCACGACCCGCGCGTTGCGGGCGAGCGCACGCGCGATCATCACGAGCCGCTGCTGGGCCGGGGAGAGCGTTTCCACCTTGCGCCGAACGTCCACCTCGAGATGGACGCTCGAGGCGACCTCGCGCGCCCTCCGGTTCACCGCGCCCCAGCGCACCCGGCCGAAGCGCGATGGCTGGATGCCCATCATGATGTTCTCCGCGGCGGACAGCCCTGGCGCCAGCGACAGCTCCTGCGGGATCACCTCGATCCCAAGCTTGACCGCGTCCGCAGGCACCGCGAACCGCACCTGCCGACCCTCGAAGAGGACCTCGCCGCTGTCCTCGCCGTAGATGCCCGAGAGCACCTTCAGCAGGGTCGACTTGCCGGCGCCGTTCTCACCGACCAGTCCATGAACCTCGCCGGGCAGAAAGGCGACACTCACATCGTCGAGCGCGACGACCCCAGGGAAGCGCTTGCTCAGGGAGCGACCCTCGAGGATCGGCTGCCCCTGCGCCTGAGCCTCGACGCTTCCGTCCGTGCGCTGTTCGGGCGCGCTTGCATCCGTGACCCCCATCACTCAGACGTCTCCGCAGCTGGCCCCCGCTGCGCTCTCACATGGGGAAGTGCAGGCGCGCACCGCTCGACGGGCAGGCGAGACCGGAGGGCGATGTCAGCAGCGCACGAGCGCCCGGCCGCGGACGAGCACCGATCGCCGGCTCCGGCCACCAACGGTGCAGGCGCGCCTCTCATCGCCGTCCCCTGCTGCCGATCGTCGACATCAGCACGCCGATGATGAAGACCGCGCCCTCGACGATGTTCGTCGTGGCGGCCCCGTAGTTCATCAGCGTCAGCCCGTCCTGGATCATCTCGAAGAACAGCACGCCGATCACCGTTCCCCAGACGTGAAACTCGCCTGGCCGCAGCACCGAAGCGCCGAGGAACACGCCCGCGTAGGCCGGTATCAGAAGCCCGCTCGCCGAGTCGGGGTAGTAGGAGGCGGCCTGCGAGGTGATGATGATCCCCGCGATCGCAGCGGTGATGCCCACCATCGCAAAGCCGGCGGTGCGCATGAACTCCACGTTGATCCCGGACAGGCGCGCCGCCTCCTTGTTGCCTCCGACGGCAGCCATCCTGCGCCCGAGAACCGTGTGTCTGGTCACATACCAGAGCGCGACGGCGACCGCGAGCGCGAACCAGACCGGCAGGGTGAAGGTGAGGAACGTGTTGGTCGCGAGGCTGAGGTAGCCCGGCTGCAGCCCTTTGAACACGGTCTTCGCGTCGGTGACGAGCAGTTCGATGCCGTAGAAGACGATCCCGGCACCGAGCGTGATCACGAAGGCCGAGATTTTCGACCAGGCGACGACGGACCCGAGGATCGTGCCGATCGCGATCGCAATCGCGATCGTCGCAACGATCGACTCCGCCGAGCTGAAGTGGCTGAACGCCATCAGCCCGACGGCCACCGCGCCGAGCAGCTGGGTGTGGTAGCCGATCGACAGGTCGAAGTCGCCCATGATCATCGGCACGGTCAACCCGAAGGCCATCACGCCGAGCGGAGCGGCTCCAGTGAGGATCGAGCGCATGTTTTCGAGCGTCGGAAAGGTGTTCAGACGCTCCAGCGAAAAGAAGAGAAACAGCGCCCCGAACGCGATCAGAAGCCCATAGGACTGGAAGAATGGTCCCACCGAATCACGCATCGGCCGTCTCGACAGCGCCCGCGCCGCGCGCGAGCTCGGGCCGGAAACCGGCGCTGCTGGAGTCGACTGCTGAGTGCTCACTGTCTGCTCACCATCCTCCCTTGCCCCACTCGTGCGCAGGGCGGTGCGGCGCGCCAGCGCTGGAAAGGGCGGCGACTATAGCCAAACGGCCGTTTGGAATCAACCCCACTGTAGCCACCCGCTCCGGCGCCGGGCTCGAGCCGACGCCCCGGCACATGGATCGTCCTCTCGAACATGCGGACTTCCCTCCTCAAAGCACCCGTGTTGCGCGTTGCAGCGATGCCTCGAGCTGGCCCTCAGCGCCGCCCCTAGAAAGGGCGGTCGAGGTCGAGGTGCATCGTGCGGAAGCGCCACTCACCATCGCGGCGATCCACCTCGGTTCTGTAGACGCCAGTCGCCTGCGCATGCAGCTCATCGTTCTCTGTCACCAACAGGCTGAGGTAGGCGATCGCCGTGGCGGAGTCCTCCCGCTCGTCCTCTATGTGCAGGTTGGTGATCACGTGGCGGCGCTGGTCTTTCTGCTCTCTCGTCGTCGTCTCGATGAAGTCGCCGATCGCGGCCCCGCTCAACGGCTCGATCGCCGGCGTGCCCTGGATGTCGAGCGTGAAGCGCGCATCCTCGGCGAAGGTTTCCCGCGTGAACTGGAACTGCCGCGAGTCCATCCCCCACGCATACCGTGCGAAGATCTCCTCGATCGCGCCTCTGTCTGCCATTGCTCCTCCTTCGTCCTCCGTGATCGACGTCGCAACCTGTGGCCAGCTTCGCAAACAATCTACCAAGCGATCGGTAGGGAGGTATAATCGTGATCTTGGAGGAGCCGCGCTGCGCTCACACGCTCGACGAGCAAGGCGGCAGGCGGCCAAGTTGCTGACCACAGGAGACCCGCGATGGCTGATCAGACCACTGAGATCCCGTCCCCTGAAGACGTGAACTTCTTCGAGCCGGCGACCAACGACTGCCCGTATCACGCATACGAGGCGATGCGCGAGCGCGCGCCCGTCTGGAAGGACCCCGTGACCGGGATGTACACGCTCACCCGGTATGAGGATGTGCGGGCGGCGCTCCTCGATGCAGAGACATTCACCAACAAAATCGGCAACAGCGCGGGCGCGACCGAGAAGGGCGTGAAGCCCGAGGACCCCGAGAAGGCGCGGCAGCTGCTCGAAGCGGCCGAGGTCGAGGAACAGCTCCAGAAGCTCTACGAGGAAAAGGGCTGGCCGGTGTGCCCGACTCTCAGCGGGCGCGACGAGCCGGAACACATGGCGCTGCGCCGCCTGTTCGACTGGGCGTTTCGTCCTCAGCGTGTGCGCGAACTCGATCCGTTCGTCGAGTCGCTCGCGAACCGCCTCTTCGACGAATTCATCGATGACGGCAGGTGCGAGTGGGTGCAGGCCTTCGCGATCC
The DNA here is from genome assembly GCA_021792455.1 of Actinomycetes bacterium. Classification (GTDB taxonomy): domain Bacteria; phylum Actinomycetota; class Thermoleophilia; order Solirubrobacterales; family Solirubrobacteraceae; genus Palsa-744. The sequence goes on along the minus strand of JAJYUP010000023.1, from coordinate 24,895 downwards.
CGCTGCCTCTGTACGTGATCGGCCGGCAGATGGGCGTCCCGGAGCAGGACATGCCGCAGATAAAGGCGTGGACCGACGCCTGGATCCAGCGGATGGGCTTGATGCAGACCCCGGCTGAACGGATCTGGTCGGCTGAAATGGAGATCGAGGCCCAACACTACTTCCAGGGGCGCTACGAAGAGCTGCGCAGGCACCCGAGCGACACGCTGCTCTCCGACCTCGTCAACAACGAAGTCAAGGACTGGAAACGCAAGCTCACCGACAACGAGCTGCACTCAGAGATGATGGCGGACCTGTTCGTCGGGGGATCGGAGACGACGACGAACGCGCTCTCCGGCGGCGTGATGCTCCTGATCCAGAATCCTGAGATCTGGCAGCAGCTGAAGGGCAACCCCGAGAAGTACCTCGAGCCCTTCGTCGAGGAGGTCCTTCGGCTCGAGTCACCTGTGCAGTGCCTGCTGCGCGAAACCTCCAAGGACGTCGAGCTGCATGGCGTGACGATTCCCGCCGGGTCGATAGTCTCGCTGCGCTACGCCGCCGCCAACCGCGACCCCGCCAAGTACGACAAACCACAGGACTTCGACCTCGACCGTGCCAACCCCCGCAGCCACCTCGCGTTTGGGCTCGCCACGCACCACTGCCTCGGCGCGCCGCTTGCGCGACGGGAGCTGTTCTACGGATTCAAGGTGCTCGTGGAGAGGGTCGAGGATCTCTGGTTCATCGAGGGCGCAAACGACTTCAAATACCACCAGAACTACTTCCTGCGAGCCCTGAAGCACCTGCACATCGGCTTCACGCCGCGCAAGGTCCGCGTCGCAGCGGCAGCCTGAGCGGCAACCGCGGACACGCTGGACGTGCCAGATCAGCGCTCCTCAGCAGATCAGCGCTCCTCAGGGGAGAGGCGCGCTGCGCCGGGGTGCGCCCGTCACGCCGAGCACGCTGGGCGCAGCCGCGAGCAGCGAATCGCCTCCCCCGATGAGGTGAGCTTCTTCGATCAGGCGACGAACGACTGCCCCTACGAGGCATACGAGGTTCTTCGCGAGCAGGCGCCCGTCTGGAGGGACCCTGTGACGGGGATGTACACGCTCACGAGGTACGAGGACCTGCGTGCGGCTCTGCTCGACGTCGATACCTTCCCGAGCATCGGCACGAGGGTCTCCGCGACCGAAGCGGGCCTGAAGGACGCCGACCCGCAGAGGGCGGCGCAGCTGCTTGCGATGGCGCGCGTCGAAGAGCAGATCCGGAAGCTCTACGAAGAGAGGGGCTGGGTTGGATCTCCGACTCTCAGCGGTCGCAACGAGCCTGAGCACATGTCGCTGCGGCGCCTCTTCGACTGGGCATTCCGCCCCCGGAGAGTGAGTGAGCTCGACCCGTTCGTCGAGGCACTGGCCAATCGCCTGATCGACCAGTTCATCGAGCGGGGACGTTGCGAGTGGGTGAGCGAGTTCGCGGTGCCCCTTCCCCTCTACGTCATCGCCAAGCAGGCGGGTGCCGAGGACGAGGACATGCCGAAGATCAAGGCGTGGACCGACGCGTGGGTGCAGCGCATAGGGCTCATGCAGACGCCTGAGCAGCGCCTGCGATCCGCTGAAATGGACATCGAGGCCCAGCAGTACTTCCAGGAGCGCTTCGAAGAGCTGCGCAGGCATCCGAACGACACGCTGCTCTCCGACCTCGTCAACAGCGAAGTCGAGGACTGGAAACGCAAGCTCACCGACAACGAGCTGCACTCCGAGACGATGGCCGACCTCTTCGTCGGTGGCGCAGAGACGACGACGAACGCGCTGTCCGGCGGCGTGATGCTGCTCGCTCGAGATCCTCAGGCCTGGGACGCGCTCAAGCGCAACCCCGAGAAGAACCTCGAGCCCTTCGTCGAGGAGGTGCTTCGCCTCGAGTCCCCTGTGCAGTGCCTGCCGAGGGAAACCTCGAGGGACGTCGAGCTGCATGGCGTGAGGATCCCCGCTGGATCAGTGGTCTCCCTTCGCTACGCGGCCGCGAACCGTGACCCCGCGCGGTATGACGCTCCGGACACCATCGACCTGAATCGGCGACACCCGCGCGGGCACCTCGCGTTCGGCCTCGGCAGCCACCACTGCCTCGGCGCTCCACTGGCGCGCAGGGAGCTGCTCTTCGGATTCAAGGCCCTGATCGAACGTGTCGATCGGCTCTGGCTGATCGAGGGGGCGAACGACTTCGCCTACCAACGCAACTATCTGCTGCGCGCGCTGAAGCAGCTGCACATAGGGTTCCTCGCAGCGAGCTGAGCGGCCTGAGATGAGCAGGCGCGCCGCGGCCCGCCGGCCGGAGTCGCTCCCCGCCGGGTGCAGCCGCCCGCCAGATGCTCGCCCAGCGCCCACTGCCCACCGACGGCGACAGTCGGGGCGCCCACCTGCTTCTCACCTTGTACGGCGGCGGTCGCGAGGTCTACGGCCCACCGACGGCGACAGTCGGGGCGCCCACCTGCTTCTCAGCTACGGCGGCGATCGCGAGGTCTACGGCCCACCGAGGCAGACAGTCGGGTGGTCTACTGCCCACCCACCGCGACGGTCGCCGTCCCGCTCAGCACATCGCGTCCGTCAGCGGTCGCGGTCACCTCGATCTCGGCAGTGCCCGCAGCAGCGTCGATGCTGCTCACCCGCCCTGTGCATTCGAAGCGCTCACCGGCAAAGACGTTGCCGAGAAATCTCACCTCTATGTCCCGAAGGCGCTTCGGGCCGCCTGCAAACCGCGCGACCGCCTCGACCATCCAGGTGAGGTTGATCGGCCCCTGATTGACGGGGCGATCGCCGAGACCCAGCCTGCGGGTGACCTCGGTGTCGTAGTGAATCGGGTTCGGGTCCCGCAGGATCGCAACCATCGTCTTCATGCGCTGGGGATCGACCGACTCGATCACGAACGGCTCGAGCTGCATCCCGACCGTCAGTTTGCCATCGGCCATCAGCCCTCACCCATGCCCCGCGGAAACACCCAGGTGTTCACGCACTCTGCCGCAGGATCCGACTGTCCCTGCTCTGTCATCGTCACCTCGAAGGACATCTTGTCGAACACCCCCGCGCGCCTGCCCTGCTTGCGCTCGACCTCGATGATCCGCCCCTCACAGCGGTAGGTGGCGCCGGGGCTGAGCGGCCGGCGCCAGAGCAGCCTGCATTCGCCGAACATCACACCACTGTCAGCGGTCGCGTCCATCAGATCGAAGATGTCCTGGATCGTCACACCCACGCCCTGCATCGCGACGAAGTAGGCGAGCGCGGGGTGGGCGACGTGTTCGTCCGCAGGCAGCTCTGCGGTATCTGCCCAGAGCCAGCAGAGCCACGCGGGCAGCGTGTACGTGCCACCGGGAAAGCGATGGCCCACGAGGTGGGTGTAGTCTTGTCGCACACAGGCAATCTACCAAGTGTCCGGTAGAAAGCGTCCGGTAGAATCACGACCAGCGGGCGACAGGAGGCGAAGACCGCCGACAGGAGGGGCGATCGCCTGCAGGGGCCGCCCGCGAGCCGAGTGAGGATCATCAGAGCAAATGAGCACAACCGACTCCAAAGACCGAGCTGCCGCGCCCCCGTCGCACACGACGCCTGAGCAGCGCGACCAGCTCGTGCGAGAGACGGTCGCGATCTGCTGGGAGCGCTCTCCGTACTACCGGGAGCGGCTGCAGTCCCACGGCATCGAGCCAGGGGACATCTCCTGCGTGGAGGATCTCGAGCGCGTGCCGATTCTGCTGGGCAAGGAGGACGAGCGGCTGCTGCAGGAGCGCAGCCGTGCAGAGGAGGGACATCCCTTCGGCGCTCACCTCTGTGTGGATCCTGCTGAGGTCGTCGCGGTCGCCTCGACATCCGGCACGACGGGCGTCCCAACCTTCTATGCCTTCACGCCAGAGGACGTCGCCGTCAACGACGCACTCTGGGCGCGCGCGCTCTCACAGGCCGGCATCGGCCGGGGCACGGTCGTTCTGCAGGGCTTCGGGCTGTCGATGTTCCTCGCGGGCTATCCGCTCGCGCGTGCCGTCGAGCGGATGGGCGCCCAGATCGTCCCCGTCGGGGCGGAGGCGGGCAGCCAGCGGCTGCTCGACGTCGCCGAGCTCGTGCGTCCGAGCGCGCTGCTGTGCACACCGAGCTATGCGACGTACCTCATCGAGCAGGCACCGGAGCGGATGAGCGCGCTGAAGCTGAAATCGATCGTGTGCGCAGGCGAGCCTGGCGCCGGCCTGCCAGAGCTGCGCAAGCGGCTCGAGGAGGCAACCGGCGCGACCGTCTATGACGCGCTTGGGGGCGCCCACGGGATCATGAATGCCTCCGACGGAGCCTGGCCGTACGAAGGGATGACGGTGCTCGGCGATGACTGCTCGGTGCAGCAGCTCTGGGATCCGGACACCGAGAGCCCCGTTGCCGTGCCTGAGGACGGGACGCCCGCCTATGGCGTGCGGGTGAAGACGACGCTTCGCTGGCGTGCCCAGCCCCAGCTGCGCAGCTCCGTTGGCGATGTCTACGAGATGCGCCGCATCCGCGGCGCCAGCGGCCGGCTTTCGACGAAGGTGAAGGTGATCGGACGCACCGACGACCTGCTCATAATCAAGGGCGTCAAGCTCTACCCGGCCGCCGCGCGCGATCTCGTGGCGGGCTTCGCGCCTCGCGTCAGCGGAGCGCTCAGGCTGATCGTGAACGGCAACCCGCCCCGCGTGGAGCCGCCGCTGCGGATGCGCGTCGAGCGCGGGGTTGGGCAGAGCGCGCAGGACGACGCAGCGCTCGCGAGTGACATCGCCGCTGCAATGCACCAGCGGCTGTCCGTACGACCGGAGGTCGAGATCGTCGATCCCGGCAGCATCGACCGCACATCCCACAAGGCCCAACTCATCGAGGTGCAGAAGCCATCATGAACCCGTACAGCCTCCCGTCCATAGATGCCTGGTGCAACCCGTTCTCGGAGCTTGGGATCCGGACGATCTTCACCGAGAACCCAGAGGTGGCGTTCATGATGGGCGACCAGTGGGGGCGGCATGACAACATGCGCTGGCACAAGCCAGACGAGTTCGTTGCCTACATGGACGAATACAACATTCGGCGCGTCTGCATGCCGAGCCTGAAGATGATGCAGTACCGCACCCGCAAGATGCTCTCTGACATCCCCCACGAGCACATCGCAGAGCTCGTCTCGAGCCACCCAGACCGATTTGTCGGACTCGCGGGAATAAACCCGATCAGCGGCATGGAGGGTGTGCGTGAACTCGAGCGCGCCGTGCGCGATTACGGCTTCAAGGGCGCCCACGTTCACCCATTCGGATTCGGCATTCCCCTCAACGAGCGCGAGTGGTGGCCCTTCTACACCAAGTGCGCGGAGCTCGACGTGCCCGTCATCTTCCAGGCGGGCCACTCCGCTGAGTTCATGCCAAGCGCCTGCGGCAAGCCGATCCTGCTCGACGACATCGCGATCTGGTTTCCAGAGCTGCGACTGATCGGCGGACACACCGGCTGGCCGTGGACCGAGGAGATGATCGCGATGGCCTGGAAGCACCCGAACGTCTACATCGCGGTCTCTGGTCACGCCCCGAAGTATTGGGATCCGAAGCTCGTGCGCTTTCTCAACGCGAGGAGACGCGGAATCGGGAAGGTGATGTGGGGCACCGACTATCCGCTCATCACCCACCCAGAGAGCCTGCAGCAGATCGATGAGCTCGGCCTCAAGCAGGAGGCGAAGATCGCCCTGCTCCACGACACAGCCGTGAAGGTGTTCAAGCTCGAGGAGCCGCTGCTCAGCGACGACCCCACCTACAGCGCCGCAGGCGGCGCAGTCGCGAGCGGCAGCTGAGCGCGGGAGCCGCTGTGAGCAGCGAAGCAGAGAGGGTCGCGATCATCACGGGAGCCGCGCGCGGGATCGGCCTTGCGATCGCGGAGCGGCTCACCTCAGAAGGGGTCGCCGTCTGTATCACCGATCTGGACATCGAGCCCGCAGAGCAGGCGGCGCAGCAGCTGCGGTCTGCGGGCGCGAACGTGCTCGCGCTCGGCGGCGACGTCGCCAGCCACACCGACTGCGAGCGCTGGGTTGCCGAGACCGTCGAGCGCTTCGGCGCTCTGCACATCCTCGTCAACAATGCAGGCCTCACGCGTGACGCTATGGTCCACCGCATGACGGAGCAGCAGTGGCGCGGCGTGCAGGAGGTCGTGCTCGGCGGCGCGTTCCACATGATCCAGGCGGTCGCGCCGCACTTCCGCGACCGCGAGCGAACTGCCGCGCGCCGCATCGTGAACATCGCCTCGGTCTCCGGGATCTACGGCAGCACCGGCAACGCCAACTACGCTTCCGCGAAGGCTGGGCTCATCGGACTCACCCGCACGATCGCGAAGGAGTGGGCACAGTTCGGCGTGACCGCGAACGCGGTCGCGCCTGGGTTCATCGCAACGAGGATGACCGCCGCGCGCGCAGAGGGACAGCCGCTTGGGATGCCCGCGGAGGTGCGCGAGGCGATCGTTCGGCGGATCCCCGTCGGACGGGCGGGTGAGCCCGCCGACGTCGCGGCGGCAGTCGCATTCTTCTGTGGAGAGGATGCGGGGTTCATCACCGGTCAGGTGCTCGAGGTCCATGGTGGGCTGCCTGAAATCGCAGTTACGGGCTGAGCAGCAGCGCCTGCCCCGCCCTCTGCGCTGCTCGACCGTGCTCGCGCGGCCACGCCGCTCGTTTGACAGGGGTGAGGAGGCTCTTGTAAACTCAACCAAGCGTTTGGTTGAGCAGCGAGGACCAGGTCGGCTCGCCCCCCATCCAATGCGATCGAGCAGCTGTCAGATGTCGGGATCGAGTGGCCATCAGATGTCGGGAGGATCAACTTGTCGAAGGTCATGAGCGCCGCGGAAGCGGTCGAGATGATCGGGGACGGTGCTCATGTCGCGGTGCAGAGCATGGGCACCCAGGGAATCCCGATGACTCTCGTCAGGGAGCTGATCAGGCAGCGACGGCGGGAGCTCACGATCACCTCAGTCGTCGCAGGCATCGGCATCGACTGGCTCGCGTTCGCCGGCGTTATGAACAGGTTCTGCGGGCCGATAGTCTCTATGGAGCGCTTTGGCCTCTGCCAGGGCTTCAGGCAGGGCGTGCAGGACGGACGGATAGAGTTCGAGGAGTACTCGGAGACGGGGATCCTCGCCCGCCTGCAGGCCGGCGCGCGCAACCTGCCGTTCGGGATCACGCGCGGGATGATCGGCACCGACCTTCCCGGATTGCACCCAGACACGATCGCCGAGATCGAGGATCCGTTCAGTGGCGAGCGCGTGCTCGCCTGCCGCAGGCTCAACCCCGATGTCTGTCTGCTGCACGCCCACCGCGCAGATCCCCTCGGAAACATCCAGTACGACGGCGGCACGATCTGGCCTGATGTCCAGATCTATCCGAAGGCCTGCGGCAAGACGATCGTCACGGTGGAGAAGATCATCTCCGAGGAGCAGGTCCGGCAGCGCCCGCATGAGACCGTCATTCCCCACTTCGCAGTCGACGCAGTCGTCGAGGCTCCGCATGGCTGCCACCCAACCTCGTTCTTCCCCGACTACGTCTACGACGAGGCCTTCCACGAACGCTGGGTGTCCCTGTCGCGCTCCCCTGAGCAGGCCCAACAGGAGATCGAGCGCCTATGCGGGGCAGGCAGCCAGAGCGAGTATCTGAAGCTCATCGGAGAGGACGCACTGCAGAAGACACGCAGCTGGAGGGAGATCGCATGAGCAGCGCGGGCGACTACACCGTCGACGAGCTGATGGTTGCAACGCTTGCCCGGCAGTTGGCGGACGACGACCAGGTCGTCAATGGCGCAGCGTCGTTCATTCCCGTCTGCGCCTTCTCGCTGGCGAGAGCGACTCACGCGCCGAAGCTCGTGTGGCTCGCGGGCGCCGTTGGCCTCGACGCACGCCCGAGAAGAGTGCCGGCGTCGACGCTCGAGGCGCCGCTCTGGCACCGCTCCTCGATGTACATGCCCCAGCTCGAGGATTTCTGGTCCTACGCGCTGAACGGCAGGTGGTTGACGAAGTTCTGCGTCAGGGGAGCCCAGATCGACCGACATGGCAACGCAAACAACTCGGTGATCGGCACCGACTACCACGCTCCGAAGGTGCGCCTGCCGGGGTCGGCGGGGCTTGGAGACATGGGATCGATCGGCAAGCGTCTGCTGTACTGGACGACGACGCACAACCCGCGAACGCTCGTGGAGCGAGTCGACTTCATCACCTGCGCCGGCTGGCTCGACGGGGGCAGCAGCCGCGCAGATCTGGGACTCGAAGGCGGCCCTGAGATCGTCATCACCAACCTCGCGGTGCTCGACTTCGAGCCGGAGTCCAAGCGCATGCGCCTGCGCAGCGTCCATCCTGGGGTGAGCGTACCGGAGGTGATCTCCCAGACCGGGTTCGAGCTCGTGATCGAAGGCGAGGTGCCGCAGACCGAACCGCCCACCCCACAGCAGGTCCAGCTGATCAGGGAGCAGATAGATCCAGATGGAGCGAGGCGGCGTGAGTTCGGCGGCTGAGGCGAGCCCTGCGACAGTGATCGATCTGTTCGAGCGCGCCGCCGCGGAGCGCCCGCACGCGCCCGCCGTCATCTTCCCGGACGGACGGGCAACCTATGCCGAGCTGCATGAGAGCAGCCTCCGCATCGCCCGCGCTCTGCGCGCACGGGGCCTCGGCCGAGGTGATCTCGTTGGCGTGCTGCTCGCCGCCAACGTGCGCAACATCGAGTGTCTGCTGGCGATCTGGCGGCTCGGCGCGATACCGACCCCGATCAACCCACGCTTCAAGGTGAGCGAGCTCAGCTTCGTCGTCTCGCACTCAGGAATGACAATGCTGCTCGCCGACGATGCCGGCATGCCCCTCGCAAGCGAGGCTGACCTCAGCTGCGATGTGATCGGCACGGACGCCGACGAGCTGCTGAGCACAGGCGAGCAGGTCGAGGACGGCGAGATCGAGGAGCTCACCGCGTCGGTCCGCGCAGAGGACGACTGCCTGCTTCTCTACACCTCCGGCACGACGGCGAGCCCGAAGGGCGCGATGCACACGCACTCGTCCCTCGTGCACGAGGGACGCAACGTCTCAGAGCACCTCGGGCTCACCCCGGAGGACATCTTCTGGTCACCGCTGCCGATGTTCCACTGCGGCGGGTTCTGCACGATGGCGGCGGCCTGGTACCACGCGAGCACCTTCTGCCACGCTGGCGCCTTCGACCCCGCCGTCACGATCGAACAGCTCGAGCGCGAGCACTGCACGTTCGCCTTCCCGGCGTTCGAGACGATCTGGCTCGCCGTGCTGGATCACCCCAGCTGCGCGGACGCCGACCTCTCAGCACTGCGCGTAGTCGTCAACGTCGGCGTGCCGGAGCGCCTTCGCCAGATGCAGGAACGCCTGCCTTCGGCCGTGCAGATCTCGAGCTTCGGATCGACCGAGTCGTGCGGGTTCATGTGCATGGGCGAGGTCGACGACCCGCTCGATCTGCGCTGCACCACCAGTGGGCGGCCACTGCGAGACATGCAGATGCGCATCGTCGACCCAGACACGGGCGAGGATCTTCCGCCGGGGGAGCCGGGCGAGGCGCTGTTTCGCGGAGTGACGCGCTTCGCCCGCTATCACCGCGACCCGGAGTACACGCAGAAGGTCATCGATGCCGACGGCTGGTTTCACTCAGGAGACCTGCTGAAGATGGACGAGGATGGCAGGGTGAGCTTCATCGGGCGGCTGAAGGACGTCTTGAAGGTGGGAGGCGAGAACGTCTCCGCTGCCGAGATCGAGAACTACCTCACGGGACACCCAGCCGTGAAGATCGTTCAGGTCGTCGGCGCACCGGACGCGCGGCTGATAGAGGTGCCATGCGCGTTCGTCGAGCTCAACCCAGGACGCTCTGCGACTGAGCAGGAGCTCATCGACTACTGCCTCGGCCAGATCGCCACCTTCAAGGTCCCCCGCTACGTCAGGTTCGTGACCGAGTGGCCCATCTCCGGCACGAAGATCCAGAAGTTCAAGCTGCGTGGGAGGATCGAGCGTGAACTCGCAGAGGCCGGGATCACTGAGGCGCCGCGTCTCTCATCGGCCAAGGCAAAGGCCTGAACGGCGATCTGGACGCGACGCGCCTCGACAGGGCAGCGAAGCCCTGCGCGCCTGACTCGACGCACAGGCGGGCGCTGAGGCTCAACCTCGCCGCGGCAACTCGAAGCGCTCCACTCCAGGGCCTTCGCAACCCTCGGCTGCAAGCTTGAACTTCTCGATCTTCTGAGTCGGAGTCTTCGGCATCTGCTCGCGTCGCTGGAGGTAACGCGGAACCATGTAGCGGGGCAGATGCTCGAGCAGCCATCCGTGCAGCTGCGCGAGCGTCAGCGCATCGTCGCGCAGGACCACGTCGAGCTTGACCTCGTGTTCGCCGAGCTCGTCTGGCACCGCGAACGCAGCCGCCTCGAGCACGTCGGGGTGAGACAGGGCCACGAACTCGAGCTCGTCGGCTGAGATGTTCTCACCTCTGCGTCGGATGCGATCCTGGCGACGGCCGCGGTAATGCACACGGCCCTCCTCGTCGACGCAGCCGAGGTCGCCGGTGTGGAACATGAAGTTGCGAAACGCGTTCGCCGTCGCCTCAGGCTCCTTGTAGTAACCGCGCGCCATTCCGTGGGGAAGCCGCGATCGATACACCAGTTCGCCCACCTCTCCCGGCGGCAGCAGCAGGTCGTTCTCGTCGACGGCTCCGTATTCGATGAAGCTCATCGCGTGACCAACGGTGTCGTAGGGCACGCCCTCTTCCATCCTCCGGGGCATCGGGTGGGGATAGATCTCGGTCATCCCATATCCCTGCCAGAGCAGGCGAACGCGGTACCGGCGTTCGAACTCCTGCCCATCTGGCGGGTAGGGCAGGCAGAAGATGTTCTGCAGACGATGCGGCGGTGCCTCTGGCACAGTCTTCAGAAGCATCGCCGCCATCGGCCCGAAGATGATCGCAAACGTCGCCCCATCCGCTGCTGCATCGGGCCAGAACCGCTGAACCGAGAAGCGCGACTTCATGTGCGCTCGCGCCCCCGCATGCAGCGCCGAGCAGGCGACGATCGACAGTCCGGCCATGTGGCAGAGGGGCAACGCGGTCGTCAACACGTCCTCGCAGGTGTGTTCGAGCGAGTCCGTGACGAGCCCGGAGTAGAGGTAGAGGTACTGGTGTGGGTAGACGACGCCCTTCGAACGTCCAGTCGTTCCGGAGGTGAACGCGATGAGGCACTCCTCGAAGCCGCTCGGCATCTTGCCTGCAGGCGTGTCCGCCCGCCCGCTCAGCCACTGTCCCCAGTCGACGACAGGAACACCGTGGATCTGCTCCGCACGCCCTTCGCCGGCGCCGCAGGCGACGATCAGGCGGACCTCGCCGATACCGTCGAGCTCCGCCAGCCGCTCGAGCAGGTCGTCTCGCACGACGATCGCCTTCGACTCGCTCTTCTCGATCGCGTACTGGAGAAGCGGACCGCGTGCGTCCGCGTTCAGCGGCACCGCTCGACCTCCTGCCGCGCCTGCTCCAAGCAGCGCAGGCAGGTACTCGACCTGATTTGCGAGCAGCAGGGCGACCTGGCCCCCTGCCGCACCAGAGTCGGCGAGGGCGGCGGCAACCGCAGCCGTGCGCCTGAACCCCTCAGCAAAGCTCATCGACTCCGTGCTGTCGAAGATCAGCCATGGCTGATCAGGTCTCTCCTCAGCCTGCGCGGCAAGAACGTTCAGCAGCGTGCGATGCTCGAGGTCGAATCGGCCCACGTGCTTGCCAAGCCATGGGCGACGACCCCTGTAGAGGCCGCGATCGGAAAGCTCGGCTGAGGCCGGGCCATCGTTGTCGACGGGCGCATGCGCCTGAGCATCCCCGCTCACGCAAACTCCCGCTTGCGCGCGTCGGTTGGGTCGAGGCGGCGGATCAGCTCCACCTCCTCACGCGTCGGCGGCACCGTCTGCGGCACCTCACCTTCGATCACGAGCTCGAAGCCGGTCTGGGCGATCACATCCTCAACGCTGACCCCAGGATGCACACTGCGCAGGCGCATGCGCTTCGAGACCTGATGAAAGTCCATCACACACAGGTTCGTCACACACACCCGCGGACCGCCTGGCAGGCCGAGCCGTTGCCGGTGATCGCCGCCGTCGCCCCACCCAAGACCTGAGCGGAAGTCGAGCTTGTCCACGAACGTCCTGCGGTCGTGGGTCGTCGACCACAGGTAGATGCGGCCGACCTGACAGCCGAGATCCGCCATGCCGCCGCCGCCTGGGAGCCTTATCTTCGGTTGCTCGTAGGTGCCGATGACCGTGTTGTTGACGTTGCCGAACGCGTCGATCTGAGCGCCCCTGAAGCAGAACGAGTTCATGCGCCCAGACTGCGCGTAGGCCCAGAAGTCTGCGGCGGAGGACTGGAGCATCGTCGCGCCATCCCAGAGCGCGTCTGAGAGCGTCGACTCGCCGATCTCCTTCGGTTGAGGATCGACGGCAATCGAGCTCGCCACCCAAATCAGGTTCGGTGCATGGGTTGCGCGGGCGAGCAGCAGCGCACAGACTGGGACGAACGACACGGCGCCGTTGAAGGCGACGGTGTCGTCTGGGAACTCCTTCGCGAGCGCGGTCACGACGAGCTCGTCGATCGTGTAATCAGTCGCAGCGTCGCCCATGCTCACGCCCCCATCGACGCAGACGTGCTGAGCGGCGCTACATGCTCTGCGAAGAGCTCTGCGAATGCCTTCGGATCTCTGGCCGCGCGCTGATAGGAGCGGTAGAAGTCACCGTCGTAGGGATACTCGGGCCAGCACGCGGTCGGCCACGCCCCGCGCGGCGCCTCGATCACGTGATCGACTGCGAAGCCTGGGATGCTCGTGCGCTCGGGGGCCTGCCTGAACGTGCTCGTCTCCACGATCCGCTCAGCGGTGACGATGACCCTGCCCGCCGCCTTCACGAGCTCGGTGTCGAACCAGACGAGCTTCGGGTTCATGCGCGCGTTGCCGCGGCGGTCGGCTTCGTGGACGTGGATCACCGCGACGTCCGGCTTGATCGCGGCGCAGGCGAGATAGCGCTCGCCGCTGCGCTCATCGATCGCTTCCCAGGTGCGGTCGGGATGGAGCGCGGGCATGTCGGTGCCAAGACCGGCGCGCGTCGGCATGAACGGGACGCCAGCGGTTGCGGCCTGAAGCGCGCAGATCAGCGTGTGCTCGCTCCACTCCTGCACCTGAATGCTGCCCGTCTCGGCGGCACGTCTGAAGCTCGGAGCGAGCCCGAAGCCCTCGAAGGACGTCAACCCCATGATCAGGCGGCGCACGCATCCGGCGGCTATCAGCCAGTCGACCGCCATTCCGGATACGACCGCGAGCAGGTCGAGGTCGCGGCGGCCTGCGCGCGCCAGCTGACGGCAGAACGCCATCGGCGCACAGTTGAGCGAAAGGCCCCCGATCGCTACGAGATCCCCGTCCCTCACGAGCTCCGCGGCGTCCCCAAGAGCCCAAAGCTTGTCCTCAGCGCTCACCTGCCGCAATATATCTGACCGGCCGTTTGATTGAAACCAGGGCAGGCGGCACGCCAGACAGGCTGCGGTGGCTCGCCGCTCGGCCCTGGCACCCGATCGCCGAGTGGCGAGCGAGGGGCGCCACACCGGTGGAGGCGGCGGCGGACACGGATCCGCGAGCCCCCGCAGCGGCAGGCACGGATCCGCGGGCGACCGCAGCAGCTCAGCTGCGTGCGGCCTCGCTGCGTCCAGGACCCTGCTCAGCGCTCGCGCGCGAAGCGCTTTCGTGAAGCCCCAGGAACACCTCGGCCACGACGGGGTCGGAGCGCATCGTCTGCGCGCTGCCCGAGGAGGCGATCCGACCGCGGTCGAGGACGTAGGCGTATGAGGCAACACGCAGCGCGGCGACCGCGTTCTGCTCGACGAGCAGCACCGACTTGCCGAGGGCATTGATCGCGCGGACCGCGTCGATCACCCGGTCGACCATCGCAGGCGCGAGCCCCATCGAGGGCTCATCCATCAAGATCACGCGGGGATCCGCCATCAACGCACGCCCGAATGCGAGCATCTGCTGCTCGCCGCCGCTGAGCAGGCCCGCAGGGGAGCCACGGCGCTCGCGCAGCACGGGAAAGAGCTCGTGAACCTCGCCGAGCTTCGCACGCACCTGCTTGTGGGATCGTTGCCTGTAGGCGCCAAGCAGCAGGTTCTCCTCGACGCTCAGCGGCGCTATCACGCGCCGGCCCTCCGGCACGAGCACCATCCCGCGAGCAACGATCCGATGCGACGGCCTGCCGCCCACGCGCTCGCCGAACAGCCTCACGTCGCCGCTGACATGCGCCTTCACCGAGCCTGCGACCGCGCCCAGGGTCGAGCTCTTTCCTGCTCCATTCGCCCCAAGCACCGCGACTATCGCGCCTGCCGGCAGCTCGAGGCTCACGGAAGCCACAGCGGTGATGTGTCCGTAGCGCACGGAAAGGCGGTCGATCTTCAGCGCAGGTGCACCCTCCCGCGAGGCCCCCTGCCCGCCTGGCCCCGGCTGCTCGCCCAGTCCCGGCTGCCCGCCGCGCCATGGCTGCCCGCCTGGCCCCGGCTGCCCGCCAGCGCGATCGCTGCTCATCTGCCGTCCACCAGGTGCGCCGGGCCGGCGAAGCGTCTGAAGGCCGCCCCGCTCACTGCCGACCGATCTCCATCATCGGAGCGCTCGCCTCCATCCCCGCGTCGCGGTGGCCGAGATACGCCTCACGCACCAGCTCATCCGCGGCGACCTGCGCGGGCAGACCCTCAGCGATCACCTGCCCAAAGTTCAGCGCCACAACCCGGTTGCAGACGCGCTGGATCATCGCGAGGTCGTGCTCGACGAGCACCTGGGCGAGCCCGTCCTTCGAGAGCTCGCTCAGCAGGATGCCGACTTCCTCGCGCTCTGCCTGACTCATGCCGGCCGTCGGCTCGTCCAGCAGCAGCAGCTTAGGCTCGCACGCCAGCGCGCGCGCGATCTCCACCTTCCGCGCCGGTCCATACGGCAGTTCCTGGGGGTGGCGCCTGCCGAGGTCCTTCAGCCCGACGCGCTCGAGCGCCTGCTGGGCGGCCCTGCGAGCGCGCTTCTCCTCGCGGCGAGCGCGGGACAGCCACAGCCAGGTCGCGAGGGGGCCGCGACGAACCCACTCCGCCTGGGCGCCGAGCATCACGTTCTCGAGGACGCTCATCGTGCGCAGCAGCCGCACCGTCTGGAAGGTGCGCGCGATCCCGAGCGCGTTCGCGAGATGTGCCGGCGCGTTGGTGTAGTCGCGCCCCTCCATGGTCAGCGTGCCCGAGCTCAGGTCGATCATCCGTGAGATCGCCGCAAGCAGCGTGCTCTTGCCTGACCCGTTCGGTCCGATCAAGCCGAGCAGCTGCCCGTCCTGCACCGTCAGGGAGACGCCGTCGAGCGCGCGGACGCCACCAAAGGCGACGCGCGCGTCCTTCACCTGCAAAAGTGCCTCCGCCAACGCTACGCCCCGCTCGATGACGCGGGCGGGGCCGCCGCAGCGCTGCCGCGCCTGAGCAGACTTGGCCTCGCGCGCCCACGACTCGCGCGCCCCGCGATCGTGACGAGGCTGATCAGGCCACCGGGAATGAACGTGGCCACGACGATCATCATCGCTCCGTAGACGGCGTCCCACCACTGCCCTATCGAGGTCAGTTCGATTGGGATCCACGTGAGCAGGATCGCCCCGAGCAGCGCGCCCGTCCAGGAGCCGAACCCGCCGATCACGACCATCGTCAGGGCCAGCACGATCAGTTCGAAGCCGGCGTCCGTCGCTTGGATGTCGGTGAACAGCAGTGCGTGGTAGGCACCTGCGAGCGCGCCGAGCATGCTCGAGATCACGAACGCGAGCTCTCGGTAGCGGCGTACGTTCACAGACAGGCTGCGCGCGAGCTGCTCGTCCTCGCGAACCGCAACGAGGGTGCGTCCTATCGTGCCCCTCTGCATCAGCGCGAGCATCGCGGCTGCACCGAGGACCGTGATGAAGATCGTGAGCGTCGTCACGCTGATCGGGATGCCCACCGTCCCGAGCGGCCCGCCCGTCAGAGAGCTCCAGTTGAGCGCGACCACTCCGACCATGAGATCGAAGGCGACAGTCGCCAACGCGAGGTACAGGTCCCGCAGCCGCACGAGCAGCACAGACAACGCCCAGCCGAGCAGAGCGCAGAGCAGCACCGCGGCGATCACTGCGAGCGCCGTCGGCCACGCCTGTTCCTTCACGAGCAGTCCAGCCGCGTAGCTGCCGATCGCGTAGAAGCCGACGCCGGCGAGCGAGAAGATGCCGCTGCGCAGAGCCACCTGGATGCTGAAGGCCAGAAGCGCGTAGATGAGGATCTCTTGGATGAGCGTTTCGTTGTTCGCGTACCACGAGCTAATGCTGGCGATCGTCTGCATGACTCACGCCCTCTGGAACTGCGCCTTCGCGAACAGACCTTGAGGTCGCACGAGCAGGACGAGCAGGATCAGCAGGAACGCGATCCCGTCTCGCCACTGCGTCGGGCCATAGGCGACAACCGCCGTCTCGGCGATCGCGATCAGATACGCGGCAAGCACGGCGCCGCGCACGCTCCCGACGCCTCCGACGATGAGGATCGCGAACGCGGTGAGCAGATAGTCCTGGCCGACGGCGACTTCCTCCGCTCTCAGGTTGACGGCGAGCAGCACGCCAGCGAGCCCTGCGAGCGCCCCGGCGACGAACATGGTCGAGATCGCAACGAAGCTCACGTTCACGCCGAGCAGCCCTGAGGTGACCGGGTCGTACGCGACAGCCCGCACCGCGCGTCCCTGGCGTGAGCGCCGCACCCACTGGTCGAGCCCAACCGCGGCGAGCACCGCAACCACGACTATCAGGATCTGGATGTTCGTGATGCCCGCGGAGCCGGTGAGATGGTACTCGCGGACTTTGAAGATGCTGCTCGGCGGCCCGAACGTCGTCGCTCCCGTCTCGTTGGAGACGACCTGATCGATGATGATCGCGCCGCCGATGCTCGCCACGAGCATCGACAGCTCCGCCTGCCGCTTGTTCGCGAACCGCGTTCGGATGAAGCGGAAGGCGAGCACCTCGAGCGCGACCGTCGCCGCTCCTGCACCGACCATCGAGACGATCAGCGCAGGAACGAACGAAAGCGCTCCCTGCCGGGTGAGTTCATAGGTCAGATAGCCGGCGAAGATGAACACCGCGCCGTGCGCGAGGTTGAGCACGTCGAGCGTGCCCCATGCCAGCGACAGCCCAAGCGCGAACAGGGTCAGCACCGAGCCGAAGACGATTGCGTTGATCAGCTGCTGGAGCATCTCGCCCGCTGCCGGCGCGCCGGGCACGCGCCCCCTGCGCGGCCCGGCGCGATCACCGTGCTACTGAGCCTTCAACGGCTGGGATTCGAGGCCTGGGGTTCCCTGCACGAGCATGTGTTCAGCCCCTTCCTTCCATTCCACGAGCGCGCCTGGGCCGCTCACTTCACGGTGTTCGGGGCCGGTGAACTTCAGCGGTCCGGACCCACCGTCGAAGCTGCCGGCCACCGTCAGTTCCTGCATGCCCTTCAGCACGCCTTCGCGAGTGTCGGAGCCGGACTTCGCGATCGCATCGGCGAACGCCGTCATCGCGTCGTATCCGGTTGCGTCATAGCCCTGGGGCTTTTCGCCGGGGAACGATTCTTCGTAGAGCTTCGTGAATTCTTTGCTGGAAGGGAAGGACATTTCGGGGCTGTAGAGCACGCCGTAGATGATCCCGTTCGCTGCCGATCCACCGGGCTTCAGCGAGCCGGCAGTCGCCGACTGGTCACAGAAGATCGTCCCTTTGTACCCACTCGTGCGCAGTGCGCTTGCGATCGAGGCGATCGCAGGACCGATCATGTTCACACCGATCGCTTCCGGTTTGCCGGTCTCGAGCTTGGTGACGATCGAGGAGAATTCCGTCGTCGTCGAGGGAATCCCAACCGAGGTGCCGATGCTGATGCCGAGCTTTTTCGTCCATTCCGGCAGAAGCTTCGTGCTCTCTTCGGTCAGCGTCGGGTTGTCAGAGGCGTAGACGAGGTTGACGTGCTTGACGCCGAGCTTGGCGAGATGGTCGACTGTCAGCGGGTAGTAGAGGAATTCCGAGGGGGTCAGCCTGTAGATGTACTTGCCGATCTGCAGCAGCCCGCCGACCTCGGCCTCCGTCTCGATGTCGACCACCTTCCCGCGCTCGGCGATCGGAGCGGTTGCGAGAGCCTCGTTGCTGAGCAGCGGTCCGAACACCGCGACCGCGTTCGATTTCACGGCGTCGGACATCTTCACCGTCGCTGTCGAGACGTTCGAAGCGGTGTCCATCACGCTGAGCACGATCTTCTTGCCATGGAGCTCTCCCGACGCGTTCGCGCGCTTGACCGCCACTTCCATCCCCTTCAGCACTTCCTTGCCGACGAACGCGACGAGCCCCGTCTCATCCCCGACGAAGGTGACGGGGATCGTCCCCGCGGATTCCGTGCTCGAAGTCGCAGAGGCCGCCACGCTCGAGCTCGTCGAGCTCACGGTGCTCGTCGTCTTCGTTGTGCTGGGTTTGCTGCTGCCGCACGCCGCGATCGTGACGGCCATTACCAGAAGTGCCAGCGCCCCCCCGGGCCACCTGAGCCTCCTGCTGCTGAACATATCGACCTCCACTTATCAGACTCGATGCCTCGCGCCAATCGCGGCATCCAAAGACCTTGACGATACCCGCCCTGCCCGGCGGAATGTCGAGGACATCCACCCTGCCTGCCGGAATGTACTACAAGCCAGCGCAGCAGCCAACCAATCGGACGGTTGATTGCCCTCAGGCAGGCAGGCCAGCTGGTGCGCGCGAGCTCTCGCTCCTCCGCCTACGGGCCACCGAAGCGCGGCTTCCGCTTCTCGGTGAAGGCGTTGAACGCCTCGCGCAGATCCTCGGTCTGGAAGATGAGCGCGATCGCGGAGGCCTCCCACTCGAGCATCGCATCGAGGTCCATCAGCGGCGAGGCGAGCAGTCCCGCCTTGATCATCTGCTGCGCACGTGAAGCGCCCGCAGCGAGGCGCGCCCCCCAGTCGGCAACAGCCTGCTGCCATTCCCCCACGGGAACACAGCGATTCGCAAGCCCGATCTCCACCGCCTCACGGCCGCCGATCGCATCGCCGAGCATCGCAAGCTCAGCCGCCTTCGCACGCCCGACGAGACGAGGCAGGAAGTAGGTTCCGCCCATATCCATCACCAGCCCGCGCTGGACATAGGTCTGTCCAAGGCAGGCATCCTCCCTCATCAGCACCATGTCACAGGCGAGCGCGAGGTTGCAGCCGCCGCCGAGCGCGAGGCCGTTCACCGCCGCGGTCGTCGGCTTGCTGATGGTCACCCACCTCTTCACGACGCTTGCGACGAACCGCAGACGATCGCGGATCATCTGCGGATCGTCGAAGTCGATTTCGCGCTGGAACGCATCGAGGTCCGCACCGGCGCAGAAGGCACGCCCTGCGCCGGTGAGCACGACGGCGCGCACCTCACGCAGGCGCGAGAGCTCGCCTGCGAGCTCGTCGAGCCGTTCGTATGTCTGCAGATCGAGTGCGTTGAGGCGCTGCGGCCGATTGAGGGTCACCGTCGCGCAGCCGCGCTCGACCTCGAGCAGAACCCTCGGCGGCTGCTGCCCCGCGCCGCTCTCCGTGCTCATCGCGCTCATCGACGGCACGGTAGCTGAAAGGGGTTGCGCCGCTCTCCGTGCTCATCGCGCTCATCGACGGCACGGCAGCTGAAAGGGGTTGCGCCGCTCTCCGTGCTCATCGCGCTCATCGACGGCACGGCAGCTGAAAGGGGTTGCGCCGCGCCGGACCGGGCGGCTGCGCCAGCGGCCGCATCGGGGTTGCAGTGGCGATGACGGATGCGACAGTGGCGATGAGGACGCGGCGCCGCTCGGGGATCCCCGCCCCCTCAGATGATGCAAGATGTGCGTGCTAGCATCCGGCCCGCTCTACCAACTGGTCGGTAGATGGTTGGTGGAGCTGGTTGGTGGAGCCCCGTTCTCAGCAGATGGCCAGCTCGCTGCCGAGCGGTCAGCGGTGAAATGGAGGAGCAGCGCTGATGAAGCTGATAGTCCCGGATCAGGAGCAGTGGGTGCTTCCACAGCTGCTGCGGCAGCGCGCCCAGGAGCTGCCCGACAAGCCGTTTCTGTCCTTCGCGATAGATGAGGCGAGCGTCAGCTACGGACAGGCGGACGAGCGCAGCGACCGGCTCGCCGCAGGGCTCAGCGAGCTCGGGGTCGGTGCCGGCGACAGGGTGATGGTGATGATGGGCAACCGGCTCGAGTTCGTGCTCACCTGGTTTGCGCTCAACAAGCTCGGCGCCTTCCACGCTCCGATCAACATCGACTACCGCGGCGAGTTCCTCGAGCATCTCGTCAACACCGCGGCCGCGAAGGTGATGGTGCTCGAGCACCGCTTCCTCGACGTCGTGCTCGCGAGCGTCGCCAACATGCCGCTGCTCGAGCAGCTGATCGTCGTCGGCGGCCCACCGCCGCAAAGCGCGGGGCGCCTCGCGACTCGCGCCTTCGAGGAGGTCCCGAGCGAGCGTGAGCCGCCTGCCGTCACCGTCCGCCCATCCGACACCTACGCCGTGCTGTTCACCTCAGGCACGACTGGCCGCTCGAAGGGGGCGCTGATGCCATACGCCCACGGCCATCTGCTGAACGAGCGCAACCTCGAGCTGCTCGACCTCGACTCCTCCTCGACGTACATCTCAGAACTGCCGCTGTTTCACATAAACGCGCACATGACTGTCTACGGATGCCTGATCGTCGGCGCGCGCGCGCGGATGGAGGAGCGCTTCTCCGCAAGCCGCTGGCTCGAGCGCCTGAGATCCTCAGGAGCGACCCACTCCTCGATGCTCGGCGTGATGGTCGACTTCGTGCTGCGACAGCCGCCAACCGAGCGCGACACCGACCACAGCCTGCGCTCGGTGTGGATGGTCCCCTGCCTGCCCGATCTGTCGAACCGCTTCAGAGACCGGTTCGGCATCGAGCGAATAGTCACCTCCTACGGCACGAGCGAGGTGGGGATGGTGGCCCGCCGCATCGTCGACCGCTCCGACCGCGTGCACTCAGGCAAGGTTGGAGACGAGTTCTATGAGGTCGCGATCGTCGACAGCGAAGATCGCCAGCTGCCAGCTGGCGAGGTGGGGGAGATAGTCGTTCGCACGCGGCTGCCGTGGACGGTCACCCACGGCTACTTCGGGATGGACGATCGCACCGTCGAGGCGTTTCGCAACCTCTGGTTACACACCGGTGATGCTGGACGGTTCGACGAGGAGGGCAACCTGTGCTTCGTAGATCGCCTCGCGGACCGCATCAGGCGTCGCGGCGAGAACGTCGCCTCCGCAGACGTCGAGCACGTACTCGCGAGCCACGAGCACGTGCGCGAGGCTGCCGTCGTCGCTGTGCAGGCCGACGAGGAGGGCGGCGAGGACGAGATAAAGGCCTGCCTCGTGCTCGCGGACGGCGCGCAGCTCGACGTCGATCAGTTCTGGCAGTGGTGCGATGAGCGGCTCCCCTACTTCGCGGTGCCCCGCTACATAGAGCTGCGAGAGCAGCTGCCAAAGACGCCGACTGAAAAGGTGATGAAGACAGAGCTTCGCAAGACCGACCCGAACGTCACCATCTTCGATCGCGGCGCCGGCGGGCGGCGCGATCGGAGCTGAGACGCAGCGAGGGCTTCGCGGACGATGGGCAAGCTCGCGCGAAGCCTCGAGGAGGCGCTCCGCTGTGTCGCTGACGGCAGCACCGTCGCGACGGGGGGATCGACGCTGTCGCGCAAGCCCATGGCCGCCGCGCGTCACCTCGCAAGCTCAGGTGTCAGCAACCTCGAGATCGTGACGTTCACCGGGTCGCTCGAGGTGGAGGAGCTCGTCAGCGCCGATGCGGTCCGCGCCGTGCGCTCCTCCTATGTCGGACTTGGCCCCCACGGGAGGGCGAAGGCCTTCTGCGCAGCCGTCGAGCAGAGGCAGATCGAGGATCTCGAGGAAAGCGAGTGGATGCTGCTCGGGCGTCTGCGGGCGGCGGCAGCCGGCATCGCGTTCATGCCGACACGCGCAGCGATCGGCTCGCAGCTGCTCGACGGCAAGGCCCTGAAGACGGTGCGTGACCCATACACGGGCATCGAGCTGCTGGCGCTCCCGCCGCTGCGCCCGCAGGTCTGCCTGCTTCACGCCTGGCGAGCCGACACGGAGGGCAACGTGCAGCTCCCCGCCCTGCGAGAGCACCTCTGGGACATAGACATCCTCCTCGCGCGCGCCTCCGAGATCGTCGTCGTGACCGCGGAGCACGTGCTCGAGGTCGACGAGCTCGCAGAGCAGCCGGAGCTCACGGTGCTGCACAGCTTCGAGGTGGACTGGGTGGTGCATGCGCCCGAAGGTGCGGCGCCGACCGCCTCCCCGCCAGACTACGCGGCCGACATCGCGGCGATCACGTAGCGAGAGCACGAGCGATCCAGCCGAGCGCGGCGGCAAGCGGGGCGGCAGGGCGGGGACACCCAGCGAGGAGGCAGCGCGAGGAGCAGCCCATTCTACCAATCATTTGGTAGCCTCATCGCTGCGTGGATTTCTCGCTCACAAACGACCAGGAACGTCTGCTCGAGCTCGCGAGGGATTTCGCGAGGCGGGAGATCGCGCCACACGTCGCAGATTACGACAGGGAAGAGCGCTTCCCGATCGAGATCATCCGAGCGGCCGCGGAGCTCGGGTTGATGGGAGGGGTCGTGCCGACCGAGTATGGCGGCGCAGGACTCGACCACAAGACCTACGCGATGCTCGTCGAGGAGGTCTCACGCGTCTGCCACGTCGTCGGCGTCGCGATGTCGCTGCCAAGCGGCCTCGTCGGCAGCTCGATTCAAGCGTTTGGCACCGAGGAGCAGAAGCAGCGCTATCTCGCGCCGCTCGCTCGAGGCGAAATCTTCGGTGGGGCAGGGGTGACGGAGGCACGCTCAGGGACAGACGTCTCCGACATGGACACCCGCTGCAGGGTCGACGGCAGCGACTACGTGATCAGCGGCGCGAAGATGTGGATCTCCTTCCTCGACGTCGCGAAGTGGTTTCTCACCTTCGCCCACCTCGGGGTCGATGAGCGCACGGGGCGCAAGCGCATCTGCGCGTTCATCATCGACGCCGACCTCCCAGGGGTCTCGGTGCATCCGCTGACCAACAAGTTCGGCTTCAGGCCGATAAAGACGGGGGAGCTCGTGCTCGACGACGTGCGCGTGCCGAAGGAGGCGCTGGTCGGCGAGGAGGGCCGCGGCTTCTCTGTGGCGATGAACGCTGTGGAGAACGGGCGCCTCGGGGTTGCGGCGCGCGCGACTGGCCTCGCACAGGCCTGCGTGACCGTGATGAGCGACTACGCGAAAGAGCGGATCGTCTTCAAGCGGCCGCTCGCCTCCTTCCAGATGGTCCAACAGATGATCGCCGACTCGACGAACGTCACAGAAGCGGCGCGGCTGCTCGTGCTGCGACTCGCCGACCTGAAGGACAGGGGCCTGCGCGCCCGCGCGGAGGCCTCGATGGCAAAGCAGTTCGCAAGCGACGCGGCGATGCAGGCGGCGCTCGCCGCCTTCCAGATCCACGGCGCCTACGGCGTCTCAGAGGAGTACCCCGTGGGTCGCTACCTGCGCGACGCGAAGGTCTTCCAGATCGTCGAGGGCAACAACCAGCTGCACAGATCCCTGATCGCGGAGAGCCGCACGGGCATCCGCTGAGCGTGAGCGGGCGCGGTGAGCGTGGGCGGCCCGCAGCGAGGAGAACCCTTTCCGGCACGCGAGCCCCGCGCTCCAGGAGAGCCCATCCCGCCAGCAGGGCCACTCCCGCCAGGCGAGCCCCTCAGGCCGGGGTCACCCGTATCGCGTCGAATCGCACGCGCACCCCAGCTCGCGCGAGCCCGTCCGATCGATGAGCACCTGATCGCGCTGCAGCTGCCGCTCTGCTACCCGACCGTCGCCTCCGTCAACGCCTATCTGCTGAGGCTGAAGGACGGCTGGCTGCTGTTCGACTGCGGCTCCT
The DNA here is from genome assembly GCA_021792455.1 of Actinomycetes bacterium. Taxonomy (GTDB): domain Bacteria; phylum Actinomycetota; class Thermoleophilia; order Solirubrobacterales; family Solirubrobacteraceae; genus Palsa-744. The sequence continues at coordinate 911 of JAJYUP010000023.1, read as the reverse complement.
GCCTGCCCCCAGGCTGGCGGGCGCTCGAGCACGCGCTGAGGGCGGCTGGCGTGCGGGCAGACGAGATCGAGGTGCTCCTCGTCAGCCACTCCCACGCCGACCATCGCGGCCTTGCGGCCGAGGTGGTGTCGCACACCGGCTGCAGGTTCGCGATGGGGCCTGCGCCGCATCCGATCATCGACGCGCTGCGCGACCCAAAGGTGCCGCTCGATGAGCGGGTGCGCCGCGGGCACGCAGACGGTGTCCCTGAGCAGCTGCTGCAGCCGATCGTCGATGAACTGCCCGCTGGCGACGAGCACTACCCGCAGGCGACCCCAGATGTGGTGCTCCGCGACGGCGAGACCATCGCAAGCGCATGCGGGCCCTGGCAGGTGGTCGCGTTGCCCGGGCACAGCGCAGACCAGGTGGGGCTGTGGAACGCTGCGAGGCGGTGGCTGATCAGCGCCGACCTCGCGCTGCCAGGGGCGGCGTCGTTCCTCGAGTGGGGCACACGTCCAGACCCGCACGCCGACCAGACCGCGTCGCTGCAGCGGGCGATCGCGCTGCAGCCGCAGCTGCTGCTCTCCGGACATGGCCGCCCGGCAGAGAGCCCAGAGGCGTTCCTGCGCTCGTGCCTGGAGGCAGTGGGCGTCCGCCTGCAGCAGGTGAGCGCGCGGCTCGAGAGGACGCCGCGCAGCGCGTGGGAGCTCGCCTCCCCCTCTATGTCACAGGCCGGCGAGGTCGATCAGTGGCAGCGCGCCCTGATCGGCACGAGGGCGGTACTCGACCATCTGCGCTTCGAAGGCGTTGCGAGCTGCGCGGCGGGCGAGGACGGGGTCTCGCGCTGGTCGCGTGTGAGCTGAGGACACAAGCGCCCCCTCCTGCGACCGAGTGGCGGTCGATCGGCAGGTTCGCGGTCGCTGGCCGCCTCA
>JAJYUP010000120.1 GCA_021792455.1 Actinomycetes bacterium | reverse complement strand
GGGCTCGCACCTCTACATCAACGCCTCCTGCTCGAAGGCGTCCTGCCCAAGCAGCAGCGGCGACAAGGAAGGGTATGCCGCGGTCATCCACCTCTACGCCGCTGATCTCCAGCTCGAAGAGAACGCCGCGCCTGTCGTCTCCTCCGTCTCAGGGGAACTCGCGACCAGCCCGACCATCAGCGGGGAACCGTCAGTCCACTTCAGGGCGCTCGATGAAGGCTCTGGCGTCTACCAGGCGACGATCAGAGTGGACGGGGCGGTCGTGCAGCAGAACATCCTCGACGAAGAGGAAGGGCGCTGCAAGCCGATCGAAACGGCGCCTGACGGGCGGCCAGCGTTCCTGTCGGCAAAGCCCTGCCCACGGGAAGTGGAAGGCGATCTGTCCATCCAGACCAAGAGCTTCACGAACGGCGCCCACACCCTGTCGATCACCGTCTCCAACGCCGCAGGAGAGGAAGCGACCGTCCTCGACCGCACGATCGATGTTCAGAACGCAAGCTCTTCCCAGGCAGGCGAAGCCAGCCCGCCGCAGAGCTCGAGCAGCGGAGGGCCCGGCTCTCCGCAGGGCGGGGCGACCCCTCTGCAGAGCCCGCTTGGGGCAGGGATGCTCAACGGCAGAGACGCCTCATCTCCTGCACACCTGAGCGCGGCATGGCTCATGCCGCGCTCCCAAGCCAGACGAGCGAGCAGAGGGGCAGGGAACACCGACGGCGGAGCCTCGCCGCTCGGTGGGCCAACCCTTCTCAGCCCGTTCGGGCGAGTGCACATCATCGTCGGCAGGCTGATGAACGGGAGTGGAAAGCCGATCAGCGGCGCTGAGATCGAGGTCAGCGTGATCAGAAGCTTCGGCGGGGCACGCCCCACCATGCTCGCACCGCTCAGGACGAACGACAGTGGGCGGTTCCGCCTGCGCCTCGCAAGGACTCAGCCGACTAGCAGGATCACCCTCACCTACGCAAGCACAGCTGATGGGCCGACCGCTGCGCAAGCGGCTCTCACGCTGAAGGTGGAGGCTGGGGTTGCGCTCACCGTCAGACCGAAGACGACCTCGGTCGGGCACACGATCAAGCTCTCTGGCAGGCTCCTTGGCGGCCCGATCCCACAGGGCGGCAAGCAGATCGTCCTTCAGGCGAAGTCGAAGGGCACCCCCTGGCTCACCTTCGACGTGCTGCGCACCAACAGGCGGGGCCGCTTCCAGGCGACGCACAGATTCCGGCTGCCAGGCCCGATCAGGTACCGCTTCAGGGCGGTGTCCCTCCACGAAGCGGACTTCCCATATGTGCGCGGGCAGTCGAACGTCGTCAGCGTGTGGGAGAGGTGAGGTCGGCCTAAGCTGAGATGAGCCGTCGCGAATCCTCGCCGCTGCACGGCGACCGGGGCGCAGCCGCGAAGATAGGCGGGTGAGCTGGGCGTCGAGCGCGTCGAAGGCGAGCCTGGGCCGCGGTCGATGGGCGATGATTCCGTGAGAGGGCTGGAAGCTCCTCCCCGAGTATGCGCAGAAGGACGGCCTTCGCCCCTGGTCGATCGGAGATCGCTAGGCTCCCAGACGTGAAGGCGGTGATCCTGGCAGGTGGATTCGGGTCGAGACTGAGCGAGGAGACGGCAGCGCGTCCGAAGCCGATGGTCGAGATCGGGGGCAAGCCGATGCTCTGGCACATCATGAAGCTGTATTCGGTGCACGGCATCGAGGAGTTCGTCATCTGCCTTGGCTACAAGGGCTACATGATCAAGGAGTACTTCGCCAACTACTACCTGCACACATGCGATGTCTCCTTCGATCTCGCGAACGGATCGATGGAGGTGCACCGTTCCGTTACGGAGCCGTGGCGCGTGACGTTGGTCGACACTGGCGAGCAGACGATGACGGGAGGCCGCTTGAGACGAGTGCTGCCCTACGTCGATGGCGAAGACTTCTGCTTCACCTACGGCGATGGCCTCGCAGACATCGACATATCGGAGCTGGTCGCGTTTCATCGCGCACAGAAGACCCTCGCGACCGTGACCGCAGTGCAGCCTGCAGGCCGCTTTGGAGCCATGCACCTGGATGGTGACCGTGTGCGGGAGTTCGAGGAGAAGCCGCGCGGCGACGGCACGTGGACGAACGGCGGCTTCTTCGTACTCTCTCCCAAGATCGCGAGCTTCCTCGAGGGAGACGCGACAGTCTGGGAGCAGGAGCCGATGCGCTCTCTCGCGCTGGACGGCCAGCTCGCCTGCTACCGGCATGAGCGATTCTGGCAGGCGATGGACACGCTCAGAGATCGCAACCAGCTCGAGGAGCTGTGGTCATCTGGCAACGCGCCATGGCGAACGTGGGCTTGAGGCCTGTGCGAGCGCTTCTGGTGAGGACGACGGCACCGTGGTGAATCCGAGGTTTTGGGAGGGACGCCGCGTGCTCATCACAGGACACAGCGGCTTCAAGGGATCCTGGCTGACGCTCTGGCTCGTCTCCCTGGGCGCTCACGTGACAGGCCTGTCGACCGGAGCTCCGACAAAGCCGTCGCTTTACGAGGTCGCAGGGACAGCCGCCGAGGCGGAGAGCATCGACGGTGACGTCCGCGACATCGCCGTCGTCGAACGAGCGCTCTCGCGCGCAGACCCAGAGGTGGTGATCCACATGGCGGCGCAGTCACTCGTGCGTCGCTCGTTCCTGGAACCTCGCGAGACCTACGAGACGAACGTCCTCGGCACCGTGAACGTGCTCGACGCCGTACGCAGGGCGAGCGGCGTGCGAGTGGTCGTGAACGTCACCTCAGACAAGTGTTACGAGAACCGGGGCTGGGAGTCGAGCTGCCGCGAGTGCGATCCGATGGGCGGCCAGGACCCCTACTCGAGCTCGAAGGGATGCGCAGAGCTCGTGACGCACGCGTTCAGATGCTCGTTCCTCTCCGATCCGGACGGCGCGCGCGTCGCATCAGCGCGCGCGGGCAACGTGATCGGCGGAGGCGACTGGGCCGAGGACCGGCTCGTCCCAGATGTGATGAGAGCGGCGCTTGGCGACGGACGCGTCCACATACGCAACCCAAGCGCGATTCGACCTTGGCAGCACGTGCTGAACCCCCTCGACGGCTACCTCGTGCTTGCGGAAGCGCTGTGGCAGGATCCAGAGCACGCCTCCGCCTGGAACTTCGGACCTGCAGAGGCAGACGTGCAGCCAGTCGGCTGGGTCGTGAACCGTCTCAGTGAGCTTTGGGACGGGGCGATCTGCGTGACCGAGGACCCTGGGCCCCATCTCCCTGAGGCGCAGCACCTCAGGCTCGACTCCTCAAAGGCGAGAGCACACCTGCGCTGGCAGCCGACGTGGGATCTGGAGCGCAGCCTGAAGGCCGTGATCGAGTGGTACACGGCGCTGAGGGACGGTGAGGACATGAGAGCGGCAACGCTGGCGCAGATAGAGGCCTTCCAGCGGGTTTGCACACGCCCATGACCGCAACGCCCTGCAGGTTCTGCGGCTCGCCGCTCGACGCCGTGTTCGCCGACCTCGGCATGTCGCCGCTGGCCAACTCCTACGTTCCGGCAGAGCGCGTGAACGCGATGGAGCCGTACTATCCGTTGCGCGCACTGGTGTGTGAGCGCTGCTTTCTCGTCCAGCTGGAGGAGTTCGAGAGCCCCGCCCACATCTTTTCCGACTACGCGTACTTCTCGTCATACTCAACGAGCTGGCTCGCCCACTGCGAGCGCTACTGCGAGATGATCGTGCAGCGCTGCGCGCTCAGCGAGAGCAGCATGGTGGTTGAGATTGCTTCGAACGACGGCTACCTTCTCCAGTACTTCAGCCAGCGCAACATTCCTGTGCTCGGAGTCGAGCCCGCAGGTAACGTCGCAGAGGCAGCGATCGCCAAGGGCATTCCGACGGTCGTTGCGTTCTTCGGGAAGCAGACCGCCGCGTCCCTCGCGAGCGAGGCGAGGGCGGATCTGCTGCTCGGCAACAACGTGCTCGCCCACGTCCCAGACGTGAACGACTTCGTCGCCGGCATGAAGACGCTGCTGAAGCCTCGCGGCGTGATCACGATGGAGTTCCCCCACCTGATGCGCCTCGTCGAGCAGAACCAGTGGGACACGATCTACCACGAGCACTTCTCCTACTTCTCGTTCCTGACCGCACGCCGCCTCTTCGAGGCACACGGCCTGCGCCTGTTCGATGTCGAAGAGCTTCCGACCCATGGCGGCTCGCTGCGCGTCTTCGGCTGCCACTCGGACGATCCAGGCAGGAAGGAGACCGCCTCCGCCGAGGCGCTCGCAGAGCGGGAGCGGAAGGCGGGATACCAACGAATCGAAACCTATCTCGCGTACGGCAGGCGGGTCGCGCAGGACAAGAGAGCGATCCTGCGATCCCTCATCGACATGAAGGATGACGGACTGCGCATCGTCGGCTATGGCGCTCCCGCGAAGGGCAACACGCTGCTCAACTACTGTGGCATAGGCCGCGACATCATCGACTACACGTGCGATCTGAACCCACACAAGCAGGGGCGCTTTTTGCCAGGCAGCCACATACCGATCCGCCCACCTGAGGCGATCATGGAAGACAAGCCAGACGTCGTGCTGATCCTCCCATGGAACCTGAAGCTCGAGATCATGGAGCAGCTCAGCGCAATCCGCGACTGGGGCGGGCGCTTTGCGGCGAGGACGCCGAAGCTCGAACTGCTGCCGTGAGCTTCCCGGCTCAGATCACCCGCACGCGCCGGTCATCGCCTCGGAGCGCGAAGCATGAAGTTCACTGAGACTCCTCTCCCTGGCGCATGGGTGATCGAGCCTGAGCGTCTCAGCGATGAGCGTGGATGGTTCATGCGCACCTTCGACGTCGCAGAGTTCGCGGCGCGAGGCCTCAGCACAGATGTCGTTCAGTGCAACAGCTCCTTCAACCACAGGCGCGGAACGCTGCGCGGCATGCACCTTCAAGCCGCTCCCCACATGGAGGTGAAGCTCGTGCGCTGCGTGCGCGGAGCGATCTTCGACGTAGCGGTTGACCTGCGGCGAGATTCGCACGCATATGGGCGCTGGCACGCGGTCGAGCTGAGCGCAGAGAATGGGCGCGCGTTCTACATACCAGCTGGCTGCGCGCATGGATTTCAGACGCTCGAGGACAGCAGCGAGGTTCTGTACCAGATGGGACACGAGTACGTCCCCGAGGCCGCGAGGGGCGTGCGCTTCGACGATCCTTCTCTCAGGATCGAATGGCCGCCGATCGAGGGTGAGCGAGTGATCTCCGCACGCGACCGCTCCTACCCCGACATCGAGCTGTGACCGTGCTGCTGACAGGCGCAAGCGGCTTCATCGGAGCACACGTGCTCGATCTGCTCTGCGAGCAGCACGAGACCGTTCATGCCGTCGCACGGCGCGCGGGAGTGCGACGTGATGGCGTGATCTGGCATGAGGCCGACCTGCTTGCGCATGGCGCCGGCGAGCAGGTGACACGCGAGGCACGCGCGTCCGAGCTCATGCATCTCGCCTGGTACGCCGTCCCAGGAAGGTTCTGGACGGCCCCGGAGAACGAGCGCTGGATCGATGCGAGCCTGCGGCTGCTTCGATCGTTCGGCGAAGCGGGCGGCGAGCGCGCGGTGATCGCCGGAACCTGCGCAGAGTACGCCTGGAGATCGGAGCCGCTGCGCGAGAGCGACAGTCCGTTGCTGCCCGCGACGCTGTATGGGGCGTGCAAGCACGCCACCCACGTCGCGGCAGCCGCCACTGCGGCGCAGCTCGGAGTGTCCCTCGCATGGGGGCGTCTGTTCTTCATCTACGGACCTGGCGAACGAGAGGGCCGTCTCGTCTCCAGCGTGCTGGCCGCGCTCCTGAGCGGCGGAGAGGCGCCGAGCACCGACGGGCACCAGATGCGCGACTTCATGCACGTGCGCGACGTCGCTGCCGCCCTCGTCGCGCTGCTCCGAAGCGAGGTCGAGGGCGCCGTCAACATCGCAAGCGGCGAGCCGCAGCCGGTTCGCGAGATCGTCGCAGAGATCGCACGGCAGCTGGGCGCCCTAGAGCGGGTGCGGTTTGGCGCGCTGCAGAGGCGAGCAGACGAGCCGGAGCTGATCGCGGCCGATGTCAGGCGCCTGAGAGAGGAGGTCGGGTTCCGAGAGCAGGTTCAGCGGCGCTCAGGCATAGGAGATGCCATCGAGTGGTGGCGCGGGCGCCGCGCAGGCGAAGATCTCCGCGGCGCCGCAGATGCCCGCTGAGAGGCGGGGGAAGCTGTGGGTAGCATGACCGCAATGAGCTCCGTCGAGCCTCGCGTGACCTCGAGGCCGGCTCTGCAGCCGCCTTCGCCAGGGCCAGAGGAGGCCATCGCGCAGAGCCTGCTCGACTCTCCCGCCGCGGGCCCTCGCGCCCTGCGTGGCAGCTCGCTTCGCAGCGCGGGCTACGTCATCTCGATTCTGCTGTCGCTGCTGGCCGCGCCACTGCTCATCAGGCACCTCGGCAACACGGGCTACGGCCGCTACATGGTCGTGATCGCGATCGTCGCGGTGATCGCAGGACTCACCGAGGGCGGCCTCAACGCCACCGCCGTGCGCAGATATGCGAACACGAGCGGAGCGAGGCGTGCACGAACGATGGGTGACGCACTCGGCGTGCGCCTGATATTGACGACGCTCGGCGCGTGCGCAGCGGTCGGCTTCGCGGCGGTGGCGGGCTACGGCGCCCCGCTCGTGATCGGGACAGCTCTCGCCTCGGCCGGCATGGTGCTTCAGCTCGTCCAGGGCCTGTATGCGGTTTCACTCGAATCAGAGCTGCGCCTCGGTTGGCTCACGACTGTCGAACTGCTTAGGCAGATCGTCAGCGTCTCCCTGCTCGTCGCCTTGATAATCGCCGGCGCCGGAATCGTGCCGCTGCTCGGCGTCGCCGTGCCCGCCTCAGCCGCCTCGCTGCTTCTGACTGCCTGGCTCGTGCGAGGGCGGATCCCCCTGCGACCTGCCTTCACCCACCGCGGCAGCTGGCCAGCGCTCATTCGCGAAAGCATTCCGTGGGCGGCTGTGGCGGCGGCGAACATCGTCTACTTCCGCCTCGCGATCATCCTCACCTCCCTCATCTCCAACGGAGCCCAGACAGGCTACTTCGCGACGTCTCTGCGGGTGATCGAAGTGCTCGTCGGCATACCCGCCGTCGCGGTGACCGCCGTTTACCCGATTCTCGCCCGCACCGTTCACGGCGATGGCGAGCGCTTTTC
>JAJYUP010000022.1 GCA_021792455.1 Actinomycetes bacterium | reverse complement strand
GCCATCGGCACACGATATGTCTCACCGGGGACGGATCCCCTCTCAGTCGAGCCCGATCGTCTCGCTGCGCCGCTCATACAGCAGCACGTCCTGCCAGCGGCCGTCTGGCATCTGGCCCAAGCGCTCGCGCACACCAACCAGCCTGAAGCCGAGCGCCTCGTGCAGACGGACGCTTTGGCGGTTCTCAGGGAAGATCCCCGCCTCGACCGTCCAGATGCCCGCCTGCTCGGCGGCCTGCAGAAGGGCTGAGAGCAGCGCCCTGCCCACGCCTTCACCGGTGTGGTCGGGATCGACGTAGATCGAGACCGCGCCAACCCCCCTGTAGACCTCGCGCTGCGAGACGGGGGTCAGCGCCGCCCATCCGAGCACCTCCTTCGTCGAGTCCTTCGCAACGATGCTCGGAAAGCCGCCGCGTGAGGCGAGCCAACGCTCCCAAGTTGGGACATCCCGCTCGAACGTCGCCTCTCCTGTGCGGATGCCAGCGGCATAGATCCTCGCAACTGCAGGCCAGTCTGCCGCTGACATCGGGCAGATCAGCAGGTTGGTGCTCGGCGCTGAGCTCAGTGTCGATCCCAGTGGGTGCGGTCCGTGCCGGCTCGCTGTCCGCTTCAGAAGCGCCTCCGAAGCCGGGCTCAGGAGGCGGACTGCTCCTCGCCGTCCCTCGCGCCCTCTCCGTCGGGGCTTTCGCCCTCATCATCGGCGTGGGGGATCTCCTCCTCGCCGCCGGAGAGCTCACCGCCGCCCTCCGCACCGACGCCGACAGGCGTCTTCCTCTTCGCGTTCACGATCGTCAGGCGAACCTCGCCCTCCTCGCCCTCGGGCGCGGAGTCGACGACGACGGTCGCCCCTGGCGTCAGCTTCTCGCGCAGCACGAAGTCTGCGAGCGGGTCCTCGATGTAGCGCTGGATCGCCCGGCGCAGAGGTCGCGCGCCCATCGCCGGATCCCAACCCTTCTCGACGAGCAGGTCCTTCGCCGGTTCGGAGAGCTCGAGCTGAAGCTCCCGCTCTGCCATCGACTCCCTTATGCGCAGAAGCAGAAGCTCGACGATCTGCTTGATCTCATCGCGCGCGAGCTTGTGGAAGACGATCACGTCGTCGATCCGGTTGAGGAACTCCGGTCTGAAGACCTTCTTCAGCTCGCCCATGATCCGGTTCTTCATGTCCTCGTAGGTGATGCCCGTCTCGTCGTCTGAGACGGCGAACCCGAGCGGCGTGTTGCGCGCGATCTCCTGGGCACCTATGTTCGAGGTCATGATCACGATCGCGTGCCGGAAGTCGACCGTCCTGCCCTGGGCGTCGGTCAGCCGGCCGTCGTCGAGGATCTGCAGCAGGATGTTGAACACGTCTGGGTGGGCCTTCTCGATCTCGTCGAGCAGCAGCACGCAGTAGGGCTTGCGCCGAACCGCCTCGGTCAGCTGGCCGCCCTCGTCGTAGCCGATGTAGCCGGGAGGCGAGCCGACGAGACGCGATACGGCGTGCTTCTCCATGTACTCGGACATGTCGATGCGCACCATCGCATCCTCGTCGCCGAACAGGAACTCCGCGAGCGTGCGGGCCAGCTCCGTCTTGCCGACGCCTGAGGGGCCGAGGAAGATGAAGGAGCCGGTCGGCCGCTTCGGGTCCTTCAAGCCCGCCCGTGACCGCCTGATCGCCTTGCTGATCACCTCGATCGCCGGATGCTGGCCGATCACGCGCTTGTGGAGCTCGTCCTCCATCCGCATCAGCTTCTGCGTTTCCGCCTCTGTCAGCTTGAAGACGGGTATGCCTGTCCACATCGAGACGATGTCCGCGATCTCCTGCTCGCCGATCGACGGGCGCTCGGTGCTCTCGCCGGACTCCCACTCTTCCTCGAGCTCGCGCTTCTTGTGAGTGAGCTTGCGCTCCTTGTCGCGCAGCGCAGCCGCCTTCTCGAACTCCTGGGCCTCGATCGCCGCCTCCTTCTCGCGGCGGGTCTTCTCGATCTCCTCCTCCAGCTCCTTGTTCGCAGGCGGCGAGGTCATCGACTTTATGCGCATCCGCGAGGCGGCCTCGTCGATCACGTCGATCGCCTTGTCAGGCAGGAAACGGTCGGAGATGTAGCGGTAGGACAGCTCGCCGGCGGCTTCAAGCGCCTCATCCGTTATCCGCACCTTGTGGTGCTGCTCGTAGCGGTCGCGCAGGCCCTTCAGGATCTCCACGCTCTGCTCGACGGTCGGCTCTTCGACGCGGATCTGCTGGAAGCGGCGCTCCAGGGCAGAGTCGCGCTCCAGGTACTTGCGGTACTCGTCGAGCGTCGTCGCGCCGATCGTCTGGAGTTCCCCACGGGCGAGGGCGGGCTTCAGGATCGAGGCCGCGTCGATCGCGCCCTCTGCGGCGCCGGCGCCGACGAGGTTGTGCAGCTCGTCGATGAAGAGGATTATGTCGCCGCGCTGGGTGATCTCCTTCATCACCTTCTTCAGGCGCTCCTCGAACTCACCGCGGTACTTCGAGCCTGCGACGAGCGCAGCGAGGTCGAGCGTGTAGATCTGCTTGTTCTTCAGCAGCTCAGGCACCTCGGAGTTCGTGATTCTCTGCGCAAGGCCCTCTACGACCGCCGTCTTGCCGACCCCAGGCTCCCCTATCAGCACAGGGTTGTTCTTCGTGCGGCGGGAGAGGATCTGCATGATCCGCTCTATCTCCGTCTCCCGACCGACGACCGGGTCGAGCTTGCCCTCGGAGGCGAGCTTCGTCAGGTTGCGGCCGAACTGGTCGAGCAGCTTCGAGGACTTCTTGCTCTCCGCCGAGGCTGCGCCTGCACCGGCGGCAGCCGCCGCGGGGCCCTGGCGTCGCCCCCCTGGACCGGAGAGCATCCTGATCACCTCGTTGCGGATCTTCTCCGAGTCCGCATCGAAGTCGAGCAGGATCCGCGCCGCCACGCCCTCGTTCTCGCGCACGAGCCCGAGCAGGATGTGCTCGGTGCCGATGTAGTTGTGCCCAAGGGAGAGCGCCTCGCGCAGCGCGAGCTCGAGCACCTTCTTCGCCCGCGGCGTGAACGGTATCTGTCCGGAGGTGACCTCCTCACCTGAGCCGACGATCCGAACCACCTGGGCGCGGACCCGCTCGACGGTGATGTCGAGGCTCTCCAGCACCCGCGCCGCGAGGCCCTCCTCCTCCCGGAGCAGACCAAGGAGGATGTGCTCGGTGCCGATGTAGTTGTGCTTGAGCGTCCGCGCCTCCTCCTGCGCGAGAACGACGACCTGCCTGGCCCGTTCTGTGAATCGCTCGAACATGATGCGGCTTCCTTCCTGCGACAGAGCGTCCCGTGTGACGGGGACGCCTCAGATGCCGCAGCTGCGGCTCTTCGGCGCCTGCAGCCAGTCTACCAACAGCCAACATCGCCGCTGCCGGTGCGCAGCGCCGGGAAGAGCACCACCTCGCGGATCGAGCTCGCACCGCTCAGCACCATCATCAGCCGGTCGACTCCGAGTCCGACTCCGCCGGTTGGGGGCATGCCGAGCTCGAGCGCCTGCAGGAACAGCTCGTCGTGCGGCTGGGCCTCCGCAGCGCCTGCGATCGCGAGCGCGCGCTGCGCGTCGAAGCGCTTCCGCTGCTCATCGGGGTCCGTCAGCTCGCTGAAGGCGTTTGCGATCTCCATTCCGCCGGCGAACGCCTCCCAACGCTCGGCGAGTCGCGCATCGCTGCGGTGAGCCCGCGCGAAGGGCGAGAGCTCGATTGGGTAGTCGAGCACGAACGTCGGCTGGATCAACGTCGGCTCGACGTGCTTGGAGAGCAGCTCGTCTGCGATCTGCGGCCAGCTCGCCCCCGTCAGCTGCGACTCCTGCAAAAGGCCCGCCCCCAGCACCGCCTCCGCGAGCTCATCGCGCTGCCGCAGCTGACTGAGATCGATGCCCGTCGCCTCCCTCACCGCCTCTGTGAAGCTCACGCGGCGCCAACGAGCGCTGAAGTCCGCCTCGCCGTCGCAGCCGACCGCCTCCGCGGCGGAGCGCAGCATCGCTTCCAGGCGCGCAGCCTCGTCGAGATAGTCGGCGTTCGCCTCGTACCACTCGACCATCGTGAACTCGGGGTTGTGCTTCGTCGATGTGCCCTCGTTGCGGAAGTCCTTGCCAAGCTCGTAGACACGCTCGAGCCCACCGACGATCAGACGCTTCAGGTAGAGCTCGGGGGCGATCCTCAGGTACAGGTCCTGCTCGAGCGCGTTGTGGTGGGTGACGAAGGGGCGCGCGAGCGCGCCCCCATAGAGCGGCTGCAGCACGGGCGTCTCGACCTCGATGAACCCGTCTTCGTCGAGGCTTTCGCGCAGTGATCGCAGGAGCTTCGCGCGCCTCGCAAACAGCGCCCGCACCTCCCCGTTGGCGATGAGGTCGAGCTCTCTGCGGCGGTGGCGGGTCTCGACGTCGGTCAACCCTGCGTGCTTGTCTGGCGGCGGCCGCAGCGCCTTTGCCAGCAGCGCGAAGCGATGCACGCGCAGCGTCGGCTCGCCCGCGTTTCGCGCCCGCATCAAAGCACCGTCGACGCCGATCACATCGCCCAGGTCGAGCGAGGCGAGCTGATCGAAGACGGCCTGCCCCAGCACGTCGAGGCGGGCGTGCAGCTGGATGCTGCCTGAACGATCGAACAGGTCGATGAACGCGGCGCGCCCTGCCCCTCTGCGGGCGGCGATGCGGCCTGAGATGCGACGCATCTCATCCGTTTCCTGCCCTGAGGCCAGCTGCTCGCAGGCCGCCCTCACCTCCGCGATCGGCTGCGTGCCAGGGTAGGAGTAGGGCACGGTCACGCCTGCCTCCGCGAGCCTCGCCGCCTTCGCCCTGCGCTCGCCGATCAGCTCCGCGAGGCCGTGCCGGCCCGCTGAGCCGCCGCCCGCCGCCCCGCCGCCCGCCTGCGGCTCGCTCATCGGGCGTTCGTCTCGCTCACTGGCGAGACCTCACTTCAGGCCAACGTCGATCTTCGTGATCTTCAGATGGCGAGCGGGGCCTCGCGGCACCTGCACCGCGACGACATCGTTGCGCCTGCGGCCGAGCAGGGCGCGCCCGACGGGTGACTCGTTCGAGAGCTTGTTCTCCTCTGGCTTCGCCTCAGCGGAGCCGACGATCGTGTACTTCACGGACTTGCCCGTCTGCTCGTCCTTCACGTGCACGACTGAGCCGACCTGGACGACATCCGTCGAGAGATCCTTCGTCTCGATCACCGTCGCCAGCCGCAGCTTCTCCTGCAGCTGGGCGATCCTGCTCTCCAGCATCGCCTGTTCGTTCTTTGCGTCGTCGTACTCGGAGTTCTCTGCGATGTCGCCGAACTCGCGTGCCTCCCTTATGCGTTCGGCGACCTCTCGCCGACGCTCCGTGGAGAGCATCTCCAGCTCGTCCTTCAGCTTCTCGAGGCCTTCTGGGGTGAGGATTACGTCCTTCGGCATGTGACCCTCTGTCGCGGGATGATCTGGCGCGGTGACAGACATTGAAATCCCCGCTCCAGGGCGGGGAGGCGTCACCGGTTCACTGCAGCGAGCGCAGCAGTATAGCGGCCCATGCGGCGATTCGAGCAAGGGCGTCTGCCGAGGCCGCGGACGGGTCTGATCGGGCGCTTCACGGCTGTGCAAGCGCCCCTGAGAGCAGCGTCTGCACCTGCTGAAAGCTCTCCGCCGCCTGGAGGCTCGCCTGAAGCCTCCTCGCCTCCGCTCGCGCAAGCGGCAGCCGCACCAGGTACCAAGGGTAGGCCCTGCGCATCCACCTGCAGGCGCGCTGCACTCCGAGATGCTCGATCGCGCGCTCGGAAAGCCAGCGCAGCTCGGCGCACACCTCCTCTGCGCTCGGCTTCACCTCGCTGCCGCTCAGAAGCGAGCTGAACAGCCAAGGGTTGCCGAGCGCGCCCCTCGCCAGCATCACCGCCGTCGCACCTGTCTGCTCGTAGACCTCTTCTATCTCCCGCCGCTGCCGCAGCCCGCCGGAGAGGATCAAGGGCACCTCCAGCTCGCTCGCCAGCCGCGCGAGCACGGCGTAGTCTGGGGTCCCCTCGTGCTGGACGGAGGCGCTGCGGGGGTGCATCGTGATCGCGGCCACTGGCGAGTCCGCCGCGAGCCGCCTCGCGAGCTCCACCCCGCTTTCGTCTCCCTGTACGAGGCCGCTGCGCATCTTCACCGTCACCGGCAGCTCGCTGGCCTCAGCGGCGGCGTTCACGAGCGCGAGGGCACGACGATGGTCGGAAAGCAGCGCCGCGCCTGCCCCTGTCCTGCAGACCTTCGGCACTGGGCAGCCCATGTTCAGGTCGATCGCGTCCGCCCCCGATTCGGCGACGGCGACGGCCGCCGAGCGCATCACCTCAGGGTCGGCGCCAAACAGCTGGATCGCGACTGGCCCCGCCGCACGCTCCTCTTCGGCAACCACCAGCATCTCTGTGCAGGTGCGCCTGTTTCGGTGGTGTAGGGCATGGGAGGAGACCATCTCGGAGACCGCCATCCCCGCGCCGAACCGCTTCGCCTGCAGACGCACGAACCAATTGCCGATTCCCGCGAGGGGTGCGAGCATCACCCTGTTTGGCACCGTCAAGCCGCCGAGCTGCCAGCTCTGCGCAAGCGCTCGCTTCGTCTGCGACGGCGACGCGCTCACCCGCTCACCCGCTCGCCCGCTCACCCGCTCACCCGCTCGCGCCTGAACGCTCATGAGTTCAATTCGTAGAGCAGGCGCAGACCTGTCAATGTCAGGAGCTCGTCGATCTCCTCGATCTCCTCAGTGAAGGGCACCACCAGGCTCGCCAGGCCGCCTGTCGCCACGACGGCGCTGCGGCCGCCCAGCTCGTCGTACAGCCTGCGCAGGATCGCGTCGACCGCCCCTGCGTAGCCGTAGACGACCCCGGAGCGGATCGCATCGATCGTGTTCTTTGCGAGCGCTGCACGCGGCTTCGCAAGCTCTATCTTCGGCAGCCTCGCCCCGCGCTCGGAGAGCGCATCGAGCGAGATCTCGATCCCTGGCAGCAGCGAGCCGCCGACATAGTCGCCGTTCTCGGAGAGCACGTCGAATGTCGTCGCGGTTCCAAAGTCGACGCAGATCGCGCGCCCGCCGAAGCGGTGCTTCAGAGCGACGGCGTTCACGAGCCGGTCGGCGCCGACCTCCCTTGGGTTGTCGTAGCGGATCGCAAGGCCTGTGCGGATGCCGGGGCCGACGAGGATCACCTCGTGGCCGAGGTAGCGCGTGCCCATTGCGCTCCACTCAGGTTCGAGCTGGGGCACCGTTGAGGAGACGATCGACGCGTCCACATCGTCGAAGCTGCGGCCTCGGAGCCCGAGCAGGTTGCCGACGATCGCGGCCAGCTGGTCGGCCGTCGAGGAGCGCACCGTCGCAAACCGCCAGTGCTCGACCAGCCGCTCGCCGCAGAGCAGCCCGAAGTGGGTCTGGGTGTTGCCGACATCGACTGCGAGCAGCATCAGCTGATTATCGCGCCCCTCGCACCACTTCCAGCCATTCCAGAGGACGCCCGCACAGAGTGCGCCACCGCGAGGCGGGCACGCTCAGAAGATGCTGCGCTTCGTGCACAGGGGCCAGGAAGAAGCGGTCGATGTAGGCGCGTGAGCCGTTCCCCGGTGCGAGGCTGAAGCCTGCCGGTTCGATCGAGACGACGTGGCGACCCGCACTCAGCGACACCTTCATCGGGCCGATGCTGTCAGGGCTGTCGCCGTTGCCGCTCACCTGCCCTTCGATCGTTGCGATGCGCCGCCCGTCGATGCGCACGTAGGTCTTTGGCATCAGCTCTCCACGCAGCCACAGGTTTCGCACGCCGCCGCTCCGCACCTCGAAGGCAGCGGAAAGGGTGCCTTCGCCGGTCATCACCACCTCTGGCCCGGAGCGTGGCCAGCTCGAGGGATAGCGCGCATTGCCCACGCCGATCGGCTGCACATCGGAGTATGTGTCGGCGACCAGGTCCGCCCCTGCGCGCGCCGCCAGCTTTGCGGCGGAGGCGATGCGCCCGCAGCCGACGGCGTGGCCGCCGCCGAGGTGCACCACCTCGAGAGCCGTGGGCGCCCCCGCTCGTCTGCCCCAGACTTCGTAGTAGGCGCCCTTCCACAGCAGGTGGTAGGCGGCTGGCGGACGGGCTTCGGAGGGGTCCACTCGCGTGATGATCAGCGGGTAGGAGGCAAGCGCGGATGGGTGCATCTCGTCGGTGAACACCTCGTCTCCGTGCCCCTTCGTCCCGCTCAGAAGCGCAGCGGGCGGATACAGGAAGTCGGGTCCGCCTATGTCCAGCCTGCGCAGCACGTAGATCGCGTATTCGTCGAAGTCCGTGAACAGCGCAGGCCCCCGGCCGGCGAAGCGCTTCTCGATCGATGCGAGCTCTTCGTAGCGCGCGGTTGGCGCAAGCTCTGAGCCGTGGTACTGCATCGCATCGGAGACCGCGATCCCGCCGGCGAGCCCGAGTGCGAGCAGGACCGCGACCGGTGTGAGGTGGAGCCTTCGCAGCCCTGCCACGCCCGCCCAGGCCAGCAGGATGATCACCGGCGAGGTCAGGACGAGGCCCTTCGCGTTCACCCACGTCGTCGCGTAGAGCCGCAGGATCAGCCACAGGACCACCATCGCCGCAAGCCACCCCG
This sequence comes from Actinomycetes bacterium, assembly GCA_021792455.1. Classification (GTDB taxonomy): domain Bacteria; phylum Actinomycetota; class Thermoleophilia; order Solirubrobacterales; family Solirubrobacteraceae; genus Palsa-744. Next base: position 24,897 of record JAJYUP010000022.1, on the reverse strand, counting down.
CCAGCGCGAAGCGCCTGCTTCGCAGCAGATGGAGGAAGCCGAGGATCGCTGCGATCCCTGTCAGCCCCACCAGCGCGTCGGTTGCGCTCAGTTCGGCGCCCTTTGGCACGATCAGGTAGCTGTCGGAGAGCCACTGCCCGAATGCCTGGCGCGCCAGCAGCGGGACGAGCAGGTTGCCTGGGTCACTCGTCTTCGCAATCGAGGTCGCGATGCTCAGCGCTTCTGGCAGCTTCGCGAACGTCGGCCATGCGCAGGCCGCGAGCACGACGCAGGCGAGGCCGGCGCGCGCAGCCGTGCGCCGAATCGCAGCGCCGCTTCGGGCATGCTCCGCGCTCACCGTCGCGACCGCGAGCACGAGCGCGGAGGCAACGAGCCATGGCCCGATCCCGATGCCGATCGCAGAGATCGCGGCGGCGGCGATCACGGAGATCGGCACCACCCTCCTCGCCCCGTCGGTCATCCACTCCCTGTGCGTGCAGATCAGCGCGCCGAGGGCGAGCAGCAGCGGCAGCGTCGCGATCTCCTTCACGGAGGCGATCAGCTCGTAGGCGTACACGAGCGCTGGCAGGGTCGCCGTCAGCGCCGCCATCGGCGTCCACAGGCCGCGCAGCCCGAGGCGTCTCGCGATCACCCAGGCTGGAGCGGCCGCGCATGCCAGGAGGAAGGCGTTGAACGGCTGGAACGCCCAGATCAACGGCAGGCTCAGCAGCGCCGCGCTGCCGCCGAACAGCGTGTCGGCACCGCTTGGGTAGGCGCTGTTGAAGTAGGAGTTGATGATCTCGCCGTAGGAGTTGTGCAGGTCGAGATGAGCGAAGCTCGCCCCGTGGCTGATCAGGTAGCCGGAGCCGACGATGTGAGCTGCGGAGTCGGTCAGGACCATGTAGGAGGAGAAGGACGGCCGCCCGTAGGCGAGCACTGGTGCAATCGCCGCCAGGTAGGCGAGGATGGATGTGAGGGCGACGCCGGCGGCGTCGCCCCGTCGTGTGCGGCGAGCGAGCTGCGCAGCGCGCCGGCGGCCGAGGGCGAGGCCGATCACACCGACGGCGAGCAGCAGGTAGGGCGTCGCTGTCGCGAGCGGCACGATCTGCACGGTCGTCTGGGAGAGGGCGATCAGAAGCGCGAGCCCTGTCAGCGGCAGAAGCGCCCCTGGCGTCGCGCCCCCTGCCACACGGTCGACGAGCAGGCCGGCGCCTGCGCACAGCAGCGCCAGGAGCAGCGGGTAGACAAGGACGGTCAGGACGAACATTCGGTTGCCAGGCAAGGCTTCGGTCGTCGCTTCGCGCATGCGACAGACCCCTCAGCCGACGAGCTGCGCCTAACCTCATCACAATGACTGCGAGGCGTGCGCTGACAGCGCGCCCACCGCGCGGCGTCGCTCGGTGCGCACGCCGAGCGGGCAGCCGGGCACCGTCGCCGCCGCGCCGCTGCCGCAGCGGCGCCGCTCACCCCCGCTGAGGAAATCGCCCGCTGCTCAGCTGGGTCGGCCACCAGGTGCCGCGGCAGGGCGGCTCATGCCATTCTCTGCACCACCGACCCGCAGGGGCGGCCCCGCCCAGCGCACGCCATCCCATGGCGGCAGACCCGAGAGGGCATCGGACAGCCTGCCGCGCTCACCGAAGTCAAGCTCGAAGTCCAGCTCGAGCGCAGGTATAAGCACGAAGCGCCGGCTGAAGAGCTCGGGGTGGGGAAGCGTCATCCGCTCGTGCCTCAGCTCGATGTCGCCGAGCAGCAGGATGTCGATGTCGATCGGGCGCGGCCCATGCCGCACTCCGCCTCCCCTCCTGCCCAGGCGCCGCTCCAGATCCTTCACTGCGTCGAGCAGGTCCAGGGGCGGAAGGGCCGTTGCGATCTCCAGGCACGCGTTCAGAAAGCTGCGCTGCTCTCTCACCTGCCCGACTGGATCGGTGTCGTAGACAGACGAGCTCGAAAGCACCTCCACGCCGATGCCGGGCAGCGCGTCCACCGCCGCCTGGAGGCTCGCCCGCCGCTCTGCGACGTTCGAGCCGAGGCCGATCAGCCCTCTCCTGCCCCGCATGCATGAGCCGCTCACGCCCGCAGCGCTCGAGAGAGCCTCGGAGCTCGGGAGACTCTCGGCACGCGTCGCAGTCGGGGCACTCGAGAGAGCCTCGGAGCTCCGGACACTCTCGGCACGCGTCGCAGGCTCGGACCCTCGCACGTCTACGTGGACCCTCGCACGTCTTCACACTGTCTATTCGCCACGTTCTCGCCAGATCTCGACGGAGACCTCGTCCACTGGCAGTGGGATCGGCGGCTCTGGCTTTGCGATCTTCACCCACACGCCCTCGAGCTCGTAGTCGTCGAGCAGCCTGTCGGCGATCCTGCCGCACAGCCGCTCCAGGGTGCGGTGGGAGCGCTGTTGGGCGACCAGGGTCACGAGCTGGCAGACCTCTGCGTAGTCGACCGTGTCCTCGATCCTGTCTGTGGCGGTCGCGTCGACCTCGCCGAGCTCCAGCCTCACGTCCAAGACGAGCCGCTGGCCGACCTCCCGCTCCGCCTCGCTCACCCCGTGATGGGTGTACAGCGAGAGGCCGCTGATCTCGATCGAGACCGACTCGAGGCTCCCCTCCTCGTCCTCGTCCTCAGCTTCTGCAGGCTCTTCGCCCTCCCCCTCGCCTTCATACTCGCCCGCGCCGGCAGCATCCGCCTCGCCTGCAGCCTCCCCGCCGCCTGCAGCCTCCCCGCCGCCTGCAGCCTCCCCGCCGCCTGCAGCCTCACGCTCGTCCTGCCCGCCATCGTCCCCTTTGCCGCCTAGCCTTTCCATCTGCAGCCCAACGTAGCAGCCGCGAGCGCGAGGGCATCGCGCACCGGCGCGACCTCGTGCACCCTGAAGATCCGAGCGCCCCGCTGCAGGGCGAGTACGTTCGAGGCGATCGTCCCTGGCAACCTCTGATCGGGAGGCACCGAGTTCGATGCGCCGGCGGCTTCTGCCGCGATCCTGCCCAGAAACGACTTGCGCGAGGTGCCGATCAGCACAGGCCTGCCGAGCGCTGCGATCTCGTCCAGGCGACGCAGCAGCTCCAGATTGTGCGCACAGGTCTTGCCGAAGCCGATGCCGGGATCGAGCACGATCCTGCGCTCGTCGATGCCCTCTGAGACTGCAAATCGCAGGCGGGCTTCGAGAAAGGCCTTCACCTCGGAGACGACATCCTCGTATTCGGGGGCGATCTGCATGTCCCTCGGATCTCCCCGCTTGTGCATCAGGCAGCACTCTGCGCCGCTGCGGGCGACGAGCTCGGCCATGCGCGGGTCGCCTTCGAGTGCTGTCACATCGTTCAGGAAGCTCGCGCCCGCTGCAAAGGCGGCGCTCGCGACAGCTGCCTTCGCCGTGTCGATCGAGATCTCCGCGGCGCCCCCGACGCCACAGCCCCGCGCGGCAAGGCCCTCCACCACTGGCAGCACGCGCCGCAGCTCCTCCTCCAGAGCGACGGGCAGCGCACCGGGGCGGGTCGATTCGCCCCCGATGTCGAGCAGCTTGGCGCCCTCGTCGGCGAGGCGCAGGCCATGCTCGATCGCCACCTGCGGCTCCAGGTAGCGCCCGCCGTCAGAGAACGAGTCGGGCGTCACGTTCACGATGCCCATCAAGCGCAATCCGTCGAGGCGGTCCACCGCCTCGGAGCACTCCCCCGAAGTCGCGCCGCTCAGGCTCCAAGCCGCTTCGTCGGCGTCCTCAGCGGAGGGGCGCAGGCTGCCAGCCGACGGCTTCAGACCACGTCTGGGCGGTCGAGTTGGCCGCCGACGATGTCTGCGGCTCCTCCTGCAAGCCCTGGGCGCGGCAGCGGCCTCGGAGCTTCGCGTCCTGGACGGCTCGCCGGCGAGGGCGGTGGGGCGGGCAGCTCAGGCGGCTCCTGCTCGGCGCCGAACACCTCCTGCTCGCTCTCGCCGGCGAGCAGCGCCTCGAACTCCGCCTTCTCGATCGTCTCCCGCTTCAGCAGGATCTGGGAGATCGTCTCGAGCGATGCGCGATGCTCAGTCAGGATGTCACGAGCACGCTGGTGGGCAGCTTCGACGATGCGCAGCACCTCGTCGTCTATCTCGCGTGCGATCTCGTCGGAGTAGTCGGGCTCGGTCGAGAACTCGCGGCCGAGGAAGGGCTGGCCGTGGTCGTGCCCGAAGACGCGCGGACCCAGCTTCTCGCTCATCCCGAACCTCATCACCATCTGCTTCGCCGTCTGGGTCACCTTCTCGAGGTCGTTCGAAGCGCCGGTCGTGATCTCGCCGAAGACGATCTCCTCCGCCGCACGACCGCCGAGCGTCATCGCCATCGTGTCGTTCAGCTCCGCCCTCGTCGTCAGGAACCGGTCCTCCTGGGGCATCGAGATCGTGTAGCCGAGCGCCTGGCCACGCGAGACGACCGAGATCTTGTGCACGGGGTCGGCATTCTCCAGGTAGTGGCCGACGATCGCGTGGCCCATCTCGTGGAAGGCGGTGATCAGACGCTCTTTCTCGCTCATCACGCGGGTCTTCTTCTCTGGGCCGGCGATCACACGCATGATCCCCTCCTCGAGCTCTTCCTGGCCGATTTCGCGCTTGCCTGTGCGGGCGGCGAGCAGCGCCGCCTCGTTTATCAGGTTCGAGAGATCGGCGCCCGTGAAGCCCGTCGTCTGGCCCGCAAGCGCGTCGATGTCGATGTCCTTCGCAAGCGGCTTGCCTCTCGTGTGCACCTCGAGGATCTTCGCCCGGCCCTTGCGGTCGGGACGGTCGACCGCGATCTGACGGTCGAAACGGCCTGGACGCAGCAGCGCGGGATCGAGGATGTCTGGCCGGTTCGTCGCCGCGATCATGATGATGTTGTCCTTCGCTTCGAAGCCGTCCATCTCGACGAGCAGTTGATTCAGGGTCTGCTCGCGCTCGTCGTGTCCGCCTCCAAGTCCTGCGCCGCGGTGGCGGCCGACGGCGTCGATCTCGTCCATGAAGATGATGCACGGCGAGTTCTGCTTCGCCTGCTCGAACAGATCGCGCACGCGGGAGGCGCCGACGCCGACGAACATCTCGACGAAGTCTGACCCTGAGATCGAGAAGAACGGCACGCCCGCCTCCCCGGCGACCGCCCGCGCCAGCAGCGTCTTGCCTGTGCCTGGCGGCCCGTACAGCAGCACGCCTGTCGGGATGCGGGCACCGAGCGCCTGGAACTTCTTCGGGTTCTCGAGGAACTCCTTTATCTCATGCAGCTCCTCGACGGCCTCATCGACACCTGCGACATCTCTGAACGTGATCTTCGGCGAGTCTGCGGAGAGCCGCTTCGCGCGGGACTTGCCGAACGACATCACCCTCGATCCCCCGCCCTGGACCTGGTTCATGATGAACAGCCAGAAGCCGAGGAACAGCGCGACGGGGAGGATGTAGCTCAGCAGCGAAAGCCAGATGCTGCTGCCGTTCGTTTCGACGTTGAACTGGGTGTTCGTCTGCTTCAGCTGTTCGATCAGCTGCGGCGCCGCCTGAGGCACGTAGCCCACTTCGTATTTTTCTTCTTTGTGGGTCTTCAGCGTGACTTCGAGGGCACTCGCTTTCTGCTTCAGCTTCACCGACTTCACTTCGTGGTTCGGCAGTTCCCTGCTGATCAGCGTCTGGTATGTGTGCGTCGGTCCGGGCGTCTGGCCGGAGGAGATCAGCTTCGAGGCGAAGAACGCCAGCACGATCACGATCACGATCGGAAAGAAGGCGCTCTTGAAAAAACGGCTCATGTGAGTGTCCGCAGGTGCTTTTTGGGCGGCCAGCTCGATGGCCGCCAGTCCCTCAGCGTACCACGGCCTCTCGCCCGCCCCGCCTGCACGCTCGCCCCGCACGGGCGCCGCACCTGCCGCGCTGCAGCCCTCGAGGTGCGGGTCCGCGCACTCGCCCGTCCGATGCGCTCATCGCCGCTCCAGCGCCGCGACGAAGGGCAGGTTCCTGTAGCGCTGCCCATGGTCGAGCCCATATCCGACGACGAACTCGTCAGGTATGTCGAATCCCACGTAGCGCATCGGCAGATGCACCCGGCGGCGGTCGGGCTTGTTCAGAAGCGTGCACACCTCGAGCGAGGCCGGACCCCTCGAACCCAGGTTTCGCATCAGGTACTGCAGGGTCAACCCGGAGTCCACCACGTCCTCGACGATCAGCACATCCCTGCCTTCGATCGCTTCCTCGAGATCCTTCAAGATGCGGACGACGCCGGAGGAGTCGGTCGCTGAGCCGTAGGAGGCGACCGCCATGAAGTCGACCTCGACGGGCACCTCGATCTCGCGCATCAGATCGGACAGGAAGAACACCGCGCCCTTCAGCACCCCGACGAGCAGCGGTGTCCTGCCCTCGTAGTCCTCGGAGATCGCCTCACCGAGCTCGCGCACGCGCGCGCGGAGCGCCTGCTCGGAGACGAGCACCTCGCCCACGCCTGGCGGCACCGGCACCTTCGGCCTGTCCGCTTCGCCGTGCGCGGGCGCGACGGTGTGCTGCGCAGCCACCTGCTGGAGTCTAACCTCCGCCCGCACCGCCCGCCTCCCCGCGATCGCGTGGGGGCAGCTTCACCATCCACAAACGCCCGTCCTCGATCATCGCGGCGACGTTGCCGCCGACGTGCAGCTGCGCCCGGGGCGCTTTGCGCCCCAGCTCGAGCAGCTCGGCCACCCGATCGCCGGCCTGTGGGACGTATCGTCCACATGCGTCCTCGGCGAGGCGGATCAGCAGCAGGCGCGCCAGCGCGGGCTGCAGCTGCTGCAGTCGCTCGAGCGAGATGCTCGCCCCCCCGTCGAGCTCGTCGTCGACCAGACCATCCAGCAGAGCGGTCTCCTGCCGCAGCAGCTCCGCTGTGCGAAGCACGTTGCCCTGTGCCGCAGGGTGCACCGCCCTCAGCGCCTCCAGCAGGCCATGCCGCACGCGATTGCGGGCGTAGCGCGCGCTCAGGTTGCTCTCATCCTCGCGCCAGCGCAGCCCTCTCGCGATGCAGTAGGCGGCGGTCTGCTCGCGCGTGAGCGACAGCAGTGGGCGGATCAGACGGCCCTCCCTCGCGCTCATGCCGAGCAGAGCGCGCCTCCCAGGCGAGGCCGCGAGGCGGTAGAGGATCGTCTCGACCTGGTCGGTCGCCGTGTGCCCCACGGCGATCAGCGCCCCCTTCTGCTCGGCGATCTGCCTCGCCGCGGCGTAGCGCACCTCGCGGGCCCAGGCCTGCAGGTTGCCGGCTTTCGCAGGGCGCGAGACACGGTGCGCCGTCAGCCTCACTCCCACACGCTCGCACAGCTGCTCGCAATGAGCCTCATCCTCATCCGCCTGCGCTCGCAGCCCGTAGTTGACGTGCAGAGCCTGCACGTTCTCAGCAGAGCAGATCGAGCAGGCGAGATCGATCAGGCAGACTGAGTCGCGGCCGCCGGACAGCATCACGACGACGGGCCCACCCCTCCTCAGAAGGCCCTCCTGCACGACGCGCTCGATGATCTCTTCGGCGGTGCACGCGACGTCGTCTGCCTTCGGGCGCTCCGCAGCGGTGCCCTCACCACGCTCCGCACAGATGCCCTCACCACGCTCCGCACGCACGGCGGCGGCGGGCTCTGGGTCGAGCGGGGCATCGGGCTGTCCCATCGGGGCTCGCGGCTCGGGCATCGAGCGTAGGCGCCTCCAGCTCAGTCCTCGACGATCAGCGCCTGGAAGAGCTCCGTCGGCTGGGAGAAGCCCTTCAGGCTCACCTCCCCGATCCGTTCGAAGCCCACCCTGCCTGAGCTCGCCGCCGCCTCGACGACAGGGCGCGTCACCAGCACCTCTCCGCCGGAGGCGCGCGCAACCACGCGTGCCGCCCGGTTCACCTCCCTGCCGTAGTAGTCGCCGTCGCGGTAGAGCGCCTCGCCGTGATGGATGCCTATCCGGGTCGGCGCCTCGGAGCCGGCACCCCGACTGTGGGCGAACTCCACCGCCCATTCAGTCAGCCCGACGGGGTCGGCTGCGACGATCATCACCTCGTCTCCCAGCGTCTTTATCACGCGGGCGTCGATCGGCAGCGTTCGCGAGACCGCCTGGGAGAACCTCTCCACCGCCTCTACAGCCCCCTCGTCGCCGCGCTCCTCGGTCAGACGCGTGTAGCCGGCGAGATCGGCAAAGGCGATCGTCACCCGCATGCGCCCCTCCGTGTCCGCCTCGCCGTCGAGGTCCGCCTCGATGTGGCCGATCACGTCCTGTTCGATGAAGTGGGCGAGCTGACGCCCGTGGAAGTAGTTCATGAAGGGAACGACGAACGGCAGCACGTCCCGCGTCAGCGACTCCATCTCCTCCGTCATCTCGGCGCCTGGCACGCCTGCGCGCATCAACGGCTCGTGCACGTACAGGTGGAACAGCCGCACCTCGGCGTCGGCGATCTGTGCCATCGCCTGCCCATACACCCGGAGCAGCTGGAGCAGCGCCGGCAGCGGAAAGCCTGCGGCGATGATGTCGGCCACGTACCTCAGCATCTGCAGATCCTGCTCGGAGATCGACTCCGTCGAGACGCCGCTCAGCCCCGTCGATGCGCAGACGCGCTCCACCAGCTCAGGCTGCAGCCCCGTGATCCGCACCGCCTCGGCAAGCGTGAACCGGCCGTCGGTGCTTGGCAGCAGTTCCTCGATGTAGCCGAAGGCAAGCCGTCCAGACTGGCTTGCCTCCCTTATCTGAGAGACGGTGTAGCCGCGAGCGCGCAGCCTCGCGACGAGCTTCGCGTGCGCCGCGGACGCTCGCGTCCAGTGGCCGTCGAACTGAGGGACGAGGCCATCCCTCACCCAGCGCCTCACCGTCGCTTCTGAGACGCCTGCCATCGCCGCGACCCTCGCGAACGTGAGCTCCACCTTGCCTGACGGCGGCTCTGCCTGCCCTCGCGTCCGCCCCGAAACGATCCAAGGCGAACGGATCGCTGTTGCGGCGGCGGACGCGAGGGGGGGTACGGTCGCCGTCCTCGCAGGCAGCGACGCGGCCGCACGCGCGCGCGAGGGTGCAGCAGCTGCCAAGGCGCCGTCTGAGGGCACGCGCTTCATCGCGGGGGAAGCGATCGGATCAACACCCACATCGATCGCAGTCTAGAGTCGCCACAGGAATGCGGGAGCAGCGCACGATCCACCTCAGGCCGGCGGCGGCGGCGGCACCCCGCGCGCTGCTGCCCGGCGACCCTGGCAGAGCGCTTGCGCTTGCGCAGGAGCTCATCGACTCGCCGAAGATGTTCAACCATCACCGCGGCCTGTGGGGGTACTCAGGCCCCGCGAAGGCCGATGGGCAGCCGCTGCTCATCCAGAGCACCGGCATCGGCGGTCCGTCCGCGGCGATCGTGCTCGAGGAGCTGATCCTGCTCGGCCTCTCCTGCGCCGTCCGCGTCGGCACCTGCGGCGCTCTCCATCCTGCCCTTCAGCTCGGCGACGTCGTGCTCGCCACCGAAGCGCTCGCCGCCGACGGTGTCGGACGGCTGCTCAGCGGTGATCGCGTCAGCGCCAGCGAGTCTCTCAGCCAGGCGCTTTCCTGTTGTGCTCAGCCGACGCTCGCTGGACTGATCGTCAGCACCGATCTGTTCTATGAGCCTGCAGCCTCGGGCAGACAGGCGAGCTGGCGGGCGGCAGGGGCGCTTGCGATCGAGATGGAGGCGGCAGCCCTGTTCGCGCTCGCCGCGAAGCGTGAGATCGCGATCGGCTGCCTGCTCATCGTCTCAGACGTGTTCGGATCTCACGGTGAGCGGCGGCGCATCGACGATGAGCTGCTGCTCGCGCGTGCGCGAAGCGTCGGCGCCGCAGCGGTTCGCGCCAGTGGCGCGTGACCGGGCAACCGCAGCCCCATCGCGGCGCTGCTCGCGCCGCGCCTCATCCCCACTCACTCCTTCGTCGTCGGCGCGCTGCCGGAGCGCCGCTTCGCGGAGCTGCTCGCGCGCGGGCGGGGCGGGCTCTTGCTCGCCGCGCCGCCTGCCGCGATCTCCGCGGCGATCGCCTCCACCGTGCCTCCGAGGGACTCCAGGCGCTGCTCGATTGCGGCGAGACGGCTGCCCGTGCCCCTGTCGAGACGTGAGACCACCTCCTCGACGGCCTCGAGCCGCTGGGAGACTGAGCGCAGCCTGCGTGTCAAGCGCTCGATGTCGGCGGCTGACGGCAGGTTCAGCGCGCCCATCGCGAGCTCCTGCGCCTGCGCGGCCTTCTCCTTCGCGTCGAACGCCCTCCCGATCGCGCCGCTCAAAAGCGGGCTCTCCAGCAGCTCGGTGAGCGCCCGGCCGAGCCGATCCTCGGTCCGGCTCGCGATCAGATCGCGCAGTCCCCTTCCGTTCTCGCTGCCGCTCGTCATCTCGGTTCTCCTCGTCTCGCTCAGTTTCTCCTCGTCGCGCTGCCGGACACACCCCGAGCCGCGCGCCGACAGCCTCCAGATGCCAATCAGGATACGGTGCGAGCGTGTCACCGCGCCTTCTCGCGTTCGTGCAGGTGAAGCTGCCTGCGATGCTCAGCGTGCCGGACGGGCGATGGCTGCTGCGGGCAGCCGACGGAGGCGAAGGTCACCAGGTGGCGATCGTGCACACCGTCGAGGTGCCTTCTGCACCAACCGCGGCGATCGCGCCGCCTGCGCCTCCTGCGCCTGCGCGGACGCCCGATCGGGACTGCGAATCCCACCGGGAGCGATTCACGTTCGTCACCGTCGTAGACGGCGATCCCCTGCCAAGCCCTGAGACGGCAGGGGAGGTCCTTGCGCGCATCGAGGCCGAGGAGGCGATCGACATCGCCTTCGGCGCGATAGACAGGCTCTGCGAGGCGTGCAGGATCGCCGCCGCAGACGATCGCGCAGGCACCGTCGACCGCAGAGCGACGCTCGCTCTCTGGGCGGGCTATGGCGAGGGCGAGCAGCTTTCCGTCGGGCGCTCGACCGAGGCGAGACGACTGCGCCTGCCGGCAGACGAGCAGTCGATCGGACCGTCGCAGTCGCTCGGACCGTCGCAGTCGACGAGGCAGATACCGTCGATGCGCGCGCGGCGCTCCCACCGTCGAGGTCTGCTCGCAGGGGCGGCTGCGCAGGAGCGGATTGCGGCGCTGCTCAGCGGCCGCGAAGTTGCGCTCATCTGCGAGGAGCTCGTGCTGCGGGCCTCAAGCGACCTGAAGGCAGGCAGGTATGCGCACTGCGCGATCGAGCTCGAGCGCGCCTACGCTGCAGCCCTCTCCGAGCTCGCAGATCACCCTGGGGTTGCGCTCGCGGGCCGGTATGCAGAGCTGCAGCGCCTTCATCAGCACCTCGCCGCGCAGGCGGCGGGGATCGTTGCAGGCGCGGGCGCAGGCGAGCCCTCGCCTGTCGACCGCAGCATGCTCTCCAGTGCGCTGCAGAGCCTCCAGGCAGCGCTGAGAGCGAGGCGCCTGCTCAAACCCTGAGCGTGCGCTGCGCATCCTCACCCCTCAGCCGCACCGCCTCGCTCTGGAGCATCGCCTCCAGCGCCGCGGCGGGAAGCGGCATCGCGAACAGGAACCCCTGGCCGTACCTGCAGCCTTCGCGCCTCAGCGCCTCCAGCTGGGCGGGCTGCTCGATGCCCTCTGCGAGGGTCTCGAGCTCCAGCGTGCGCCCGAGCTGCACGAGGGTGCGCACCAGGGCAGCAGACTCCTTCGAGGAGGTCATGCCGGCGACGAAGGAGCGGTCGATCTTCAGCGTGTTCACAGGGAACTGGCGCAGATAGGCAAGCGAGGAGTAGCCGGTCCCGAAGTCGTCGATCGCAAGCCGCACGCCGAGGTCCTTCAGGGCCCGCAGCCGATGTGCACTCAGCCGGGCCTCTCGCATGATCGTCGTCTCCGTCACCTCCAGCGTCAGAGAGCTTGGATCGAGGCCGCTGCCGTCGAGTGCCGTCCTCACTTCGTCGACGAGCGCCCTGCGGTCTATCTGGCGCGCTGACAGGTTCACGGCGATCCCGATCCGATGGCCGCGCCGGTGCCAGTCGGCGGCCTGGGCGCACGCCTGCTCGAGCACCCAGCGGCCGATCGGCACGATCAGGCCGCTCTGCTCCGCGATCGGCACGAACTCTGCTGGCTCGACGAGCCCGCGCTCAGGGTGAGCCCAGCGCAGCAGCGCCTCTGCCGCGACGATCCGCCCGCTGCCGAGCTCCACTGTCGGCTGGTAGACGAGTCGGAGCTCTCCCCGGAGGAGCGCCTCGCTCAGATCCATCTCGAGGGTGAGGCGGTCCTGCACCGCCGTCTGCATCGCAGCTTCGAAGAGGACGTAGCGGTCGCGGCCCGCGGCCTTCGCCTCATACAGCGCAACGTCGGCGTCGCGCAGCAGCTCCTCCGCGCTTGGTCGCGTGCCGACCGCGATCCCTATGCTTGCCGTCAGCGACAGGCGACGCGCGCCCTCGCCGCTCAGCGCATACGGTTGACGAAGCACCTCGAGCATCCGCTTGGCGATCGGGACCGGTCCGCTCCTCAGCTGCCGGCAGTCGAGCAGCACGACGAACTCGTCGCCACCGAGGCGGGCGGCTGTGTCGCCTTCGCGCACGACGCTTCGGAGCCTGCCTGCTGCGATCACGAGCAGCTCGTCGCCAGTCGCGTGGCCGAACGTGTCGTTGACGTGCTTGAAGCCGTCGAGGTCGACATAGAGCGCTGCGACCTGACCCCCGAGCTCGCGGGCCCTGTCCAGCATCTGCTCAGCCCTCCCCAGCGCGAGCACCCTGTTCGGAAGCCCGGTGAGGGAGTCGTGGAGAGCCTGGTGGCGGAGCTTGCCGGTCGTCTCCGCGACGAGCGCGAAGGCCCTCTGACGGGAGCTCAGCAGCGCAAGCGCAAGTGCCGAGACGAGCATGCTCGCCACCACCCCGAGCACGAGCACGACCACCCATGGGCCCGCTGCGATCACACCTCCACCAAGTCCTGGCACGCCTCTCACTTCGAGGCGCCACGCGCCGCTGCCGTCGAGGGCGAACGAGTCGGCGAGCGCGGCCCTCGGCGCGCTCCCGGCACTTCCGATCTTCGTGAGCCCTTCGCCTGGGTCCCGGTGATAGAGCGAGACGCTCGTTTTGTGCTCGGAGCCGATCACGCTGTTCAGCAGTGCCTGCACATCGAAGGAGCTCCACACCCAGCCGATCGTCGCCGCCTGCCTCTGCGCAGCTGTCGCCACCGGTGCGCCCTGCCGGTACACGGCCGACCCGATGAAGGTCGTGCCGACCGCCTCAGGCGTCACGACCACCTCGCCTGTGCGGGCGGCGGCGGCAAGCGCTGAACCCAGCCCGGCAACGGTGTTCGTGCACCAGTCCAGGTGCCCCACCAGCTGCACGAGGGGAGCCCGCTGGAGCTTCGAGAACCCGGCTGAGAGCAGGCAGTAACGGCTGCGGCGCCCTGCAGGGATGATCTGGCGACTCGTGCCCGCGAGCGCGCGAAACGACGGTTCTGAGAACCGCCTGCGCTGGAATGAGGCCAGTTCCCTCGCCGGCACGACCGCGATCACCGCGGTCGCGACGGTGCCGAGGTCACCGTGTCGCGGCTCGAGTGCCTCATACCACTGCAGGAAGCTGCGCTCACTGATGTGAGGCTGCATCGAGACGATCGCGCGCAGGGTGCTGAGGAAGTCCGTTTCACGGCGCAGATCGCTCGCAAGCGCTGCGCTCACCTCCCCAGAGGTGCTCCTGAGCACCTGGCGGGCATGTTCGTCCGCGCTCGTGCGCCACAGCATCGCGACGCCCACAGAGACGACGATCCCCGCAGCGCACAGCAGGCAGGCGGCGGCAAGCGCGAAGCGGCGTGACCTCGAACGTGGACCCGCGCTCTGAAGTGGCGTCTGATCGTTGCTTCTCCTCACCACAATGGCTCATCGGCAGATCGACGCAAGTGCCTGACATGCCGCAATCCCGCGCGCATGTGCCTCCCCCCGCGCGCGTGGCGCGAGGCTAGACTTCGCGCTCGATGAGCGCAGAGCTCAGCAGCACGGCGATCGGCACTTGGAGCGGCGGGCGCTTCATGCGCTTTGGCGAGCCGATCTCAGAGAAGCGGCTGATCGCGCTGCTTCGACCAGGGGAGGGCATCGACACCCTCATCAGCGCCGACGTCTATGGGGAGGGGCAGGCGGACCTGTTGCTTGGTCAGGCGATCGCAGGCCTCGACCGCGACAGCTTCAATCTCGTAGGCGCGATCGGCCACGACTTCTACTCAGGCAGGCGGGACGGCGCGAAGGGCTTCCCGCGCTTCACCGATGCCAGGCTGCGCGGAGAGGATCAGTTCGCCTCCTACATTCAGCTCGCGACGGAGCGCATGCTGGCGCGCCTGCGCACCGATCATCTCGACCTGCTGCTGCTGCACAACCCTGACAGCGTCGGCTACCGCAGCGCCGCTGTCTGGGAGGGCCTCTCGGCCGTGCGTGAGCAGGGACTCGCCGCCGCGATCGGCCTCGCCCCCGGCCCAGCGAACGGGTTCACGCTCGACCTCATCGACTGTCTCGAGCGCTTCGGGCAGACGATCGACTGGGCGATGATCATCCTCAGCCCGATGGAGCCATGGCCTGGCGAGCTCGTGCTCGATGCCGCAACCCGCCACGGCGTCTCGCTCATCACGAGGGTCGTCGACTATGGGGGCCTCTTCCACGGCGACGTGGTGCCTGGGCAGAGCTTTCCAAGCCACGACCACCGCGCCTTCCGCCCGGCGGGCTGGGTGCAGCGGGGCTCGGAGCGCCTGCAGCAGATGCTCCCCTACGCGCAGCGCCACGGCCTCACGCCGCTGCAGCTCGCCTGCGCGTGGAACCTCGCCCATCCCGGCGTGCGCTGCGTCGCGCCGACGCTGATCCAGGAGACGGGGGATCGCCCACGTCCGATCGAGAGCAAGCGCGCCGATCTCGCCGCAACCCCCGCGGTCAGCCCGCTCAGCCCTGATGAGCTCGCAGAGATCAGGCGCATCGGCGACAACACGGGATCGATGGCCCTCAAGGGCGCAAGCGTCGAATACGCTGGCGAGCCGCTCCCAGACCGCTGGCCGATGACCGACCCGCTGCGCGAGCTGGCGCAGCGCTGGAAGATCGTCCCTGAGCGGGATCTCGCAGCGAGCGCCGCCTGAGCGGGGATCTCGCGGCGGCGACGGCCTGAGCGGGATCTCGCAGCGAGCGCCGCCTCAGCGGTGGTCTCGCGGCGGCGACCTGGCCGGCAGAAGGCGGAAGGGCCTCGCCCGGCACGATGGGCGGCGTGGTTCGTCGAGCCGATCCACATATGGGCTATCTCAAAAGCTGAGTTTGATATTGTCCAACCATGATTCGCCGGACCCTTCAGGATCAGCTCGAGCGGCTCGCCACACAGCATCCGGTCGTGACCGTGACGGGTCCACGGCAATCAGGCAAGACGACGCTCGCCAAGGCTGCGTTCCCTCACCACGCCTACGTCTCGCTGGAGGCTCCTTCTGAGCGCGCGCTCGCCCATGAGGACCCGCTTGCCTTCTTTGACCGCTTCGCCGGCGCAGGCGCGATACTCGATGAGATTCAGCGGGCGCCGGGGCTGACCTCCCACCTGCAGGTCATCGTCGACGAGGACCCCACGCCGGGGCGCTTCATCCTCACCGGCTCACAGAGCCTCACGCTGCTCGATGGGGTGAGTCAGTCGCTTGCCGGGCGCACGGCGCTGCTGGAGCTTCTCCCCCTGGAGCTCGCGGAGATCCAACGCTTCCCGCGTCCTCCTCACGATCTCGACACCATCCTCTGGCAGGGAGGCTACCCGCGCATTCACGATCGGCAGCTTCCGGCGAACGAGTGGCTCTCCGACTACACCGCCACCTACCTGGAGCGAGACGTCCGCAGCCTCCTCCGAGTCGGCGACCTGGACGCCTTCCACACGTTCCTGCGCCTCTGCGCCGGACACACCGGGCAGCTGCTCAACCTCGCGTCGCTGGCCTCCGACTGCGGCATCACACAGCCGACGGCTCGCAGCTGGATCTCCGTGCTTCAGGCCAGCTTCATCGTCTTCCGCCTTCCCCCTTTCCATGCCAACCTCGGCAAGCGCCTGAGCAGACACCCAAAGCTCTACTTCCACGACACCGGCCTCGCAGCGAACCTGATCGGAATCGGGGACCCCCGCCAGCTGGCGACCCATCCGCTGCGCGGCGCCCTGTTCGAGAACTGGGTGATCTCAGAGATCGTGAAGATGCATCGCCATCGCGCGCAACGCGCCGAGCTGTCCTTCTACCGTGAGCGAGACCGGCATGAGATCGACCTGCTCATAGACCACGGCGGCCGGATCACGGCAATCGAGGCGAAGGCCGGCCGTACTCCATCCAGCGAGTACTTCAAGGCCTTCCCGCACTTCGCCGAGCTGGTCGCTGCACGCGGCGACGGGCGCTGGCAGATCGATCAGGCGGCCGTTGTCTACGGCGGGCAGGAGTCCCAGCGCCGCAGCGCAGGGGAGCTGATCGGCTGGGCCGCGCTGCCAGATCTGGATCGATTGCTCGAGGGCAACGCTCCTGCGGGGCGATCTGTCTCATAGCCGTCGCCGATCCGATCGGCTGAACCGGGTGTGCCTGGGATCGACGCTGGCCTCGCGCCGCTCAGCTGCCCTTGAACCTCGGGGGCCGCTTCTGAAGGAACGCGGAGATGCCCTCCTTTGCATCGCCGCTTGCAAAGACCGCCGCAAACGCCGCCTTCTCCGCCTCAATCCCCGCCGCCGTCGCGCCGCCTGCGGAGACCCGCTTTATCTCAGCGATCGCCTTCGGCGCCTGCCTTGCCAGCCTGCCCGCCCAGGACAGGCAGGCATCGAGCAGCTCGTGGTCGGCCACGACCCTGTTCGCCAGCCTCAGAGCCAGCGCTTCGCCTGCCAGGATCGGTTCGCCTGTCAGGTTCATCTCCAGCGCGTCGGCGGCCCCGATCAGCGCCGGCAGGCGCTGGGTGCCGCCGAACCCTGGGATGATCCCAAGCTTTATCTCCGGCTGCCCGAAGATCGCCGAGCGCGCAGCGATCCTGAAGTCGCAGGCCATCGCAAGCTCACAGCCGCCGCCGTAGGCGAGCCCGTTCACCGCGGCGATCGTCGTCACAGAGCTCGCCCGCATCTCGGCGAACAGATCGTGAGCGCGGTCGATCAGCTGCCTGCCCGCCTGCTCGTCCATCGTCGTGAACGCCCTTATGTCCGCACCGGCGCAGAACAGCATCGGGTTCGCCGAGGCGACGATCAGCGCCCGCACCCCACCTTTCACCACCGCCTGCCACACCTTCTCGAAGTCCTCCACCACCTCTGGGGAGAGCGCGTTCATCGGCGGGTTCGAAAGCCAGGCGATCGCGACCCCGTCCTCGCGCGACTCGAGCTTCAACCGCTCGGCGGGCTGCTGCTCATCGGGCCTCGGATAGGCGTAGAACCCCTGCCCGCTCGCCGTGCCGAGCCGCCCCTGGGCGACCAGCCGTCGCAGTATCCGCGGCGGCGCAAAGCGCTCTCCGTGTCGCTCGGCGGCGGCGCTCAGGCGGTTCAGGACCTCATCGAGCCCCTCTGCGTCCGCCTTCATGAACGGCGGCATCAGGCCCCTGCGCGGGTCCATGCCGGCGCCCGCCATCATCCCGAAGTCGATGTCCCTGTGGCTTGCGACGCCCTCCTCCAGCAGCAGACAGGCCTCCACGAAGCTCTTCAGCGAAAGCAGCTGGACGAGCTCGCCGACGTCTGGCTGCGCCTGCCCGGGCACGTTCGGCCGCCCCTCCGGGTCGTAGACGCCCTCGCCGCCCGTCTTTGCTCCGAGCCTGCCGTCGGCGACCAGCTGCCGCAGCGCGCTTGGAACGTAGAAGCGCTCTGGGCCGTAGGACTCTGCGAGGTGCTCTGCCACGTGAAGGACGGTGTCGAGCCCCAGCAGGTTCAGCAGCCGGTAGGGGGCTATCGGCACGACGCCGGCCGCGCCGATCCCCTCGTCGATCGCCTCTATCGACAGCTGCCGCTGCTCCTGCTCGCGCCAGATCTCAGACATGCCGGAGGTCAGGATGCGGTTCACCACGAACCCTGGCACCTCGCCGCAGACGATCGGCTGCTTGCGGATCGCCTGGGCGAAGGCGACCGCGCAGGCGATCGCCTCCTCGCTCGTCTGCTCGCCCTCCACCACCTCGATCAACGGCATCAGCGAGGCGGGATAGAAGTAGTGGAAGCCGAGCACGTTCTCTGGGCGCAGCGTCACTTCGGCGATCTCTGAGATCGACAGCGACGAGGTGTTCGAGGCGAGCACCGCGCGCCCTGGCGTCGCAGCGTCCAGCTCGGCGAACACCGCCTGCTTGACCTCCATCCGCTCTGGCACCGCCTCGATCACGAAGTCGACGTCGGCGAACGGCGCATAGGAGGTCGTCGGCGTGATCAGGGAGAGCACCTGCTCGACGGAGGCGCTCGCCTGCTCATCCGTCAGCTTGCCCTTCTTCACATCGCCTGCGAGCTGACCCTCGCTCACGCGCCGGGCCTCCTCCACGCCCGCCGCCACGAGATCCTCGCTGATGTCCTTCAGCACCACGGGGATGCCGGCGCCTGCGATCGTCTGGGCGATCTGGCCGCCCATCGTGCCCGCACCGACCACTGCCGCCTTCTTTACGAACATGCCGCGAGTCTACGTCCTCGGGGCCGCGCCTGCATGCAGCCTTCCCCGCAGACGGCCCCCATGCCGCTACGCAGCCGCCGGCTCTGCCACACGACGGGGCAGCAGCGTTTCGCGGGCGATCACCAGGCGCTGGATCTGGGAGGTGCCCTCGTAGAGCTGCATTATCTTCGCGTCCCTGAAGAGCTTCTCCACGGGGTACTCCTTCATGAAGCCGTAGCCCCCGTAGATCTGCACCGCTTCGGTCGCCGCCTTCATCGCAGCGTCGGCGGCGAAGCGCTTCGCGTGTGAGGAGACGAGCGTGTTGCGTTCGCCGTTGTCCAGCATCACCGCCGACTTCCACGTCAGAAGCCGCGCCGCTTCGATCTCCGTCGCCATGTCGGCGATCATGAACTGGATCGCCTCGTGCATCGCGATCGGCACGCCGAACTGGACGCGTTCCTTCGCGTAGTCGCTCGCGAACTCCAGTGCTGCGCGGGCTATCCCCGTCGCCATCGCCGCCACCCCGGGTCGGGTGCGGTCGAGCGTCATCATCGCCAGCTTGAACCCCTCGTTCTCGCGCGCCAGCAGGTTCTCCCTCGGAACCTCGACGTCGTTGAAGGAGATCGTCGCCGTGTTCGAGGCGCGCTGGCCCAGCTTGTCCTCCTTCTTGTCCACGACCACGCCCCAGTCGCGCTCGACGACGAACGCGGATATTCCGCGGTGCCCCGCCTCCCTGTCAGTCTTCGCGTAGACGACGTAGAAGTCTGCGTAGCCGCCGTTGGTGATGAAGCACTTCGAGCCGTTGATCACATACGTCTCGCCGCGCCGCACCGCGGTCGTGCGCATCCCTGAGACGTCTGAGCCCGCATCGGGCTCCGTCAGGCAGAAGGAGGCGAGCCTGCACTCCTCCGTCAGCATCGTCAGGTACCTGCGCTTCAGCGCCTCGGAGCCGCCGAGGATGATCGGCGCGGCCGCAAGCCCGTTGCAGCCGATCGAGGTCTGGATGCCGGAGCATCCCCAGGAGAGCTCCTCCTCGACCAGGGCGCCCTCGAAGGCGCCGATCCCTGGGCCGCCGTAGGCCTCTGGGATGTGGGTGTTCATCAGCCCCACCTGCCACGCCTTCTCGATGATCTCCTTCGGCCAGGTGCCGTCGCGATCGTACTCCCACGCGACTGGCCGAATCTCTTTCTCAGCGAAGTCGTGCGCCAGCTCGCGCAGGCTCTTCTGCTCGTCGGTCAGGGTGAAGTCGACCATCGCTCACGGACTCCTCGGTATGCGGTTTGAAGGACCCTTCGTGGGGGTTTTGGGGGAGGGCGCGCCTGAGAGCGGCGCGCCCCGGCCGGCCGCCACGCGCCGGTGGTGATTGACCAGTCAGTCAATCGTAGCAGCGCGATCGACGGCAGGCAGTGGCGGCGACAGCTCCTTCGCTGCCCGCGCGATCCCGCACCGTCTGCGCTGACGCGTAGCCTCGTCGTTGCCCCTACGATCGGGTCTTCGCGCGCATCCGTTGCCCAGAGATCCGCCCTCACGCACCGTCGGCACGACCCCAAGACGATCAGCAGCAGCAGACTCAGATGAGCATCACCCCAACACTATGAGCAGCATCAAACTCACATGAGCAGGATCGAACCCAGAGCGCCAGGGGCTGGCCGCCCACCGCTCGCACCGCGGCTGGGGCCGCCCACCCCGCCTGCGCCGCTGATCGCAGCGGGCGGCGGCAGGCGCCTGCTGCTGCGGATGGCGGCAGGCATCGTGCTGCTCGTGCTCATCGGCGCAGGCGCGACGTTCGCGCTCGTGCACAACGAGGTCGCAAGGCTCGTCTCCGCGCTCAAAAAGGGGTCGGTCGTGCAGGTCGCCCCGAAAGTGCTCGCCCCCACCTACAAAGGCGGGCCGGAGACCCTGCTGCTCGTGGGCAACGACGAACGCAGGCGCACGACGACGGCACCGGTGCTGCCGCACTCCAACGAGATGCTGCTCGTCCGCATCGATCCGAGCCAGCCGACGATCGCGATGCTCTCCATCCCGCGCGAGCTGTGGGTCCCCATCCACAAGCCTGATGGGGAAGTGGAAGAAAACCGCATAAACGCCGCCTACCAGTTCGGCTGGGAAAACGGGGGCGGCACCGCGGGCGGGACCAAGCTCATGGTCGACACGATCAAAGAAGTGCTTGGGCTCAGCGTCAACCACGTGTTCATCATCAACTTCAAAAAATTCGAACACGCGATCGAGGAAATGGGCTGCGTCTACTTCCCCGTCGACAAGCGCTACTACCACAACAATCAGACTGAACCTGAAGAACAGTACATGGAAATAAACCTCCAGCCCGGGTATCAGAACCTCTGTGGACGTCAGGCGCTCACATATGTCGCCAACCGCCACGAAAGCACCTCGCTCGTGCGTGATGCGCGCGACCAGCGGTTCGTGCTCGAAGTGAAGAAGGAGTTCGGCGGCAAACTGTTCGAAGAACGCGAAAAGTTCGAGCACATCTTCGCCAAGAACGTCGAAACCGACCTCAAGGGCGAAGAAGAAGTGCTCAACCTGCTCGAGCTGCTGATCCAGGTGCAGGGCAGGCCCGTCCGCCAGATCAACTTCCCTGTCACGCTCGAAGCGACGCATGACACCGCGACGCCGGAACAGATCCACGAAGCGGTCAGCAGGTTCCTCGGGGGCACGCGCCCGATATCGAAAGCGCGCGTCGATCACGCGCTCAGCACGGTCAAGCGGCACCCCGCCAAGAGCGGGCTCGAACTGTCGATGACGCCTACGAGCCCTGAAGCGCTCGCCCACGCCCGCAGCCTCGCGCCAGATCTGCCCTTCCCGCTCGAGTACCCGCGCATACGCAGCGCCACCGCCGAATCAGAACCGGACACGATCCGCCTCTACAAGCTGCACGACCCGAAGGGGCACCCTCATCCCAGCTACGTCATCGTCGTCGACCATGGCCTGCTTGGGCAGTACTACGACATCGAGGGCACGACGTGGCTGCACCCGCCGATCCTCAACAACCCGAGTCAGAACGTGAAGGTCGGCGGGCGCATCTACTCGCTCTACTACACAGGGCAGAACATCACGACGATCGCCTGGCGGGAACGCAACGCCGTCTACTGGATCGAGAACACCCTCAGCGACAGCCTCTCGCCGCGCCAGATGATCGAAATCGCTGAGGAAACGCAGCCCGTCGACCGCACCGTCGCCCCCGCTCCGCTGCACAGGGCGAAAGCAGCTGAAGCGGCGCTGAAGGTGCCCGCAGCCTCCGTCACCCAGGCCTCGAACGACTCGCGCATCACCGTTCCCGTGGGCATCGCAAGCCTGCTTGGGCTGCTGCTGCTCGCAGGCCTGCTGCTCAGGCGGCGCTCCCAGCTGCGTCAGCTGCGTGGCGAGATCGCCTCAGTGCTCCAGCTGGAGGCGCAGCGGCCGCCGCGCTGAGCGACAATCGTTGAGTGGGCAGCCCCTTCATCGACATCGTCGTCGGCGCGATCGCTCTGCTTGCAGCCATCGCGATGATCGGCCTGCTCTCGAAATCGCGCGCCTACGATCAGATCGGCTCAGGCGGGACAGGCGCCGCCCCTCCTGACGGTGCAGACCCACGAGCAGGGACGGAGGCGGCGGCGAGCCTGCGCGAGCTCGAAGTGCGGCAGATGCTGCAGGCTCGCAACGCAAGGCGGCTGCGCGCAGGGCAGCAGCCCCTCGACGTCGAGCGGGAGATGCGGCGCCTGATCGATCCGGCCGTCCGTGAGGGTGCCGGTGGGGGCGACGACGGCCGCGCCGTCGAGGGCGAAGATGCCGGTGGCGGCGGCGGTGCCGGTGCGGGCGACGAGGCCAGCGAGGCCGGTGGCGCCGGTGGCGGTGCGGGCGACGATGACAGCGAGGCCGGCGGCGCCGGTGGCGGCGAAGGTGCGGGCGAGGTCCTCGGCGAGCGAAGCCCCGCCGAGGAGGATCGCGACTCTGCCCCGCTGCTCGCCCACGACCCTCAGCTCGTGCAGGAAGTGCGCCAGCTCGCAACCGCGCGCAGCCGCAGGCGCGTGCAGAGGGGTCAGCCGCCGCTCGACATCGAGCAGGAGGTGCGACGCACGCTCTCAGAGCTCGACCTGTAGTCGCCTCGTCAGTCGGGTATAAAGATGCGATGGCAGCCCCTCGCCGCTTCGATCTCGAGGACATCCTCATCCGGCCTGGCACCTACTTCAATCCGAGCACTGAGGTGCTGCTGATCGTCGACGACTCGCCGCAGATCGACAGGGAGATCTTCGATGACGGCGACGACGATGGAGCCGCCTGGGTGCTCATCTCAGACGAGACGCCAATCGACGAGGATCGACGCGACGAGCTGCTCGAGCGCTTCGACGTCTCCTATCACCCTGCCGGCAGGCGCGCGGGCGCGAGCAGCGAGGACCTCGACCTGCAGCCAGACCCTGTCGACGACGAGCTCGCGCAGCCGCTCGACGACGAGCTCTCAGGGCCGCTCGACGACGAGCTCTCAGGGCCGCTCGACGACGAGCTCTCAGGGCCGCTCGACGACGAGATGAGCGAGGGGGACCTCGAAGAGGAGTAGCGCGCAGGCGCGGCGAGACCTCGAGCGCGGCTCAGCTGCCGTGAAGCAGCGAGGCGCACCTCTGCAGCTCGTGCACGCTTCCGCCCGCGGCCTGGACGCATTCGAGGTAGGCGGAGGAGCCGGACGTCGAGGAGCCTGAGGAGCTGGCGCTCGACGAAGATTCGGGCGAGGTGCTGGAGGTCGAGGCGCCAGAGCCTGAGGTGCTGGAGGTCGAGGCTCCAGACGGTTCGACGAGTCCAAGGCTCGAGAGGCTTTCGAGCAGCTGCGAGAGCGGCTTTGCGCCGCTTGGGGCGGTGATGCTCTGGTGGCGGTTGACCTCGGAGAGGGTGAGATCGAGGCTGAGCTTCGCCTTCGAGAGGCCAGAGAGCGCCTGCCGCGCTTCAGGGGCGATCGAGAGGGCGGCGGTGATCGTGAGGCGCCTGAGCAGGTGGTCCGCCCTGCCCGTGTAGATGTTGACCTGCGCACCGTTCATCGACCGCGCAAGGGCGTCCAGCACCTTCGGTGAGAGCGCCCCAGGGAGCCCGCTCGCACCGACCGATCCCGCCGCCTCAGAGAGGCGCGAGACGTCTGAGAGGAGCTTTTCAGCGTCGAGGCTCGCGCGCACGTGCTCCGTCGCTTCGCCGTCGATCATCGCTTCGCCCTCGTTCACGGGCTTCTGAATCCAGGCTCCAGGTTCTATCCCAAGCGTCGCGAAGCTCGAGGCGCTCCTGCTCGCCTGCTTCGCCGCCTGCGCATAGGCGCTCTGAAGCGTTTCAGCGTCCTTCTTCGGCAGCGCGAACTCGCTGCCCTCGACATCGAGGAAGAACCCTCCCTGCGCCGAGGTCGCCCCAAGCGCGAGAGGGTGACCGCCGACGCGCATCTCGAGGCTGAGCGCGAACTGCGGCAGCCTGTCGGTGCCATCGCTCTGGAAGGGCCCATGCAGATGCACCTGGAGGGCTTCTGTCTTGCCTGAACCCCCAGACGCCTGGAGGCTGAATGTGACGTCGAGCACGCCGCTTTCGATCTGCCTGCCGCCTTTGAAGGTGTCGCGCATGAGCACGGCGGCTGTCGGCTGCGCCCCGCCGCAGGCGGAGAGAGCGGCGCCGAAGATCACGACGGCAAACGCCGCAACGACCATGCGCATCACCGTGTTGAAGACAGGTGCTCTCATTTGCAAGACCGACCCCTGCAGGCGCGACCGCCGCTCTTGGACCCGCTTCCAGGAGCCTGCAACCGCCGCTGCAGCTGAAGCCGATCGCGAGCGTAGCACCGATGCGATGCGCCTGAGGCACGCAGAGAAGGGCGGGCGACGGATGCGCAGGCGGCGTGGAGGGCCGCGTGGAGGGCCGCGTGGGAGGCTGCGTGGAGGGCTGCTTGGGAGGCTGCGTGGAGGGCCGCGTGGGAGGCTGCGTGGAGGGCCGCGTGGGAGGCTGCTCCGAGGGCTGCTGGCAGGCGCAGCGACGCTGACGGCGTGCCTGTTGAGCCTGGGCGCGCCTGTGGCGGCCGCGGCGGGCAGACGTGGACCCGGCGGACCCGCAGCGGTGGGGCGACGGAGGCTGCCCGTGCTCGCCGACCTCACCTCGCTGCGCGCAGATGGGGCGATTGCCCAGTCGCAGCTCGAAAGCTGGAGGAGCACCTACCTCGGCAGCCTGCGCGCTCTGCGCCGCCTGACCGGCACCCCCTACAGGGAACTTGCAGCCGTCGTTGCGAACGTGAACGAGGCGGCGAAGAGCAGGGCGCTTGGCCCAGCGCTCGCCCCCTCGCTGTTTCTGACGCTGCAGCGCAACCTGAGCTGGTGGGCGGGCAGCGGCGCAGAACTGACCCCAAGGCAGCACGTGAGCTTCCCCGGCAGCCGCCTGCTGTGGGAGTACTACCCAGGCCAGGGGATCGAGATCCAGTGGCTTGCAACCTTCGGAGAGGCGAACGGCTACT
>JAJYUP010000119.1 GCA_021792455.1 Actinomycetes bacterium | reverse complement strand
CGTCAGGCAAGAGAGTCTCTCTCGCTGACCTCATAGTCCTCGGCGGGTGCGAGGCGATCGAGCGCGCAGCGAAGGATGCAGGCTGCGCCGTCGAGGTCGCCTTCACGCCTGGGCGCACCGACGCCTCGCAGGCGCAGACAGACGTCGAGTCCTTCGCGGTGCTCGAGCCGACCGCCGACGGCTTCCGCAACTACCTCAGATCTGGGCAGCAGCTGAAGGCGGAGTATCTGCTCCTCGACCGCGCAAACCTGCTCGATCTCAGCGCACCAGAGATGACGGTGCTCATCGGAGGGCTCCGCGTGCTCGGCGCGAACTGGAAAGGAACCTCCCTCGGGGTGTTCACGCGAAGGCCACAGACGCTGACGAACGACTTCTTCGTCAACCTGCTCGACATGTCGACGTCGTGGAAGCCCAGCTCCCACGACGAGGAGACCTTCGACGGCCACGACCTCGTCACAGGCGAGCTGAAGTGGACAGGGACGAGGGTCGACCTCGTCTTCGGATCGAACGCGGAGCTGCGCGCGATCGCGGAGGTCTACGGCAGCGACGATGCTCAGCAGAAGTTCACAGAGGACTTCGTCGCAGCATGGACGAAGGTGATGAACCTCGACCGATTCGACCTCGCCTGAGCGCTCGACGCCAGGCTGAGGATCCACGCCGCGCACAGGAGCGTCCCGCCATCGCCGCAGAGGGCCCGCTCAGATGACCGAGGCTGGACGCCAGCCTGACGAAGACCGCGACCTCACGTTCGACGAGGAGCTGCTGCTGTGGCTGGGCGACGAGCCGCCGAGCGTGAGGGCCGCGGATTCACATCGCATCAAGGACATCGCGAACGAGTTCGCCTACGGCTTCGACGCGCTCGCGAACGTCGGGCCCGCCGTAACTGTGTTCGGCTCGGCGCGGACCGCTCGCGAGCACCCCAACTACGAGTTCGTCCGCAGGGTTGGCGCCTGCCTTGGAAGCGCTGGCTACGCGATCATCACAGGCGGCGGTCCCGGCCTGATGGAGGCCGCCAACCTCGGTGCCCGTGAGGTGGGGGCGCTCTCGATCGGGTGCAACATCGAGCTGCCTCACGAGCAGGCGCTCAACCCCCACCTCGACATCGGCCTTCGCTTCAGGCACTTCTTCGCCCGCAAGGTGATGTTCGTGCGCTACGCCAGCGCTTTCGTGATCGCCCCCGGCGGGTATGGCACTCTCGACGAGCTCTTCGAGGCGCTCACCTTGATTCAGACGGCGACGATCCGGCACTTTCCCGTCATCCTGTTGCGCACTCGCGAGTGGGACGGACTGCTCTCCTGGCTCCGAACGCGTGTGCTCGCAGACGGACGGATAGGCGAGCGTGATCTCTCTACGCTGCATGCCGTCGATGAGCCGGACGACGTCCGCCGCATCGTCGACGCCGCGCAGGTGCTTCGGCGAGAGCACGCCCATGCGCAGCGTCGACGGACCGGCGTGCCCCCGCAGCCTGGAGGCGAGCTGCCACAGCAGGCGCAGAGAAGAAGACGTGGTGGTGCGCGTCGGGAATCTTGGAGACCTCCTTACTTGGAAGGACGGGGTGATGACAAAGACGCGCAAACACCTGCCGGCGGAGGTTCGTGAGCGGCCCGTGCGGCTGGTGCCCGAGCATCGGGATCGGTGCGAGAGCAGCCGCGGCGATCTGCTCGGTCGCTGAGAAGATCGGGGTGAGCAGGCAGACGCGCAGCGGGCTGGGTCGCTGCGGTCGAAGTCGGCAGCCGGATGCGGCCCAGGACTGCGGGCTGCGATGCGGAGCGGATCGCCGAGCTGGAGCAGGCGAACAGGGAGCCGAAGCGGGCGAGCGACATCCAGCGCGCCGCAAGCCCACCTCTCGCCACGGAGCTCGACGGAGGCCGGAGCAGCTGAGCGCGTTCATCGAGAGACGTCGCTCGGCACGCGACAGCCTGGGGCGGACTTCACGCTTGTGGCGCACACCGCTCAGGGCTCGCGGCAAGTGGGCGAAGACCACCTCCAACAGCTCGATGACTCTCGCACGTCGGCGTCAGCCGGCTCTGTCGGCGACGCTCGTGACAATGGCCTCGCTGACAGCTTCGTGGGCTCGTTGGAGACCGAGCTGACCGCCGATCGCGTTTGGGCCGCCAACACGCAGCTATAGCCCGTGATCGCCGCGTGCGCAGTCTGGTTCAACACGGCTCGGCTGCACAGCGGAGGCCGCTGCCGGCCGCCGATCGAGCATGAGGCTGCGTGGCGGCGCTCCGGCCAGTCAGCCGCGCAGTCCGGCTGCGAGGCGCAGCTCGCCAGCAGCGAGCTCCAGGCGCAGGGGGGCCTTCGGCCTAAGCGCGTCGCTTTCTGCAACCGGCTCCGACGAGCTCCAGGCGCAGGGGGCCCTTCGGGGTCGTTTCTGATCGACAGGAGCAGAAAGGCACGCAATCACGATGGATTCATCCATCGATCCACAGAACCTGGCCAGATCACCGTCTCCGTCTGACCCAATGCAGTCCACAGGTCTCATCACGCCATAAAGTGCTGCACGTGAGTGCTACCATCCGTGCATGGCTTCTCGTCACCCGCGCTTGGGAGTCGAACGCGACCCTGAGGTGCAGCGTGCGCTCACGCTCACCGAGCCGCTGCTCGATCCCGCCGAGACACGCTCGGCGGCAGCCCAGATCCGCGCGCTCACGCTGCGCGGCGCGCAGGCAGTGCTGGCCGGCGCCGGCTCCGATCCCCAGTTGCGAGCCCGACTGACTGAGCGTTACGGCGCAAGACCAGGCC
The DNA here is from genome assembly GCA_021792455.1 of Actinomycetes bacterium. Taxonomy (GTDB): domain Bacteria; phylum Actinomycetota; class Thermoleophilia; order Solirubrobacterales; family Solirubrobacteraceae; genus Palsa-744. The sequence goes on along the minus strand of JAJYUP010000119.1, from coordinate 4,502 downwards.
GAGGAAGCCTGCTGGAACTGGACCCTCCGCCGGGCCGGCCGGATCCCGCAGGCGCCACGCCGGCCTCTGACGCTCTGCAGTGGGTGCGCGGGGAGTGAGCGCCGCCTACATCGATGCCTCTGCGCTGGTGAAGCTGTTCAAGGCAGAGCCGGAGACAGAAGCCTTCCGCGCCGCACTGAGTGACTGGCCCGTGCAGGTCGCAAGCGAGCTGATCCGCGTCGAGGCTGCATGCACAGCAAGGCGCCTCGGCGGCAACGACGTCCTACAGCGCGCCCATGCGGCGCTCGAGCGGATCAGCTTGATCCCGATCTCCCCGGAGATCATCGAGCTCGCCACCGACGAGTACGTCCCAGCGCTGCGCGCGATGGACGCGATCCACCTCGCCACGGCGCTCGCGATGCGCGAAGACCTCGGCGCTGTCTTCGTCTACGACAACGACCTGCACGCAGCTGCGGCAGCCCGGCAACTCAACGCTCTCGCACCACGATGAACCGATCCGTGAGCGTCCCGTGTCGAGCTTTTGCCGGGGCTGTGGTTCGTTTTGATCCGCGGTGGCCGCTGCCCTCCTGCGGGCAGCGGCGACGGACTCCTCGAGCGCTGCGCGCTCGGCCCATTGGACCACCCCTCGGGCGAGCAGCCCAGCCGCCCGCCGCCTCGTCGCGATCATCTCCAGGGCAGCGGTGCCCCGGAGGATCATCTCAGCGTAGGCCTCCACCCTCACCTGGGCTGCCGCGATGCAGCACTCGCTCCCAGGGCCTTCTGGTCTGCAGATTGCGGCCGCGTCGGGCCCGAAAGGCCTGAGTGGACCTCTGAACGGCGGCCCACGGTTGTTGTCGACCTCGGCCCGCTGCGGCGGCCAACGAACTCGCCCCCGGTAGGCTGGTCTGCACGCCGGGGTCTTGGCAGACGGGGGCAGACGAGCCGAGTCCACGCCTGCGGCGGAGGCTGGCCGCGGAGCGGCGAGCCGCCCAGAACCCGCGCCGACAACGGCGGTTCGCCGATGGGCACGGCTGGTTTCGAACCAGCGACCTCTCGCGTGTGAAGCAGCCGCGGAGGAAGCGGAAGAAGCGCCGAAAGGCCGCTTGACAAGCCATTTTCTTCGCCTTGCACGGCCCGTTCGATGCCGGTGGTTTCCTGTGGTTTGCGGTGGGTTTGGCCCACCGGGCGGCGGCGGTGGGCTTAACGCAAGCGTGATCGAAGGCAGGCTGGATCTTGCCGTCGGGCCGTCTGCAATGATCTAAAAGTCGTTTTAGATCGATTTAGATGGACCGTCATTCCAATCCATACACGCCAGGCGCCGGCGCGAAGCCGCCGGTGCTCGTAGGCCGCGACGCGGAGCTCGAGGATTTCCGGGTCGCGTTCGAGCGGCTCGGCAGCGGCCAGTTTGCCCGGAGCTTCGTGCTCGACGGGCTGAGAGGGGTCGGCAAGACGGTGCTCCTCAACGAGGCTGACGTCCTCGCGCGTGAGCGCGGCTGGATCAGCTCTGGGGTCGTCGAGTGCAACGAGGATGATGAGCTGCCGCTGCTGATGGCGCGCCTGTCTCACCGCGCGCTGCGCAGGCTGAGCATGACCAGGCGAGTCAGCGGTGCTGTCAAGCGCGCGCTTGGCGTGCTCCGCGCATTCACGTTCGCGATGGATGAGGCGGGATCGTGGCGGTTCAACATCGACGTCGAGGCTGTGGTTGGCGTAGCCGACTCTGGTGATCCTGAGGCGGACATCGTCGAGCTCTTGGCCGAGGTCGGCGCCGCCTCTGCTCAACATGGGTCTGGAGCGGCGTTCTTCCTCGATGAGATGCAGTTTCTCGGCAAGCGCAGCCTGGCGCTGCTGGCCGCGGCGATGCACGGGATCAGCCAGCAGAACGCGCCGGTGCTGCTGCTCGGCGCTGGCCTGCCGCAGCTGCCGCTGATGCTCAAGAAGGCCAAGCCCTACACCGAGCGGCTGTTCGAGTACCGGACGGTGCAGGGGCTGCCTCGCGCCAGCGCCGCCACTGCACTCACGGTTCCGGCGCAGCGGCTCGGGGCGAGCTTCGATCAGGCGGCGCTGGAGCTGATCCTCGACCACAGCCAGGGCTATCCCCATTTCCTGCAGCAGTGGGGCGAGACGATCTGGAAGGAGGCCGAGAGTCCGACGATCACGCTCAGGGACGCCCGCGTGGCCGAAGAGCTCGTCAACGACGAGCTCGACCGGCGCTTCTTCCGCGACCGCTACGAGAAGGCAACCGAGGCGGAGGCGATCTACATGGCGGCGATGGCGGATCTCGGGGACGGGCCGCGCGCATCGAGCGAGATCGCCACCCACATGGGGATGAGACAGAAGGACCTCTCGGTGCGGCGAGCAGGGCTGATCGAGAAGGGACTGATCTACAACCCGATCGGCACCCAACTCGACTTCACCGTCCCGCAGTTCGCACCGTACCTGCGCCGCGTCCACCCCTTCGACCCCAAGCAGCAGCCGACGCGCGGGCGCCCGCGCACGTCATCGCCACGGGCGCGAGCGTCTAAGAACGTCTAAGAATGTTTTTAGACCAGATCCCTGGCCCGGCCTTGCTCATCCTCGGCGGCCACGAGGGGCGCCTGCCTGGCACCTGTCAGGCTCCTCGCCTCGCTCGCGCAGCCGGCGCGCGGTCGCGTGAGACCGCATAGACCGCCTGGTCCGACTCAGCTTGAGTCAGCTACGGGAATACCCACATCTGCTGCCAGCGGCCCGCGCCTGCAGCGTCGACAGCGTGGTGCGGACGGCTGAGTCGGCGCTGTAGCCGGCAAGGATCGCCGTCCCGAGCTGTTGGAATGAGGTGGGGACGCTGCCCGCTCCCCAGAGCGATGCGGCGACGAACGTGACGGGCATGTACATCTTCAGCATCGCGATCCATCTCAGGGAAAGCCAGTCAAGAAGGCCACCGGCGTCGTAGACCTTCATGGGGTCGTCGTAGTTGACGTTCAGTGCCCTCGCGCCAACATGTACGAGCGCACCCATGGCGACAAACGCGAACAACACGAGCATCTTCCATCCCCATCTGCCCGGCCAGGAAGTCAAGCCAGCGAGATGCAGCACCTCGAAGAGCAGGGCGATGAGCCCGAATGCAAAGGCAGCTCCCCATAGAGGCGTCATCGCAGTAGCCACTCGACATAAGCCGCTCGTCGTCTTTCGATAAGCGCAGCGATTCACAGTGTCCAGTGCTATCGGGAGCTCCTCGCCGTCGAACTCCAGGGGGTCCTGCTGCAGCCACCACCACAACGCATCGATGTCATCCGAGCTCAGACCCCAGCCGCGGCAATAGGCGTCGATGCCTCGGCTCTCGCCGGTTTTGCCCTTACGAACGTCGTTTGCGAAGGTCAGGAAGAGCGCATGTTGCATTGCCGCGTCGAGCGCCGCCACTGCGGACTGAACGCCAGAGAGCACGTTGGCAGCTTCGGATCTCACGACCGCGTCGGCTGCACTCTGCCACCGCTTCCCGGCCTCGTTGAGTGCGCCCTCGAGCAGCACCGCGTGCTCACCAACCAAGGCGTCAGGCGACTCGTCCGTGTTTTCGCCCTCGCTTCGCAGCTTCCTCGCAGCCTCCCGCGGCGCTGAGCTTCCGGGATCCTCCAGCAACCGCCGGAGCTTCTCGTAGTCGGGCGTCTGATCTGTCGCCTCGCCTTCAGCCGCGACCAGTGCCCGCATCCAGGCTGGTATGCGCGAGCGAATGCTCTGGACGCCCAGCAAGAGTGCTTCTGTTGCGGGACTCAACCTTGGCTTGTCCGCCATAAACCATATGCTCGGGCAAGCACTGGACGGAAGCGCGGCTATTCCTCGCGTTCCACGACTCTCCAGGCGCCTTCGGTGTAGATCGCCGTGAACGCGGTGAGAGGAGGTTCAGATTCGAAGTATTCCGGGTCTTCGGAGGGGACCTGCGCGAAGGGGATCATGTAGCTCGCCTCGTTGCCACGGAATTCGATGTGGCCTCCGGCCACATACGCCTTTGGGCTCTTCATGTACGGCAGCCCTTCTTCGCGGAGCGACTTCGCGCACGCCACCAGCGAGCCACCGCGGCTTTCGAGCAGCATCGGCGCGAAGAGTTCGCACTGCGCCCGTGCGTCGTGGTCCCCGAGTGCGCTTCGGAGCGCCTGTCGCAGCGCTTCGACGCCCGCTGCACCGGGGTCTTTCAACGCAGCGCCAGACTGGCCGCCGCAGCCAGCAAGGGTGCTCATCATCGCCGCAGCCACAACGCCCAATGTCCATGCTCTTCGCCGCATCGTTCTTTTCCTTCCACGAGATCTCAACGGACGGTGCGGCGGTGCTCGGATAGCAAAGCGGCAGCCGGCCCTCTGGTCCTAATCCGACGACTCGCAGCGAGCGGGACAGAGCGAGCCGTTGATGGCCTGGCGGTGGAGCGTGATGCTCACGGCCGGGCAGGCAGGACGCGACCTCTCGCAGCTGTCGCGCCAAGCCCGCGCCGAGGCGAGGTTCCGCCAGCGCAGGCGCCCGCGACAACGAGGGGACTTGATCCTTCGCGGGAGCCGAGC
>JAJYUP010000021.1 GCA_021792455.1 Actinomycetes bacterium | reverse complement strand
CCTCTCGAAATGGCCGATGTGTACGCCACGCTCGCCGACGGAGGTTGGCGGAACAAGCCGATCGCGATCACGAAGGTCGTCTTTCCGAACGGCCACGTGGACACGAGCTGGGGGACTCCGCACAGGGTGAAGGTGCTCAGCGACGGCGTCACCGCCGAGGAGACGAAGATCCTCGAAGAAAACGTCCAGTCGGGCACGGCGGTGCGATCCCGTATCACCTGCCCGACGGCCGCGAAGACGGGGACGACGAACGAATGGGTCGACGCCTGGCTCGACGGATACAACCCACAGTATGCGACGGTCGTCTGGATGGGCTATCCGAACAAGGCGATCCCCATGCTCGACATCCATGGGGAACCGCAGCAGGGAGGCGCGCTGCCTGCGGTCATCTGGCACGACTACATGGAAGGCGTCGTGGAAGGACACTGCGCCTCCTGGCCGCCGCCAACCGAACCGCTCACGTACAAGCCGTTCTACGGGCACTTCGCCCAGCAGGCGCTCGAACTTCAGCGCAGAACCTCGAGCAGGGAAGCCGCAAGCCGCACGAACGCGAGCAGGCGTCACGGCCGCGAACCTCGGCGGCAGGGCGAACGCGAAGGTGAACGCGAAGGCGAACCGCCGGTCAGGGGAGGCGGTGCCCAGGGCGAAGAAGGCGCACCGTCCGCAGGTGGCGCGCCAGGGCAGACGCCCGGCCAGGGTGCACCGGCGCCTGGCGGGGGCGGGCACCCCGCCGAAAGCGAAGGGCGGCAGCCGCGCGAAGCACCGGCAGCAGGCGGTGCACCCGCCCCTGCACACTGATAGGTTGGCGGGCACTGATAGCTTTGGTCTCAGCAGAGTAGACGAGTGCGGCCCTGTGCCGAGAACGGACCTGGTTTGGCGAAGGAAGACAAGATCGAACTCGAGGGCGAGGTGGTCGAGGCCCTCCCGAACGCGATGTTCAAGGTGAAGCTCGACAACGACCACGTCGTCCTCGGCCACGTAGCCGGCAAGATGCGCCGCTTCAGGATCAGGATCCTGCCTGGCGACAGAGTCCGATGTGAGCTCTCGCCGTACGACCTCGATCGCGCCCGGATCGTCTACAGGCACCGGTGAGCGTCGCCTCGCGCCTCCAGCAGGGGTCGATGTGCGTCGCGAGCAGCTCGGCGAGATCTCAGGCACCGGTGAGCGTCGCCTCGCGCCACGGAGTGGCGGAACGCGCGGAGGCGGCGCACCGAGCGAAGCCCTCACGCAGGAGCGACCTGTGCCGCCCGGCGGCGAGCTCGCCCTCATAGAGGCGATCGCAGGGCGCCTCAGCGCACGACGGCAGGATGTGATCGTCGGCGTCGGCGACGACGCGGCGGTGCTGCGCGCAGCGCCAGTGTGCATCACCTCGGTCGATGCCGTCGTCGAGGGCGTGCACTTTCAGCTTGGCGAAGGCCGCAGCAGTCACGCCGACGTCGGCTTCAAGGCGCTGGGCAGCGCGCTTTCGGACATCGCCGCGATGGGGGCGAGGCAGGGGGAGGCCTATATAGTGCTCGGGCTCTCCCCGGCGACGACTCACACACAGGCCCTCGCTGTGATCGACGGCGCCTTGGAGCTCGCACAGGCAACGGGGGTAAGCCTGCTCGGCGGCGACGTCGTCACCGCACAGGCCCTGTTCGTGTGCGTCACCGTCGTCGGCTGGGCGCAGCTCCAGGATCCGATCGTATACCGCTCAGGCGCACGCCCAGGCGACCTCGTCGGAGTGACGGGCGAGCTTGGCCTCGCGGGCGCCGGGCTCGCGCACATGCAGGGCTCTGTGGAGCTCTCTGCCGCCAACGCTGCGAAGGCGCTGGAACGGTCTCTGCGTCCTCTCCCGCGTCTCTTGGAGGGCAGGGCGCTCGCGCAGGCTGGCGCGAGCGCGCTCGTCGATATCTCCGACGGCCTCGCTGCCGACGCGGGCCACATCGGCCGCGCAAGTGGGGTGAGCCTGGAGATCGACCTCGGGAGCCTGCCGACACCGCCGGCGGTGCGCGAAGCCGCACGCCAGCTGAAAGCCCCCCCATGGCAGCTCGCAGCGAGCGCGGGCGAGGACTACGAGCTGTGCGCCTGCGTGCCGGCCTCGCGGCGCAGTGCCGCTGAGCGCGCCCTTCGCGACGCAGGCGGGACATCGATCACCTGGATCGGCGAGGTCGCAGGGCCGGCGCAGCGCGGCCCAGGGGTCGCCTTCACGATCGACGGGCGGCAGGTGAGGCTCGCCGGCTTCGAGCACCGATGGCAGGAAGCGCCTGGGCCGCGTCGGCGAAGACGCTGAGCATCCCGCCGACTGGGCGCGTCCGCACCCTCAGTGCCGCCCCCCTTGGCCTCGTCGCGGTCAGGCGCGCGTAGACGAGCAGCCGCTTTTCGGCGCTGAAGGGGGGTGTGCAGGCGGACAGCACGAGGCGCGGCGGCCCAGGCACGCCGGCTATCGCCGCGCGCACGTCCGTCGGCAGGACGGCCTTCTGGCTGAGGACCGAATAGGTGAGCTTCGCGTACGGCATCGTGACGATGATCCTGTCGCCACGGCGAAGCTCGTTTATGTCCCTGAACGGCTCGAGCCAGGTCGTGCGGTGCCCGGCGATCGCCGTCGTTCCCGACTCCCCTGGGAAGGAGACGCCAGGGTAGCTGACGTCGGAGTAGACGCCCGGCCCCAACTCGAGTTCGCTCGTGCCCGTGCCGTCGATCAGCACGAAGCTCGCCCGTATCGCGGGTATCTGAATGCGTCCGATCGCGCTGCCAGCCCGCGCAGAGGCCTGCATCCGCCGGGCGAGATAGGCGACGCGCAGGCGCTGATCACGAAGGCGCGCAAGCGTGAGGCGAACCTGCAGCGAAGGTGCTTCGCTCTCGGTCTGCACGCGCTTCAGCTGTGCCTGCAGGCCCTGCTGCTCAAACGTCGCGATCAGAGCGGTGACGGGCTCCTGCCACACCATCGCAGTGGCGACGTCCGCGAGCGCGAGCACGCCGAGCAGGACGAGCGTCCAGGCCAGAAGACGCGCAGCCCTGAGCCGCGGAGAGCGCGTTCTGTGCCGGCCCGTCCCGCCGCGCCGGCTGCGCCTCCTGCGCCGGCCGATCCTCCTGTTCACTGGCATCTCGGACATCTCGGATCGATTCTGCCACCGATGTGGCGATCAGAGGCGCACGTGGCGACGACGGGGCTCGCGCCCCGCACCCCCGGCGCCACCTCGCGAAGGCGCTCGATCGCCCCGCGATGGGATCACTCGCACTCCGCCGCGAAGCGAGGTCCGCGTCAGCTGCCGCGCCTGCAGGTCGCGCTGGCTCATCGGGGGCGCCGCCGGCAGCGCAGCCGGCAGCGCCGCAAGCGCGGTCGCCGCGAGCAGGCCGAGTCCAAGGCTCCACAGAACCACGACACCGAAGCTGAGATAGCCGCCGGCGATCATCATCACGCCGGTGGACAGCGTGCCGGCGGCACCTAGACGCAGGTTGAGTGCGTAGAAGACGATGAGCAGGAGCAGCGGCAGCGCCGGCGCGAGCGCCATGAGCATCCGGAGGCTGCGGCGGGAGGGGCGTGAGGCTGGGCAGGCGAGCGGCAGCCACAGATGCAGGGCGAGCAGGAGCAGCAGAGCCGCATAGGGGTCGATCGCCGAGACGATCAGCGCAAGTGCGCAGCCGAAGGCGATGCTGAGAAGCGTCGCGGGCGCAGCGCGTGGAAACCCTGCCTGCAGCAGATCGCGGAGGTTGACCGGCATCAGCCCACCCGCAAGCGGGAGTCGCCAGGCAGCAAGAAACGCAGCGAACGCAAGGGCGCACGCCACTCCGGCGCCTGCGCCGAAGACGAGCGCCTGCGCAGAGACGGGATCGGCGGGCGCGGCGATCACGCCTGCGGCTCCGAGCAGCATCAGCACGAGCGCGCAGGCGAGGAACGGGAGCACACAAGAGATCACGAAGATCGCATGGCCAGACAGCCGACGCCCGCGTCCGGCGAACCGCACGAGCGCATCGAGCGAGACGAGCAGCGGCCCGATGATCATCGCGAGGGCGGCGAGCATCACCGCCCAGCTCGGCACGGTGTGAGCGCCTATCTGCAGGCTCACGTCCGGCGCAGATTCGATCGAGCTCGCCTGATCGAGGGCATAGAAGGCGCTGAGCACGGCGCTGCCGGCGCTCTGCAGGTGAGACTCGCTCAGCGCTTCATCGGCCCCTTCGCGCCGTTCGCCTGAGAGCTGCACCGACACCGTAGGGATCCCGTCCGCGTTCAGCGGGCCCTGCTCGCCGGTCGTCATCGGGAACGCGAAGTGCGCGAGCTGGGAGATCACGCCTGGCGCGCCGGGATTGGTGTGAAGCTGCTGTCCCAACGCCGATGCAACGGTGCTTTCGAGCTGCTGGGGGGCATCCCCGAAAGCGGTCGAGAACGGCTGCACGAGTGGCGGGCGCATCCGGCGTGGCGCGAGGTCGCCGAGGACGATCGCAGCGGCGAAGCGTCCCTGCGCATCCTGTGCGCGCAGCGCGGCAACAGCCGATCGCGCAGCGCCGGCGCCCCGCGCGAACACGAGGTCGACCGGGTGGACCGTCTCCGCTCGCGAGAGCACGCCCGCGAGCTCGAGCAGCGCCGCTGTCCCTGAGAGCTGCGCCTCCGAGGCGGAGGCGCGACCTGCGCCGAGATCTGCGAGCAGCAGGATCGGCGGTTGCGAGCTCGATCCCGGCCGGGCGGCGATCAGCGAGACAGATGGAGGCGACCGAAGAGCGCCCGAGCCCTGCGAGTGGATCGTGGTCAGAGCGTAGCCGCCGGCTTCGCTTGCACCGAGCCCTTCCAGATGGCTGGCGATGAACGCGATGAGGCGTGCACCGCGGCTGCCGTGGCGCCGATCGCGACGCGCGGAGGCCTCCATCCGCGCCAGCAGCGAAAACGCGGCCTGGCCATCGAATGCTTCAGGCGCCAGGCTCGATCGCAGAGGGGCGGCTGGGGTGCCGAGCGAGAACGCGGCGACGAGGAGTGCGATCGCGATCCCGAGCAGGGAGCGGCGGTAGATCCGCCAGTCCAGTCGAAGCTCCGCGGACTCCGCGCGCGTCATCGCCAAGACGATAATGCGCCAGCGCGCGCTCAGGAGCGTGAGGGCACTCTGCTGCTGCTCCGGAGAGCGGCGGAGAAGGCACGGAGAAGGCACCGTGATGGCGGTCTGCACCGGCGATCAGGGGCAGCAGAGCCTGCGTCGCGGTTCGGCTATCGTGCCCGCGGTGCTCCAGCCCGTCGCCGTAGGCCACAAGACGCTCTCCGACTACACGCACATATGCGGCCGTGGCCTGATCGAAGAGATCAGGGAGCTCGCACGGCCGCTGAAGGGACGTCGGGTCGTGCACGTCTCCGCGACCGCCTTCGGCGGAGGTGTCTCAGAGATCCTCTACACGCTCGTGCCGCTGATATGTGACGTGGGCCTCGAATGCGAGTGGCAGGTGATCTACGGACGCGAGGAGTTCTTCAACGCGACGAAGCTGATGCACAACGCCCTGCAGGGGGCGCCCCAGGACCTCGATGAGGATCAGTGGAGGACGTGGCACAGGTACAACGAGATGAACGCCAGGGAGCTCTCAGGCGGCTGGGACGTCTGCCTCGTCCACGACCCGCAGCCCGCCGCCCTGCACGCGCTCGTCCCAGAGAAGGCGCACAGCTGGCTGTGGCGCTGCCACATCGACCTCTCCTCGCCGAACATCGCGACGATCGAGAGGCTCGCGCCGTTCCTCAGCGGCTATCCAGAGGCGATCTTCCACATGGCTCAGTACGTGCCACCGTACATGCGAGCAAACGTGAACATAGTCGCCCCCGCGATAGACCCGCTCACCCCGAAGAACATGGCGCTCTCGCCGGAGGACGCAGCGTTCGTCTGCAGCCAGTTCGGCATCGACGTCGACCGTCCGCTGCTCTGCCAGGTGTCGCGGTTCGATCCCTGGAAGGACCCGCTTGGCGTCATCGACGCCTACAGGATCGTGAAGGAGAGCGTGCCGGAGGCGCAGCTCGCGCTCGTCGGCTCGATGGCCTCAGACGACCCGGAGGGGTGGGACTACTTCAACGCGACGATCGCACATGCAGACGGCGATCCTGACATTCACATCCTCAACAACTTCAACAACGTCGGCGCGATCGAGGTGAACGCCTTCCAGGTTCACGCCGACGTCGTGATCCAGAAGTCGACGAGGGAGGGATTCGGCCTCACCGTCGCCGAGGCGATCTGGAAGGGCAAGCCGTTCATCGGCGGCGCCGTCGGCGGGATACCTCTGCAGATCCAGGATGGGGTGACTGGCTTTCTCGTCGGCAGCGCGGAGCAGTGCGCGGAGCGGGCGCTCGAGCTGCTCGCCGACCCCTCGCTCGGGCGCGCCCTCGGTCGAGCGGGCAAGGAGCACGTGCGGTCACATTTCCTGATGCCCCGCTACCTGCGTGACTATCTGCGCATCTTCGGCAGGATGCTGGGGGTCTGAGGATGGCCGCGGAGCCTCCGCCGCTCATACTCGTCTCGAACCGGGGACCAGTCACCTTCCACGCCGGCGGGGAGGTCCGGCGCGGGTCCGGCGGGCTCGTCACCGCTCTGACGGGCCTCGCGTCGCACAGGAGGGCTGTGTGGGTGGCCTCGGCGATGAACGAGCACGACGTGAACGTGTCGAGAGAGCACGGAGGCAGGGCGTTCCCCGTGCGCTCGCCCGCAGGCGGTGAGTATCAGGTGCGACTCGTCGCCTCCGACGAGGACGCCTACGACCGCTTCTACAACGTCTTCGCAAACCCGATGCTGTGGTTCATCCAGCACTACCTCTGGGACCTCTCGAACGCGCCAGACATCAGGCGGGAGGAGATCGAAGCGTTCGAGTTCGGCTACAACGTCGTCAACGAAGACCTCGCGGAGGCGGTGATCGAGGAGATCGATGGGTATCGCGACCCCGTCGTGATGATCCACGACTACCACCTCTACACGCTGCCGCGCATGGTTCGCGCCGTGAGGCCAGACGCGTTCCTGCACCACTTCGTGCACATTCCCTGGACCCAGCCGGACGCCTGGCGCGTGCTGCCCTCCCACATCATCGGAGAGATCTTCGCCGGCATCCTCTGCAACGACATCATCGGCTTCCACACCCGCTCCTACAGACGAAACTTCCTGCAGTGCTGCCGCGACCTGATGGATCTGCGTGTCGACTTCGATGAAGGGCTCGTGCAGTTCGAGGGGCGCGATGTGTGGGTGCGCGCCTACCCGCTGCCGATCGATCACGTCGCGACCGCACGTCTCGCACGCGGTGCGCGTGTCAGGGCGCTCGAGGAGGAGATGCTTCGGCGGCGCAGGGACTTCCTGATCCTCAGGGTCGACAGGGCGGACCTGAGCAAGAACGTGCTGCGCGGCTTCTCCGCGTTCGACCTGTTCCTCGAGCAGCACGAGGAGTTCGTCGAGCGCGTCACCTTCGTCGCGCAGCTGATGCCCTCCCGGACCGATGTTCCCCAGTACGCGGAGTACCTGGAGCGCATCGAGGCGCTCGTCGCGGTCGTCAACCACCGACACGGCACCCCTGACTGGATGCCGATCCAGCTGAAGCTGCGCGACGACCTCGAGGAGGCGCTCGCCGCCTACAAGCACTACGACGTGCTGCTCGTCAACGCGATGTTCGACGGCATGAACCTCGTCGCGAAGGAGGGCCCGATCGTCAACGTCCGCGACGGAGTCTGCATCCTCTCGGAGAACACGGGTGCACACGAGGAGCTCTCGCCGCACGCACTTTCGGTCAATCCGTTCGACATCCAGGAGCTGGCGGACTCGATTCACGCGGCGCTCTCGATGTCCCGGCAGGAGCGCGCGAAGCGCGCGGCGGGGCTGCGGCAGATCGTCACCTCGAGAGACCCGGGCGACTGGATCGACGACCAGCTCGCCGACATCGCCGCAAAGCGGGCGGCAGGCTGACGCGCAGCGCGATGTCACTTCGAGGCTCCCGCTCGTGCTCGAGAGGCGGTGAGCAGGCCTCGTTGTTATCATCGCGGCTTCGATGAGTGAGCAGACCCGCACCTACGACCTGCTCCTGCTGCTCGACCCGCAGGCCGATGATGCCGCTCGCAGGCGCCTGCTCGCTGAGACCTCCTCCGCGATCGAGAGGCGGGGGCAGCTGCTGCGGCACGACGAGTGGGGGCCGCGAGCGCTCGCCTATCCCATCCGGCGTCACGCCGACGCCGAGTACCACCTCTTCCAGATGAGGCTCGACGACGTCGCCTTCATCGGGGAGCTCGACCGCACGCTGCGGATCTCAGACGAGGTTTTGAGGTTCATGATCTCGAAGGTGCGACGAGGAACGCCTGCGCCCGTCGCGCCAGCCGCCTCTCCGCGTCGCGAGGCCGCACAGGAGCAGGCAGCGGCCTGAGCGCACCGCGCTCGGCGGGCGCCGGCGTGGTGCTGGGGCGCGCTACACTCGCAGGATGGCCTGGGGTGGACAGATGAGCGACCAGTCCACTGGCGGCACCACAGAGGGCGGCCGGCGGGGCGACGTCCTGCGAGCCTCGCCCCCGATGTTCGAGTCGAAGGTGCTCGACTTCTTCTCGCGCGTGCACCCTGCCGTGCCAGCGGTGATATTCCTGCCGACGATCGCGGGCGTGATCTACTGGAGCCTGCGCAAGACGACGATCCCGGTGACGATCGGCCTCATCGCCGCTGGATACCTCGTGTGGACGCTGTTCGAGTACTGGCTTCACAGGCTCGTGTTCCACTTCGAGCCTGACAACAGGCTCGGCGCGCGTCTGCACTGGATCATCCACGGGGTCCACCACGATCACCCGAACGACCCGATGCGCCTCGTGATGCCCCCCGCGGTCAGCGTTCCGATCGCGGCGGCAGTGCTCGCGCTTGCCTGGCTGATCGTCGGCGGACGTCATGCGCCAGGGTTCGTCGCGGGGTTCTATGCCGGCTACCTGATCTACGACATGCTCCACTACTGGCTCCACCACTCAGTCCCAACGAGCGGGCTGGGGCGCATGCTGCGCGAGCGCCACATGCGTCACCACTTCCAAGACGACACGAGGGGCTTCGGGATCAGCGCGCCCTACTGGGATGACGTGTTCAGGACCGCGCCTCAGGGCAAGCGCCCTTCGTAGGTGGAGCGCTGCCGCGACCGGCGAAGTCGGTGCGGGGCCGCGACGACGCCTGCATCACCCAGCAGCATCGATTGAACAGAGAGCATCGACGAGCGAAAAGAGGAGCAGCAGTGGCCGCAACGAACATCAACCGGGTCGTGCTGACGGGGAACCTCACCGCCGACCCTGAGCTGCGATCGCTGCCGAGCGGAACATCGGTGTGCAGCCTGAGAATCGCGTGCAACACCCGCCGCAAGAACGGCAGCACAGGCGAATGGGAGGACAAGCCGAACTACTTCAACGTGACCGTGTGGGGGGCTCAGGGCGAGAACTGCGCACGGTTCCTCTCCAAGGGAAGGCCAGTCGCGATCGACGGGCGGCTCGAATGGCGCGAGTGGGAGGCCCAGGACGGCACCAAACGCCAGACGATCGATATAATCGCGGACTCGGTGCAGTTCCTCGGTTCCCGTGAGGAAGCTTCCCAGGGTGGGTTCGCGGGCTCGAGGGACTCGCGCGGCGGCGAGGTTCCCATCGACGAAGGGGACTACGAGCCGACACCTGTCGGCTCCAGCGCCGATGACGACATTCCCTTCTGAGCAGCGAAGCGAAAAAGAACACAGCGAGGTCTATCTCCGATGGCGAAGGCGAGAGGGCGGGGCAAGCCGTCGAGGCGCAGGGAGAAGCGGGCGGTCCTTGGGGGCGGGCGCCGCAAGCCCTGCCAGCACTGTCGGGACAAGATCGAGCAGGTGGACTACAAGGACGCGGATGGCCTTCGGCGCTTCATCTCTGACAAGGGCAAGATCCGCTCGCGCCGGATAACCGGCGCCTGCAGACGCCACCAGCGCCAGATCGCGAAAGCCGTCAAGCGCGCGCGGGAGCTCGCGCTTCTGCCATATGTGAACGCGGGCGGTCGCGAGGACGGCGGCGGGCGGCGCGAATCACGCGACCGCGACCGTTGATCAGCCGATGCCTGAGGCAATACTGCTCGCTGATGTCGACGAGCTCGGTGCAAAGGGCGAGGTCGTCGAGGTCTCGAAGGGCTATCTGCGCAACTTTTTGATTCCGCGCAGGCTCGCGCAGCCTGCGACGAAGGGCGCGATCGAAGACGTGCGCCGCCGCCAGGAGGCCGCTGAGCGAGCGGCGCGCTACGCCGAAGAGAAGGCGGAAGAGCACGCACGCCTGCTCGGGCGCACGGTGCTGACGATCACGGCACAGGCGGGTCCCGACGGCCGTCTGTTCGGCTCCGTCGGTCCCCAGGACATAGTCGCCGCGATCCACGACGCACGGGGACTGAAGCTCGATCGCCACAAGATCTTCCTGCCAGAGCCGATAAAGAGCGTCGGCACCTACATGGTCGTAGCCGAAGTGGTCGAGGGAGTGACCGCGACCGTGAAGACGATCGTGGTCGCGCAGAAGTAGCGCACCTGGATGCGCGTGCCAAAGCCGAGCTTGGTCCTGGTGAAGACGATCGTGGTCGCGCAGAAGCACCGCACCAGCTGACGACCGGTGCGTCTGCGAACATCTGTTCGCAGTGGAGCTTTTCCGCCGAGATAGCGATGAAGGCCCTCTCTGGCGGGTGCTCTCTCTGCCTACACTGCCCTGCCGATGAACAGCAGCCAGAGAAACGGATCAGCGCTCCGGCAGACGGTCGAACCTGACCGTCTCGCCCCCGAGACGGTCGCCCCACCCCACAATCTCGCCGCTGAGCAGTCCGTGCTCGGGGCGATCCTGCTCTCCGATCGCTCCCTCTATGCGCTCGTGATCGAGGAGGGCCTGCGGCCAGAGGACTTCTATCGCGAACGGCACGCCCTCATATACGAAGCGATGCTCTCCCTCTACAACGAAAGCGAGCCCGTCGATGTGCTCACCGTCACCGACAGGCTGCGCCAGACGGGGCGTCTGGAGGAGGCGGGCGGAGAGGCCGCCGTCGATGAGCTCGCCGGCGCAGTGCCCGCGGCGGGTCACGCCCGCCGATACGCCCAGATCGTGCGTGAGAACGCGCTGCTGCGGCGTCTGCTCTCCGCCTCCTACGAGATCCAGGCGAGCGTGCTTGGCCACGATGCTCCGCCAAGGGAGCTCGTGGAGCAGGCGGAGAAGATGGTGCTCGAGGTCGCCAGAGGCGACCGTCAGCAGGACTTTCGCAAGATCGAGGACGTCCTGCACGAGGAGCTCGACAAGCTGCACCGCCTGTCCGTCGAAGGAACCTCCCTCACCGGCACACCCTCCGGTTTCAAGGACCTCGACGAGATCACCGGGGGCTTCCAGCCTGGGAACCTCATCATCATCGCCGCGCGCCCGGCGATGGGCAAGAGCGCGCTCGTCTGCAACATCGCTGAGAACGCGGCCGTTGCGCACGGGAAGGCGGTGGCGCTGTTCTCGCTCGAGATGGCGGAGGCTGAGCTCGCCCAGCGGTTCGTCGCCTCCCAGGCGCGCATAAAGGGTGAGGAGCTGCGCAAGGGCAGGGTGCGCGAGGAGCGCTGGCCGAAGATCCTGAAGGCCTCCCAGCGACTTGCGGAGTCCCCACTCTGGGTCGACGACTCGAGCGACATCGGGCTGCTCGAGATCAGAGCGAAGGCGCGCCGCCTGCACAGCCAGGCGCCTGGCGGTCTCTCGCTCATCATCATCGACTACCTGCAGCTGATGCGGACCGACAGCCGCTACGACAGCAGGGTGACCGCCGTCGGCGAGCTCAGCAGAGGCCTGAAGATCCTCGCGCGGGAGCTGAGCGTCCCCGTCGTCGCGCTCTCCCAGCTCTCGCGCGCCGTCGAGCAGCGGCCTGACAAGAAGCCCCAGCTCTCCGACCTGCGGGAGTCCGGCAACCTCGAGCAGGACTCCGACCTCGTCATGTTCCTCTACAGGGACGAGTACTACGACGAGGAGTCGGAGCGACCTGGCGAGGCGGACCTGATCATCGCCAAGCACCGCAACGGCGCTGTCGGCAGGGTCACCCTCACCTTCCAGAAGGAGTACCCGAAGTTCATGAACTACGCCGGCGAGCGCTACGCGGCGTGAGCTTCCGGCCTCGGACATCGAGCGGAGGCTGCCCTCACCAGATGTGCGACGGCAGCGGCTTCCTCGTCGAGGAGGAGAGCAACACCGCCTACGACTGCGCGTGCAGGCGCTCGCAGATCGCGCGCGTGCGCGCGGCGAGGCTCGAGGCGAGGATCCCAACCCGCTACAGGGCACTGACGCTCGAGCAGCTCGAAGGGGACCGGCTGTCGATGTTCGCAGAGCCTGTGAGGGTTGTGAGAAGGTTCATCACGAGGATCGAGGAGAACCTCGACGCAGGTCGCAGTGTCTGGATCGAAGGCGACGTCGGCACGGGCAAGACCTCGCTTGCGATGCTGATCTCGAAGGCGGCGCTCGACGTGGGAAGGACCGTCGCGATCTACTCGCTGCCGCGCCTGCTGAGCCTCATCAGAGCATCGATAGGGGATGACGGCGGGCTCGTCGGCTTCCTCGACAGGCTTGCGGGCGTCGACCTGCTGCATCTCGATGACGTGGGAGCCGAGAACAGGACGGACTGGGCTCTCGAGCAGCTCTACTCGATCGTCAACGCCCGCTATGAGGAGCGGCGCTCGATCGTGATGACGACCAACCTCGATCCTGAGGCGCTGTCAGAGCAGATCGGGCCGCGCACCGTCTCGAGACTCGTGGAGATGTGCGGGGATGAGCTGCACCTGCCGCTGTTTGGCGCAGACCGTCGGCAGGAGCTGCCTCTGCCGGGCAGTGAGGCGCGCACCGCGCAGAAGACCGCCTCAGAGCCTCGTCGCGGGCACCGCGGGTTCACGCTGCCCGCGACGTAGACTGCTGATTGCATGCCTGGCATCGTCGTAGTCGGCGCCCAGTGGGGCGACGAGGGAAAGGGGAAGGTCACCGACCTGCTCGCTGAGCACGGCGATGCGGTCGTGCGCTTCCAGGGCGGGAACAACGCCGGCCACACGATCGTCAGAGATGGCGTGGAGTGGAAGCTGCACCTCATACCCTCAGGGATCCTTCACGCAGGCAAGCAGTGCGTGATCGGCAACGGCGTCGTCATCGATCCAAAGGTGCTGATCGACGAGCTCGAGGCGCTCAGGGCAAAGCGGATCGACGTCTCCTCGCTGCGGGTCTCAGCGAACGCGCACCTGATCATGCCCTACCACCTGCTGCTCGACTCCGCTGGCGAGGCGAAGCTCGGCCAGCTGCAGATCGGCACGACTCGGAGAGGGATCGGCCCCTGCTACGCCGACAAGGCGGCCCGTCTGGGGATCAGGGTCCAGGATCTGCTCGACGAGAAGATCTTGAAGAAGAAGATCCTCGCCGCGATGGAGCCGAAGCGGCTCTCCCTGCGGCCTTTCGAGAAGGATCCGTCGCTCGACTTGAAGTCGATGATCGACGAGCACCTCACCTACGGTCACCGGCTCGAGCGCCACATCGCCGACACCTCGAAGCTCTTGTGGGAGCTGCTCGAGGGTGGCGCGAGCGTGATCTTCGAGGGCGCCCAGGGGGCGATGCTCGACATCGATCACGGCACGTATCCGTTCGTGACCTCATCGAACCCCGTCGCAGGCGCAGCCTGCGTCGGCACAGGGATAGGGCCCCGCGCGATCGATGAAGTCTGGGGGGTGTCGAAGGCCTACACGACCCGTGTCGGCGCTGGGCCGTTTCCCAGCGAGCTGCACGAAGAGCTCGGTGATGAGATCAGACGCAAGGGCGGCGAGTTCGGGACGACGACAGGACGCCCTCGCCGCACGGGCTGGCTCGACCTCGTTGCCCTCCGCTACGCCGCCCGCCTGAACACGCTGAACGCGCTTGCGATCACGAAGCTCGATGTCCTCTCCGGGTTTCAGACGGTTCAGGTGTGCACGAGCTACGAAGGCGCAGAGGGTGCGACCTTCGAGGACTTCCCCTACCACCAGACGGTTCTGCACCACACGACCGCGCGGCTGACAGAGCTTGCCGGGTGGAGCGAGGACCTCGGCGAGTGTCGCTCACTGTCCGATCTGCCGACCGCCGCCTCTGAATACCTGCAGTTCATCGAAGCGGCGACGGGGGTGCCGATCGCCCTCGTCGGGGTCGGGCCAGGCAGGGAGCAGGTGATATGGACAGACGCCGGACGCCAGACCCTGCTCGCGACCGACGGCGGTCAGGCCGCAGGGCAGCTGAACGTCGCACATTCGCGGCCGTAAGCGGGCGCCCGCGGGCGCCCGAAGCGGCACGCCGGCGTGAGAATTCGATCGATACGCATGTGAGCATCGAAGTCAACCCGCCGCTTGCGATCTGTCTGCGATCTGCGATAGTGAGCCCATGAGACCGGCAGATCAGTTTGGCGAGCGGTTGAGGGCCGTGCGCACGGAGCGCGGGTTCACTCAGGAGCAGCTCGCCGATGCGAGCGGCCTGCACCGCACAGAGATCAGCCTGCTGGAGCGGGGCAAGCGGACGCCGATCCTCGACACGATCGTCGCGGTCGCCTCTGGGCTTGGAGTGAGCGCCTCAGACCTGTTGAAGGGCGTCGGCTGAGCAGCTCGGCACCTCGCCGGCCATCGACATCACCGCCTCAGAGCATCCACATCATCGCCTCCGAGCATCCATGTGAGATAGTGCGCGGATGGCACAGGGACCGACGTTTGGTGCACGTCTGAGGGAGACGCGGATGAAGCGCGGGCTCACCCAGACGCAGCTCGCGCACGCAAGCGGGCTGCACCGCACGGAGATCAGCCTGCTCGAGCACGGCAAGCGAACACCCCTGCTCGAGACGCTCGTCGTCATCTCGAGGGGACTTGGGATCACGCCTGCAGAGCTTCTGGGAGACCTCTCGCTGCCAGAGAAGTGGGAGCATTCGCGCCAGCGTCGTGTACCCTGGTCATAGGCCTGCCCGACAGCTGTGCTTCACCTCTGCATGCAGGTGAGGGGGCTGACGGCGACGGCGTGAAGGGAGGCGGGAATGCCACAGACAGACATAACGAAGGCTAAGGCGATCCGGCGCGCTGGCCATGCCTGCGAGGTGTGCGGCGCGCCTGTGCGGTTCCGGTCCGCGCGCTTCCTCGAGGTCGAGTCTGAGCTTCGCAGGCCGTTCGAAGCGGAGGACTGCTGCGTGCTGTGCGAGCGCTGCTTCGAGGAGCTCGACACGGGCGAGGAGGCGAGCGGCGCAACGAGCGCAGATGACCACCCCGACGAGGGTGAGCGAGGCGGCGCTCGCAGGGTCCTCACCAGGGAGGAGATCCGAAGGAGATCCGAGCACAGCAGCTGGCTTGCGAACGATGACCCTGACGGCGGGCTCTGCGCCTGACCGCATGAGGATCCTCGCCGGGACCGGCGAGCTCTGCGTCTGTGCACAGGCGCCCGTCCTGATGGGGATCCTCAACATCGGTGATGACTCGGTCGCCGATCAGCTGCACCTGCCCCTGCCGGCAGAACAGCAGCAGAGGGCACAGCAGCTGATCGCCGAAGGAGCGCAGGTGATCGACATCGGCGTCCAGTCCGGCCGAACCGACACGAGCCCGATCAGCGCCACGGAGGAGATCGAGCGGCTGAGCCCCCTGGTCTCAGAGCTGAGCAGGCAGGGCGTCCTCATCTCGATCGACACCTACAGGGCGAGCGTCGCGGAGGCTGCGCTGCGTGCAGGAGCGCACATCATCAACGATGTCGGCGGTATGAGCGACCCCGAGATCGCAGAGGTCGCCGCCTCGTTTCGCGCTGCCCTCGTGCTGATGCACACGCGCGCCGCACCGAAGACCGCCGCGTTCCCTGGGTACGAGGATCCTGTCGCTGAGGTCGCATCACACCTCGAAGCGATGATGCAGGCCGCGATCGATGCGGGCGTCGATGAAGGGCAGCTGATACTCGATCCCGGCCTCGACTACGCGAAGACGCCAAGCGAGTCGATCCTCGTGCTGCGGGGGCTCTCTGAGCTCCACGCACTTGGCCGGCCGCTGCTGCTCGCCGTCTCGCGGAAGTACTTCATCGGGATGCTGACGGGCCGTGCCCCGCTGCAGCGACTTGCGGGCACGCTCGCAGCAGTGAGCTTCGGGCTCGACGCAGGTGCCCAGATCCTGCGTGTCCACGACGTCGCCGCGGTGCGCGACCTCCTGACCGTGCGTGCGGCGCTCGAAGGCGAGCACGAGCCTGAGATGAAGGGCGACCCTGAGGCGGAGGCGCTGAAGTGGCTGCCACCGAAGCAGCCATCGCACTCGCCGCACTGAAGGCAGGGCGCGAGGGGCGCCAGGGCAGGGCGCGAGGGGCGCCAGGGCAGGGCGCGAGGGCAGGGCAGGGCGCGAGGGGCGCCAGGGCAGGGCGAAGGCGGAGGGCGCAGCGATGGTTGCGCGATGCAGGCATCGCTTTGCGAACGTCGAAAGCAGTGAGGAAAATCGCCGCAAACTGCGATCGCAGACAGCGGTCGCTGGACAGACGTCCGCTCGGCGTGAAAGGCTGCTTTTCCGAGGAGATGGAGGAGATGACTTTGATCATCCTCATCGGCGTCGCCTCCTGCTGCGGGGCGGCGTTTGCGCTGATCACAGGGCTTGCCCTTGGCCGCGCAGCCGCCGGCGAGGACGCCCGCCGCCGAGAGTGCCGGCTCGTTGCCGCGAGGCGCCTCACGGAGGGCGAGCGAAGCAGCGCGTTCGATCAGATCACGGCGGAGGTCGCTGCGATCGCTGGCGAGGCTGGCGAGATCGCTGCAGAGGGGGTGCGCCTCCCAAACGGCGCCCACTCCGAGGCGGAGAGGCTGCGCTCACACGTGCCGGCGGGTGAGACGGGCTCCCACCTTCGCAGTGGCGAGGCGCACGTCCGTCCGCGGCTGCCGGCAGAGGCGGCCTGAGCAGCCGTTCCGGCTCGCCGCTGAGCTCCGTGCACGTCGCCCGCACGAAAGAGGAGGCACTCCAGGGGCTGCCTGACTTCCCTCATCAGTCGAGCTGGCGGAAGATCGACGGCCTGCGGCTCGCCCACCTCGACATCGGGGAAGGCCGCCCTGTCGTGTTCTTTCATGGGGAGCCGACCTGGTCGTTTCTGTGGCGCAAGGTGATCCCGCCGGTCGCTGAGGCCGGGTTCCGGTGCATCGCCCCCGACCACGCCGGCTTCGGTCGCTCAGACAAGCCGACTGACATCAGCTGGTACACCTACGATCGCCACACGGCGATCGCCGCTGACCTGCTCCTCACGCTCGACCTCGAGGAAGCGACGATCGTGGTCCACGACTGGGGCGGCCCGATCGGTCTTCGCCTCGCCGTCGAGCACCCTGACCGGATCGCGCGGATCGTCATCCTCGACACCGGGCTGTTCACGGGTCGCCAGCGGATGACGGAGGCCTGGCTTGCATTTCGGAGCTTCGTTGCGCGCACGGAGGATCTGCCGATCGGCTTCCTCGTGAAGGGCGCCTGCAGGCACGACCCTGGGCAAGAGGTGATCGCAGCCTACGACGCCCCCTACGAGACCGCTGCCTCGAAGGCCGGGGCAAGGGCCTTTCCGCTGATGCTGCCGCTGTCACCTTCTGACCCTGGAGCTGCCGCGGGCGAGCGGGTGTTGCGCGCCCTGCGCGACGACTCGAGACCGACGCTGGTGCTGTGGGGCGAGTCAGATCCTGTCCTGCCCCTCACGGTGGGGGAGCGACTGGCCTCGGCGATTGGCGCCCCGCCGCCAAAGGTGATAGCCGAGGCCTCTCACTTCCTGCAGGAGGACAGGGGCCCTGAGATCGGGCACCTGATAGCGGACTGGCTGAGCTCATAGCGAGCGCTGTGCCCCGGACCGTCGCAGCGCTCTGGCCGGCGTTCTCCTGAGGACGCCCTCGGCTCGGCTCAGCGCGGCGCCGGTGCCCTCGTCGTTGCGCGGCTCAGTCGGAGGGAGGCAGTGCGGCGCCCTGCGGTCCTGGGAGGCGCTGCTGCGCTCCAGAAGGCTCGCCGTCGCGGTATTCGAGGGCTATCCGCCGTTCGTACTCTGCGCGCGCGTCAGGGTCGGCACCGGCGAGCACGAGGTTCGCCTTCATCGCGCGTGCGCTCGCCTCAGCGAGGCGGCGTGGAAGCAGCTGACCGAGCAGGTGGGTCCGCTTCGCTGAGCGCGGGACCCACACGTCTACGAGGCTGCGCCGCAGCGCGAGCAGCACGGCATCCGCGACCTCCTCCGGCTGCAGCATGCGCATGCCCCTCGCCCTGCCAAGCCCAGCGCCAAGCTCGGTCTGAACTGCAAAGGGCAGGACGTAGCTGATCTGCACCGCTGAGCGGGCGAGCTGCAGCTCGCCGCGCACCGCCTCGGTCAGGCCGACGACGGCGTGCTTGGTCGCAGAGTAGGTCGCACCGCCAGGGGCTCCGTACCTGCCCGCCTGAGAGGCGATGTTGATGATGTGGCCGGCGTTGCGCGGCATCATCGCCTGCAGCGCGAGCCGCGTGCCGAGGATGACGCCGATCAGGTTCGTCTCGACCATGCGGCGCGTCTGCGCCTCATCCTCATCGACGAAGCGCCCGACATGCATGATCCCTGCGTTGTTCACGAGGACGCTGAGTGGCCCAAGTACCTGCGCAGCCGCATCGAGGAAGCCCGCGAATGAGCCGCTGTCGGTGACATCGAGCGGCAGGCCGATCGCGCCTGCGCCGAGCTCGGCTGCGGCCTGCTGAGCACGGTCGGAGTCGAGGTCGCCGAGGGCGACCTTCATGCCTGCCCCAAGCAGCACGGCGGCCGTTGCGAGGCCGATGCCCCGAGCGCCGCCCGTGATCGCAACCATCCTGCCCTCGAGCGCTGCCTGCCGTGAAGCCACGATGACACCCCCTGGCCGAACTTCTCCTCAGAAGCCAACGGTAGCGCGAAGCGATGAAGCCCGCAGCCTGCGCCTCGAAGCGCAACTTCTGATGCACTCGTCGGTTTGTTGTTGAAGCGCCGTTGCGCGGCGGCGCATGCGGAGAGGGCATCCGTCGCCCGGGCGCGCCGCCATCGCCCGGGCCCGGGTGCCGAGCCAGACCGCCAATCCCATCCTCAGCGCGCGCAGACCGGCCCAGTCGGGTGCCGACTGCACCGTGGACGAGATGCGCAGCACGCAGCTGGACGCCGCGAAAGCGCTTCGGGGACCTATCGTGCGCATGATGCGCATCCACATAGTCGACCCCTCCGCGTACACTCCGCCTTACGACCACGCGCTCTGCACCGCGCTTGGGTTGACAGGCGCCGAGGTCACGCTCTTCACGAGTCGCTTCACCTACGGGCCTGTGCCCCCAGCAGAGGCGTATCGGCGCCGTGAGATGTTCTACAGGCGCGCCCACGCGGCGGCGGGGCGAGGTGGCATCGCTGCGAGCAGGCTCGGTGGACCAGGGGCCGCAAACGCTGCGAGCAGCCTGAGGAGCAGACGCGCAAAGGCGTTGAAGCTCGCAGAGCACCTCCCAGACATGTTGCGCTACAGGGCGATCTCATCGCAGGCGGACGTGATCCATTTCCAGTGGCTGCCGGTACAGGCGCTCGACTGGATGCTGCTGCCTCGGCGCGCGGGCGGAGGCGGACCTCGTGCCAGCCGGTGCGCGGCCCCGCTGCTCATCACCGCCCACGACGTGATGCCGCATGAGCCGCTGCCATTGCAGCTCACAGCCCAGAGGCTCCTCTACCGTCACCTCGACGCAGTCGTCGTGCACTCTCATCATGGACGTGATCGGCTCGTCCACGAGCTGCAGGTGCCCGCTGAGCGGGTGCATGTGATCCCCCACGGGATCTTCGAGCATCTTCGCGGAGGCCGAGCGCTCGCCGAGGGTGAGAGCGCAGCACGGCAGCGCAGCGGCGGGCGGCGGGGGCCGGTCGTGCTCCTGTTCGGGCTTCTGCGCCCATACAAGGGGATCGACGTGCTGCTCGCAGCCTGGCGGATGCTCTCAGAGCAGGAGCGGATGGGCGGAGAGCTTTGGATCGCGGGAATGCCGCGCATGGACCTGCACCCGTTCCAGCTGCAACGGGGAGCGCACTGGCTGGGGCAGGGCCCGCCGCCGCCGACGGAGCCGCCGCCACCGGAAGGAGTCCGGATCGCCCCTCGCTTCATCGGCGACGACGAGCTCGCCCTCTGGTTCGAAGCGGCAGACATCGTCGTGCTGCCCTACCTCGAGGCCGACCAGTCAGGCGTGCTCTCCACTGCCCTCGCCTTCGGCAAGCCTCTGCTGCTCACCGATGTCGGCGGCTTCCCGGAGATCGCGGCGAGGGGCGCGGCTTCGATCGTGCCGGCCGGTGAGCCGCACGCGCTCGCGGGCCAGCTGCGCCTGCTGCTTGCAGATCCCGCGCGGCGCGAGCAGCTTTCGGCAGCGGCGAGAAGGCTCTCAGAGCCGGGTGGGCCGCTGTCCTGGTCGACGATCGCAGAGGCACATCTCGAGCTCTATCAGCGGCTGCGCGGCCCAGGTCAGGCGCTTCGGCGGCACATCGGCGGCTGCGGTCCTCGATAGGCGGGTGAAGAGGGCCCGCCGCGGCGGGCGCGTCTCCGCGCCCCCCCGACATAGGCGCTCCCCTCGCCCGAGGACGGCGAGCACCCGCCTTTGCCCGCGCTCGGCGACAATGCGCATCTGATGCGCACCGCTCTCGAGATCGCGTTCTGGGTGGCGATTGGCCTCATCGCCTGGACACAGCTCGGCTATGGCCTGTGCCTCTGGCTCCTCGCAAAGACGGCAGCGGCCGAAGCTCCGCGCCAACCTGCGCATGCGCAAAGCCCGCTTCCGTCGGTCTCGCTCATCATCGCAGCCCATGACGAGGAGACAGTCATCGCCGCGAAGATTCAGAACGCGCTGCAGCTGGACTACCCACGCAAGCTGCTGCAGATCATCGTCGCCTGCGACGGATGCTCTGACGAGACCGCCGCCCTCGCACGCTCCTCAGGAGCCGATCTCGTGCTCGAGCTGCCGAGGGGTGGAAAGGTCAGAGCCCAGGACGCAGCCGTCGCGGCCTCTGAGGCCGAGCTCGCAGCCTTCTCCGACGCGAACGCGCTCTGGGAGCCCTCTGCGCTCACCGCGCTCGTCGGCGCGTTCGCCGACCCGCGCGTCGGCTACGCCTGCGGCCAGGTCGTCTACTCGAACGGCGACCCTCGGGCGCATCCGCAGACGACCAACCAGGAGGGCGCCTACTGGCGCTACGAGCTCGCACTGCGTTCGCTCGAGTCGGCGCTCTGCTCGATCACCGCGGGCAATGGGGCGATCTACGCGACGAGACGCGCCGACTACATCGTCGTCGATGCAGCGATGGGCCACGACCTCTCGTTCCCGTTCAACATGGTCAAGCGCGGCAGACGGGCGGTGTTCGTGCGCGATGCGATCTCCTTCGAGCGGATGGTGCCCTCGCTCGAGGGCGAGCTCGCGCGCAAGCGGCGGATGATGGCCCACACCTGGGCGATCGTCCTGCGTGGCGGCATGCTCGACTTCAGGGCATATCCGCCCGCGTACGCAGCGATGATCGTCTCTCACCGCCTGCTTCGCTACCTCACGCCCTTTCTTCACCTCGCCGCGCTCGCCTTCAATCTCGCCGCCGTCGGCCTTGGCGGCGGCCCCCTCTACATCGCGACCGCAGCCGCGCAGCTGCTCGTGCTCCTCGCGGCCGCTCTCGGGCGCCCGCTGCGCTGGCGGGCGCTCCTCATCGCCCGCTACTACGTGCTCACGACGGTATCGCTCGCGGCGGGCCTCTGGGATTGGCTGCGCGAGGGAGCCTCACCGTCATGGGAGGCGGCGGAGGGCACGCGATGAGGCGCAGGGCGTTCGATCTCATACTCTCCGCGAGCGCACTGCTGGTCTGCGCTCCGCTCCTCATCGCGGCGATGATTGCGATCAGGCTCGAGTCGAAAGGACCGGCGATCTACAGGCAGCGGCGGGTCGGCAGGGACGGCAGGCAGTTCGATCTGCTGAAGCTGAGGACGATGGTCGACGGCGCCGAGCGCCTCGGAGCGGGGCTTGCGGTCAACGAAGACGACAGCCGCATCACGAGAGTCGGCGCTCTGCTGCGACGCACATCGCTCGACGAGCTGCCGAACCTCATCAACGTGCTGCGCGGGGAGATGTCGATCATCGGCCCGCGCCCAACGATCCCGATCCAGGTCGCCCAGTACGACGCTCGCCAGCGCCGCCGCCTCGAGGTCAAGCCGGGGATCACGGGGTGGGCGCAGGTGAACGGCAGGGCCTCGCTGCCATGGTCGGAGCGGATCGAGCTCGACCTGCACTACATCGAGCACCGCAGCCTCACCCTCGACATCGCGATCCTCTCGCGCACGCTGCGGCTCGTGCTCAGCGGCGAAGGACTGTACAAGGGCGAGACAGGGGGTTGGAGGTGAGCGGCGGTCCGAGGGAGGGGCGAGGTGCCGCCGGGCCACGCGGGGCGGCCCCTCGCCCAGAGGGCGCCCCGGCGCGGCAGGCCTCGCCTGCGATCCTGCTCACAGGCGTGGGCAAGCGCTATGACATCGTCTCCTGCTTTGCGCGCCTCACGCCCACGATCGCCGTCGACCCCAACCCGCTCGCTCCCGCACGGTATGCCGGCACCCTCGCCGCCTCCGCACCGCCGATCGCCGACCCAGAGTACGTGCCGGCCCTCATCCGTCTCTGCGAGCGCCATCGGGTCGGTGCCGTGCTGCCGCTCACGGACCTCGACATCGAGGTGCTTGCGATCGCACGTGAGCAGGGCCTGCTGCCGGCGCTCGTGCCATCCTCCAAGGTCGCGAGAGCGACGTTCGACAAGTATGAGGCGCACCTGCTGCTCAGCTCCCTCTCCCTGCCCTCACCACCGACGCTGCTGCCTCACCAGGACCTGCAGGGGCTGCGATATCCGGTGATGGTGAAGCCGCGGCGGGGCTCAGGGGCCCGCTCCATCCATCTCGCCGCCAACGAGGATCAGGCGCGCTTCTTCATCGACTACGTGAAGGAGCCGACGATGGTGCAGACAGCGATGCTTGGGCCTGAGCTGTCGATCGACTGTCTCGGTGACCTCGATGGGCGCTGTCTCAACGCGATCCCGCGAACGATGATCGAGTCGCGTGGGGGGGAGTCGATCAAGGGCACCGTCGTCGCCGACGAGGATCTCGTCGATCTCGGCAGGAGGGTGATGGAGGCGCTCGCGGTGCGCGGCCCCGCAACGATCCAGGTGTTCAGAGACGATCAGCTCGGGCTGCAGATCACCGATGTCAACACGAGGTTCGGAGGGGCCTTCCCCGGCCCGGCCTACGCCGCGAAGGCGGGCTTCACCTACCCGGAGCTGATAGTGAGGCTCGCCGCCGGCGAACGCGTGCAGCCGCACGTCGGCGAGTTCGTGCCAGGCACCACCTTCACCCGCTATTTCTGGCAGCTCGAGCTCGATCAGCAGCTCACCCCGACGGGCAGGGACATCGTGCCTGGGGGCCCGCCGCCACCGAGGTGCAACAATTGAGCCGATGAGCAGGGTCAATGAGACCGGCGGTGCAGGAGCGGGCGCGCTCGCAGAGCCTGATCGCGCCGCCGGTGCCGCCGCCGCCGCGGCGAGCGACCCGGCTCGAAGCCTTGGCGCTGCCACCGCACCGCGCCACTGCGGAGGGTGCGGCGCACCGATGGACGAGGCCCAGGAGTGGTGCCTCTCCTGCGGCACGGCCTCCGCACGCCCAGGGCCGCATCGCCCTGGCTGGCGCTCCGCGGCAGCCGTGCTCTCGGCGAGCACAGCGCTGGCGCTTGGGGCTGCCGCAGCGGCCTACGCAGCGTTCGATCAGAGAACCGGAGCGGGCAGGACAGCACCTCTCACCGTCGCACAGACGCCTTCGAGCACCGCGGCGACGCCGGGTGCGAGCGGGTCGACACCCTCAGGCACGAACACCGGCGCGGGCACGACGCTCCCTGGGACGACCTCGAGCAGCCCGCCGCCGATCGGCAGGCCCACACGCACACCGAAGGCTTCGCTCACGGAAACACCCCTGCCCTCCCTGCCGGAAACCTCCGAACAGCCGCCGAGCCTGCCGCAGGCGCCGAGCGGCGGGCAAGCAGCCGCGCCCACGGGCGCAAAGGAAGGCAAGCCTGAATCGAGCGGGGCCTCGAGCGAGCCCCAACCTGGCGGCGGGGAAGGGAAGCAGGCCGCGAGCGGCGCCCAGCCGAAGCTCGAAGGCACGCTCATCGTGCTCGACACCAACGCCGCAAAGCTCTACCAGCCCACCTCCCAGAAGGGGAGCGCCACCCAGACCTCCTCTCAGTCGAGCACGCAGACCTCCTCCTCCCAACCATCATCCTCGCAAACCTCCCAGACCTCCTCCCAAACCTCGCAGACCTCCTCCGAGACCTCCTCTGCGCAGCCGGGCTCGAGCGGGCCCTCCTCCACACAGTCGTCCTCCACCGCCACGACGACATCGACCCAGTCGCCGTCGAGTCAGGAGGCTTCAACAGGCGCGACGAGCGCGCTTGGCGATCCAGACCTCGCGATCGACGGGCAGACCCGCAGGGGCTGGACGGTGCGCGTGCAGCCCGCGAAGGCGCCGAAGGTCGACGTCGGCGCCGCGCTCGACCTGCGCGCGCTGACCTCGGTCGGCCAGCTCCTCGTTCTCACGAGCACCCCTGGCGCCACCGTCGAGGTCTATGCGACGACCCAGCGCAAGCTGCCGACCTCGCTGCAGTCCAAAGAGTGGACGAAGCTCACGGGCCTTCACGTGCTGCGCAGACGCAGATCTGTGCTCGACCTCCGCGATTCGCGGCGAAAGCGGTTCAGGCAGCTGCTCTTGTGGATAGTCCAGGCGCCGCACAGCTCGACGAAAAAGGCGCCAGGGCGCGTCTCGATCAACGAGATCGAGCTCTACGAACCGGCCTCACCCAAGAGGGGCTGAGAGGCCGAGGCTCCTCCACCACGCATCTTCGCATCGCCCCGCGACCCTGACGCCTCTGAGAGAGAGGAGCCGGGCCCGGGCGCGGGCGTCCCTGTGCGAGATGAGCCGTCTTCAGCCCAAACCTCGTCGAGAAAGTCTGCAATCTCTCTCGTCAGACGCCTCGGCCGCAGACGCAGCTCGACGATCGACTCCGCTTCGACGAGCCGCGCGTTGCGCAGCTCTTCAGCGAGCATTCCCGCGTCGGAGAACGGGTGAACCGGGTCGCGGCGGTGGCCGATCACAAGCGCCCTCGTCTCGAAGGTGCGCCGCTCGCTGCGGTGGGGGGCGATCCTGCCGAAGAACAGGCCCTGCAGGACCGCGGCGCTTGGCCCAGGGTCCTGCCGCAACAGGTCGAGCAGCACGTTGCCGTAGTGTGGAACCAGAGCCCTTGGCACCATCCTCGTCACCCGTTGGACCAACCTCATCACCGGCGCACCGATCGTCAGGCTCAAGAGGATCGGCGTGAACGTGAAGGCGCTGAACAGCAGCGCGTGATCGAGCACAGGCATCTCGATCACCATCGCGCGCAGCCTCTGCGGAGCGATCGAGGCGATCTCGAGGGCGGTGTTCGCCCCAAGCGAGGTGCCCATCACGACCGCCTCACCGATCTCGAGGTGATCCATCAGCGCGAGGACCTGCGCGGCGAACGCGGTCATCGAGTAGAGCCACATGTCCTTCGGCCTTTCGGAGCGCCCATGGCCGAGGAGATCGACGGTGATCACCCTGTTGCCGCGCGCAGCGAGATCTTCCGCAAGCGGGTAGTCCATCGTCTGGGAGAGCAGCAGCCCATGGATCAGGATGATCGGGCGCTCACTTCGAGCCGAAGGAGCCGTCCTGCCGCGCCTGCCCGAGGCCGTCACCTCTGCGGGCCCGCCGCCGAATTCGGTGTAGGCGATCTCGTGCCGACCTCTGAACTGGAAGCAGGACATGCTCAAAGCCTAAAGGGAAGCTTGGACGACAGCAACGCCACGCACCGTGACGCCACGGCAGGACACGGTTCCAGCGGGCTGCCCCCGCGCAGGCCCCCCTGCGCGGACCCCTTCTGCTCGCTACGCTCTCACGCGCACGAAGCGCACGAGGAACCCCATGCCGAAGCCGTAGACCAGAAGCGCGAACAGCGTGCGCTCGCCGTGGATCACCCATTCGCTGCTCGAGCTCGAGACGATGCCGTTGAAGGGGGAGGTGACTTCGTCTGCGATCTTCGTCAACGTCACGCCGCCGCCCCTGCTTGTCCCGCTCCCGCCGCCAGACGCACCTTCGGCGCGCGCGAGCTGCGGGTCGTTCACGGCGGAGGCGACCTCGTTGACCTGGTGGTTCGAGGCGCCGGTCGACCTTTCCACAGCGAAGAGCACGAACCACGCGATCACGATCAGGCACGCGATCCGCGACGCCAGCAGCGCGATTCCAGTGAGACTCGAAAACGCTCGCATCACGGACACGATCGGAGGATAGTGCCAGGATCGGAGGACGCGATGCCTGCACTAAACACATTCACCACTATTTGCCCGAACCGTGGCCGCCGCTGTCGGCACAAAGGGCCGTCGTGCTCGGCCCAGCCGCGCAAGGCCCGAGGATCCCTCTGCCGCAGCCATGACTGAGGTGCAGATCAGCTTCTGTGTCGTCAACACCGCCCAGCGGCAGCTGCTGCTCCGCTGCCTTGCCGCGATCGCCAGGGAGCGGGCGAGCCTGCCCTTCCCCACTGAGGTGCTCGTGCTCGACAACGCCTCGGACGACGGCTCCGCACAGGCCGCCTCATCGCACCCGACCGTCGATCGGCTCATCGCCCTGCCCCGACGCAGGGGCAAGGCGATCAACGACTCAGAGCTGCTTCGCAGCGCGAAAGGCCGCTATGCGCTGCTGCTCAACGAGGACGCGGAGCTGACGCCGGGCGCTGTCAGGGCACTGTATGAGGAGTTGGAGGGGCGGCCGCAGGCCGCCCTGGCGGGGGCAGCGCTGTGCAGGCCGGATGGCCGCCGTCAAGCATGCGCCTGGCGGTTTCCAACCATCTTCACCGCGTTGGCGGGCGCCCTCGTGCTGCACAGGCTGCTCGTCGTGCAGAGCGGGGGCTCGAAGACCAGGCAGGTCGACTGGTGCCAGTCCTCAGCGCTGCTCGTCAGAAGGGAGGCGGCGGAGCAGGTCGGCTTCCTCGATGCCGACTTCTTCGTCTACTCCGACGAGGTCGACTTCGCCAAGAGGCTCAGAGAGGCGGGGTGGATCTCCATACACGTGCCGAGAGCCGTCGCGATCCACCACGAGCAGCTCTCGACCGATCTCGTCCCTCAGCGGCGGATCGTCGAGTTCGCGCGCAACAGGGACCTCTACATGCAAAAGCACCACTCGCGCCTGCATGCGCTCGCATTCCGCTGGATCACCGCCTACGTCTATGCGCTGCGGGCGCTCGCAGCGATCGTGCTGCCCCACCGCTCGCCTTCGCGCTACTGGCGCCACGTCAGGGCGACGCTTCACCCTGAGGCGGGCGAGGGGATCAGGGAGGCCGCGGAACGCTTCAACCGAAAGCTCGACGCAGTGGAGCAGGGCATGGGACCCTCGTGCTCGCCGTCGCGCTCGAGCCGTCCTCGAAGGTGAAGCTCGCCTCGAATGGGAAGCCGCCCTTCGGGCAGCGCAGCGGCACAGCGATGCCGCGGGGATGGAAGCGGCGGATGCGCCCATGCACGCGCTTGCGGTAGAGCACCCCGTTTGGGCCGAGCGTCGCGCTCACGCGCACGATCGAGACGTCAGGGCCGTCAGTCACGCTGCGCACGAGGGGAATCACCGTCTCCAGCTGGGAGCCGAAGATGCCGCTGTCAGGCAGAACCTGCCCGCTGAACGCGATCTGGGCATAGACGGGCTGCTGCCCGTTTGCGTAGAAGAGCACGACCATGTGTTCATGCACGGGCGGGCCCATGAACGCCTCGATTTCAGGCAGCTCTTTGCCTGCCCCCTTGCCGAAGGGCACTTCGACGAAGGCCCTGCCGTAGCCGAGCACCGAGTTGATGGGGCAGCCCTTCGCGCCCTTCGCGATCACCCTCTTCGCCGTGCATGTCGCAAGGCCAAGCGTCGTGTGCAGGTAGTCCATCCCCGCCGGCATCTGCAGGTCCATGCCTGTGAGCGGCGGCGGGGCGAGTCCGTTCGCCGTGCGCACGGTGAAGCCGAAGCCGATCGTCGTCGGCGCGCCGAGGCGGTCTGGCGAGAAGCTCGCGTGCAGGCGTGCGGTGATCGCTGTCGAAGCGGATGCCGCAGGGCGCGCGCGAGCAGGGTCGGGCACAGGAGCAGCTTCAGGCGCACGGGCAGAGCTCAGCGCGCGAGCAGGGTCTCTCGCGCGTCCCACCGCCGCTGCGGCAGCGCCGCCTCCCACGCTCGGCAGCGTGAGCGCAAGGGCAGCCAGCAGCGTCAGCGCCGCCGGCACCGTCGGTGGTGCAGGGAGCGTCAGGCGGCCTCTCATCAGGTGTGGATGCGCCCGCTCAGGGTCACCGTCGCGTTGTCGTTGCTGCGGTTCAACGTCCCGCTGAAGCGCAGGTTGCTGCCGCTTGCGCCCCTGTAGGTCCCGCTGCCGCCGTTTATCCGCATCGATCCGGAGAAGTGGGCGACCGCCCCGCGCGCGTAGTAGCCTGCGACCGCGTAGCCGCCGAGGAACCCGCCACGTGGATAGACGTTCACCTGGATGCTCGCCCTGTTCACCGCCGTCACCCGCAGGTGGATGTAGATCGAGCCGCTTATCGTGCCTGTCGCGTAGCCCTTCTCGTTCAGCTGCAGGCCCCTGTCGCCCTTGCCGATCCTGTGCAGATGGCCGACCTCTTTGATGTTCATCCACCTGCCCGCGCTCGCGTGGGCTGAGCGGCTTGCGCTGCTCGCCCCTGGGCGCACGCTCAGGGGCGGGGCGCCCACGTGGGCTGAGCGGTGCCCGCCGCCTGACGAGGCCCAGGCGACACCCGCCGCGCCGCAAAGCGCACACCCCGCCAGGGCCGCGCACGCTCCTGCTGCTGCTGCAGCTCTGCTCATGCCGTCCGCCTCCTCATCGTCGATTCCTCTCTCTCGTTGATCGTCAACATTCCTGCAACGCCACCTCTGGCCCCACCCTCGCCGCGATCCAGCCGGGCACGCAGACGACGAGCGCCGCCGCCGCGCAGACGGCGCCCACGCTCGCAAGCGCGGCAAGCAGCGCGGCCGAGCCGATCACCGGATAGCCGACGATCTGCTGCAGCGCGTGGTCGAGCAGCTGCTGGCCGACCAGCGCAAGCAGCGCGCCTGAGGCGCACCCTGCAAGCAGCAGCAGCACGCTCTGAAGCAGGACCGCCCGCCACAGCTCTCCCCTGCTGAAGCCATCCAGCCGCAGCTTCGCAAGGAGGGGGCGCCGCTGCCAGACCATCGCGCCGATCGCCGCGGCCATCGCCAGCACCGCCGCCAGCAGCACCAGCAGCGCGATCTGACCCAGCCGTGCAAGGCCCGCCGCGCTCACCGCGTTCAGGCTCGCCTGCCGTTCAGCGCCGCTCTGCACCGTGAAGGCGCGCCCGAGCACAGCGCTCACCTCGTGCGCGACTCGCTTCGCCGAGGTCCCCGGCGCCAGACCGATCGCGTAGGCACTCGCGCTGCGAGCGCCAAAGCCGCGCGCGTACTCCGCCGCGCTCAGCATCACCGCACCTGGGGCCCAGCCGACGTTCGTGCTGATCGCCGCCACGCGCGCAGACAGCGGCCTTGGCGAGGGCAGCGTGAAGGTCTGCCCGACGCTCACGTGCGCTTCGCCAGCGATCGCCTCGGAGAGCACGATCCCCGTCCCTGAGCGCAGCTGCGCTTCAGCTCGTTGCGCATCGCCCTGCAGCAGCTGGCCCGCTGGAAGCAGGGGCCTGACGGACAGCGGCGGCGCGATCACCCATGCCCTGCGATCTCCGATGTCGAGCAGGGCGCCCCTGTAGAGGGAGACGGAGGCGACGCCGGGGAGCCGCGCGAGCCTGCCCTGCGCGCTCGGGGTGAAGGGGGCGGTCATCAGCCGGTCGTAGGAGCCCGCCGGCGCCGCCCACAGCCGGTTCGTCCCGCTCGTTTCCGCCGCCGCCGCCTCCAGGCCTCGCAGCAGATCGCCGCGGGCGCCCTCGATCGAGACCGCGCCGAAGACCGCAACCGCGCCCGTTGCCGCGATCGCGACAGCGCGGCTGCGCTGCGCGCGCAGCTCGATGCTCGCAAGCGGCGCGACGATCCCAACCATGCGCTCCGAAAGGGCGCCAACGGCATCGGCCGCCGCAGCGAGCGGCAGCGGCAGCAGAAGAAGGAGCGCCGCGACAGCGGCGATCATGCCGAGCAGCGCAAGCTGCGGCACCGCTACGGCGATCACGATCGTCAAAGCGAGCAGGAGGAGCCCCAGCAGCGGCACCAGCCGTGTCGCGGCGAGCGGCCGGGTGACCCCCGTCAGGGGCCCGCTCCGCCGGCGCCCGCCCGCGGGACCTGCGAGATGCCGCCGTGAGGTCGAGGGGGAGGACGATACGGAGCGGGAGAAGCGTTCGGAGGAGAAGACGCCTGTCAGAGGGAGCAGGACCGCGAGAGCGGCGGCGACCATGCCGCCGGCGACCGACACGGCGATCGACTGCACGCTCACGACCCGCTGCGGGCCGATCGCAAACGCGGAGGAGAGGTAGCTTGGGGGCGCTTTCAGCAGGTGGATCGAGAGCTCGTCGCCAAGCAGCAGGCCCGCTGCGCAGGAGAGCACGCCGAGCACGAGCGCGTCGGTGCCGAGCACGGCTGCGACCGCACGGGGGGTGAAGCCCTCGCGGCGCAGCTGCTGGACGAGCCTGCGGCGCTGCGGAACAGTCAGCAGCACCGCGTTGAAGGCGAACAGGAAGCCGACGAGCGCGCTGATCGCGGCGAACATCGTC
Source organism: Actinomycetes bacterium (assembly GCA_021792455.1). Lineage (GTDB taxonomy): Bacteria > Actinomycetota > Thermoleophilia > Solirubrobacterales > Solirubrobacteraceae > Palsa-744. The sequence continues at coordinate 3,279 of JAJYUP010000021.1, read as the reverse complement.
GTCGACTCGCTGCTCGCGCTCGCAGCCAGCGAGAACAGGCGGGTCTCGTAGTTCGCGCCGCGAACATCCGCGGCGCTGCCGCCCAGGGCGGCAAGCCGCCGCGAGACGACGGCCCGCTGCCCAGGGGCGACCTGCACGAGGATGCGCGTAACGACGTGTCCAAAGCCGGACAGTTCCTGGGCAAAGCGCATCGGCGCGATCACGAGCGGGCTCGAGGCGAGCCTGCCTATCTGCTTTGCATGAAGCTGCGCATAGAGTGCCGCTTCTTGGCTTCGCCCGCCGATCTGCAGGTGCAGGATCTGACCGAATCTGCGCACGCCGAGCCTCTGCGCGAGCGGCGCCGGCAGCACGACCGCGCCGAATCCCGCGAACGGGTCGAGGTGCGTGCGGCGCACGAGCGCGCCGTCGAGCTGCTTCAGGGCGGGGCCGGCGCCGACGAGCTCCACGGAGGCGTGGCCGTCCGGCCCGCCTGCGCGCGCGTCAGCTTCCAGCAGCGGCGCCGCGACAACCACGCCGGGCGTCGCGCGCACGCGCGCGATGATCGCTTCGCTCATCCCTTCTGGGGAGCGCGCGATCAGCTGCAGCTGGGCGCGCCCGACGATGCCTGCGTTCAGGCTGCTCGCGGAGCTCACGAGGCTGCCTGCGGCGATCTGGGAGGCGAACAGCAGAGCGACACCGGCGGCGATCCCCACGAGCGCGAGCAGCTCGTGCCCCGCGCGTGATCGCAGTCGCAGCAGGTGGAAGCTCAGCAGGTTTCCCGGCCTCATCACACGCTCGCAGTGGCGTAGGGGCGCTCCGGCTCATGGGCGGTCAGCCTGCCGTCGCGCAGCGCAAGAGCGGCGTCGGCGTGGGCGGCCGCCTGCGGGTCGTGGGTGGCGAGCAGCACCGAGACCTGCCGCTCGTGGGCCAGCTGCGCAAGCAGGGCGAGCACCTCAGAGCTGCGGTGCGTGTCGAGGCTGCCCGTCGGCTCGTCGGCGAGGATCAGAGATGGCTGCACTGACAGCGCCCTTGCGATCATCACCCGCTGGCGCTCGCCGGTGGAGAGCAGCTCCGCGCGCTGCTGCAGGCGATCGCCGAGGCCGAGGTGCTGAAGCAGCGGCGTCACGCGCCTGCGCGCCTCCCGAAAGCGCATCTGCTTCGCAAGCTTCAGCGCGGCGTTGTCGAGCGCGCTCAGCCCTGGCAGCAGCTCGAGGCTCTGACCGATGAAGCCGACCTCCCGCAGCCTGTAGCGACACGCCTCCCGCTCGCGCAGCGCCGTGATCTCCCTGCCGTTGACGAACACCTCGCCGGAGGTCGGCGCAAGCAGCGCGGCGACCATCAGCAGCAGCGTGCTCTTGCCAGAGCCGCTCGGCCCGTAGAGGGCGAGCATCTGCCCAGGCGCAAGCGTCAGGTTCACGCCGTCGACGGCGCGCACGGTCTCGCCGCCCTGCGAGCGGTAGTGCTTTGTCAGCTCACGCAGCTGAAGCACCCTGCCGCTCCCGTTGCTCGAGGACCGCTGGGCCCATTCGCAGACGAGCGGGGGTTCCAAGGTATCGACCCCGCGCACAGGCCGGCGCGCGCTCCCGGCGGCGGGAGCGCATGCGCAGCCGGCGGCACCCCGTCCCACCGCAGAAGCACATCGCCACTGAGAACCCACCCCTCCTCACGGTTCTTCCAGCATACTCCGAGACCGGTCCGCCGTCGCACACCTCAGCGGCAGCGCAGCTGCGACAGTGCCTGCCGCCTCACCGATCTGATGTCAGCTGATCAGCGCGGGCGTGCCACTGCGCCGCCACAGCGACGCCTCAGTTGGGCGCCGCGACCGGCGGGTGTGTCGGCCGCGGCACCCTTCTGCTGCCAAAGCCCGCGCTCTGCAGCGCGCCGGCTCTTCCCCGGACGCCGCCAGGAGAGGGGGTGGCGCAGCGCCCGAAGCCTCGAAGCTCACCGCCCTGCCCGCGCTCAGGATCGGCTGCCCTTCCCGTGCCGCCCCGCGGGCTTTGCGAGCCTGCCGCACCCTGTCACCTTCACGACGGTGTCCTGGTGCACCAGGGCGCCGTTCTGGCCGGTGATGTGCGTCGGCATCTGCAGGCGCGCCTTCACGAAGCGACGGACCTTTCGCACCTCGTAGACGTAGTGCCCCTTCACGAGCCTGCCGTGCACGCTGTGCGCCTTCACGTACACGCGCACCCGCCTGCGGCTCACGACGGCCCGGCGGCACATGTTCGCGATCCCCGCGAGCGCAGAGTGCGGTCCGGCGGGCAGGATCATGTCGAAGCGGGTGATCGGCACATCGGGGACGGTGTTGAACTTCGATTCGGTGATGTTCTCCTTGTTGATGAACGTTTCGCCTCTGAGCTCGACGGTCACCCCGTCGCCCTGCAGCACTGCGACCAGTTCCGGATAGGCCTTGCCGCCGTGGCTTACGAAGTAGACGGGGCCGCTCAGCGGCACCGTCAGCACGGGGGTGTGGGCGATCGCACTGCCGACGATCGAGCCGGGGTCGCAGCCGGCAGGGTCCTTTGCGAACTGTTCTTCGCTGCAGGCCTGTTTCAGCGTTTCCAGGCGCGAGGGCAGATCCTTCGGCAGCTTCACTTCCACCTTGGCGATGTTCGCCTGCCCGGCGCCGGAGGTGACGATCACGTGCAGGTACTCCCCGTCTCTGCGGGAGTGCTGGGCGTGGATGATCGCCTCGAAGGTCGGGTGGAAGGGCAGGGCCGCGCACCCCGCCGCCTGGTAGCGGCTGGAGACCGCTGCGCTCGCCCCTTCGGCCGAGCCGATCGTCCCGGTGACGCTCATCGGTTCGCAGCTCGTGCCGTTGAACATGAAGTCCGGCTTGTCGATGTCGATGTGGATCGCCTTCACGTCGACGGGTATGCCCTGCAGGATCGTCGGCATCGCATGGGGCCCACTCGCATCCGTGACGATCGAGACCTGGGCGGTGGCAGGGTTGACGTCGATCTTGCCGCGCACCACCACCGTGCCCAGGTTGAACGGCCCGGCTTCCGCGTGCACGACGATCGAGATCCCAAACGGCGCGCCTTCGTATCTTTCGGTCAGGAACACGGGGTCTTCGGGCCTGCCGACTTCGGGTAACGTCACCGGCTCGCTGCCGACGCCCGCCTGCACCACCACATTCCCGATCTGGCTCGAGGCGGGGCAGTCCCCTTCGTTTGCCTGCACTTCCGGGCAGGGGGTGACGTGGGAGATCATGCCCTCCATCCCCGGCGGCATCGTCATCGAGACCTGCCCGAAGCGCTGTTCGCCGTCCTGACGCGTCAGGTTCATGATGAAGGAGCCGAA
>JAJYUP010000020.1 GCA_021792455.1 Actinomycetes bacterium | reverse complement strand
CCCGCCTCTCCAAGCGAGACGCTCGGCACCGGCTCCGCGTCGAGGGCGGTGAAGCCGCCGGCGATCGCAAGGCGCCGGGCGCCGAGCTCGCGTGCGGCAAGCGCCGCGACGCCGCTCGCCGGCGAGGTGAGGGCGAAGACGCGGACTCCAGAGTCGAGGATCTCGCGTGCGAGCGCGCCGACGAGCAGGTCCGCGAGCTCGGAGACGGTGAGCGCCGCCTGCCCTGCGCCGCTCATGCGCCGCTCCCTGCAGCAAGCAGCGCAGGGTCCGCCTCCGCGCCGGCGGACGCCCACCGCGATATCACCTCGTGGTCGGCGCGATAGAGGGCGTGGCATCCCGTCGGCGCCGCGCCTGAGGGGGCGGGGACGACGGTGTCGATCCACAGACGCGAGATCGAGGCGAGCTCAGGCTGTGCTGGGCGCAGCGACTCGTAGGTGACGATCGTGCGGTCCGCCGCCCTCGCGAGCGCGCCGTCGAAGGCGATGTCCCCATCTACGTAGGCGTTGCCATGCACGTCGACACCACTGACGTGGATGATCGCCGCGTCGAGGTGGAGCGCGCGCACCTGGATCACAGGCTCGCCCGTGAACGGGTCGCTCACCTGACGGAGGTTGTCGTTGAGCGCGGGCAGGTCGCTGCCCAGGGCCATCCACGTCGGCAGCGAGGGGACGCCTCTCGCCTGCGCTTCGAGGGCACACAGCAGCGTCCCCTCAGACCACTCGACGAACTTGACGGATCCCCTCTCGCGCGCGGCCCGGTAGCGCGGGGCGAGGCCGGCCCCGTCGAGCCCGACGCCTGCGCTGTGCAGCTCAGCAACGACGCCTGCGGCGATCAGCAGCTCGACGTCGAGGGAGCCGAGCACGGAGATCACGCGCAGCTGAGCTGGTCGAAGGTCGATGAGCGCGCGCACCGCCGCGATCGGCTTGCGCTGCAGCGAAGCGCCCCCAAGCGCGACCGTCGCGCCGTCTCCTATCCCTGAAAGCGCCGCAGCGAGGCTGCCTGGACGGTCGAGCGCCTTTGTCCACCGCTCCGCCATCGCACTACTGCGGGTCACCAGGGACAGGCGCCCACTTTCCATCCTCAACCTGGTAGCGCTGAGCGACCTCGATCAGCACCCCGCCAGAGTAGTCGTTCGGAACGAAGTTCCACCGCAGCCATGGGTAGGTGTCAGGGCCGGTCTGCTGCTCCTGCAGGATCGGAACCCCGCGATCGCGCAGTTCCTGAACGGTCGCGTCGACGTCGCTCGAGAGAAACGCGACGTGGTGCACCATCTCCCCGCGCTTGGCGAGCACCTTCTTCAGGAAGCCCTCACCCGCGGGCGAGAACAGCTGGATCGATGTCTTGCCCGGGTTGACGAACGTCGCCCAGCGCATCCGCTCGCCTCCCTCTTCCCCTTCCCCATAGACGACCTCCCTGCTCTGGGCGGGGTCGAGCACCTCGAGCACAGTGCGCCACTTCGCAACGGACTCGTCGAGGTCGTGCACGAGCATCGCAACGTGGTCGAATCTCATCTCTGGCATCTGGTCTCCTGACGCTGCTTGGTTGGTGGCGCCTCTCCCTCGCAGGCGCGCTGAGGGTCCGCGACATCGCGCGAATCGTCGATCTCCACCTGCGCGAGAGCGCGCGCGAGCCTCGCTGCGGCCGCCCGCCTCGTGCTCCGAAACTCGAGCTCCGCAAGCTCGAGCTCATCGACGATCCGCAGCTGCTCGAGCTCGAAGGCAGTCGGCTCGTCGGTCTGCACGACGCCCTCGACATCGCAGCGGAAGCCTGTGGATTCGAGCACCTCCTCGACGGTGTGCCCAGGATGGACGCTGTGAAGGCGCGCGCGGCCGCACTCGAAGGAGAAGACCGCGCGATTGGTGATGAGGCGAACAGGCCCTGCGGCCCCGCGATCGGGGTCGCCCCCGCCCGCGCCGGTGATGAAGCTCACAGCCGCTGGCAGCGAGCGAAGGCGATGGTCGGTGTGGTAGAGCACGAGCCGAGGCAGCAGCTTCGGCACGTCGGCGCTCGCGAGGCCCCCAGGCAGACGCGTGAGCGCACCGTCTGCTCCGACGATGCGGCTCGTGTTGATGTTGCCTGAGCCATCGACCTCAGCGGGGCGCAGAAACTGCAGCGTCATCCTCTGGCGCTCAGCCATCTCCATCGTCTCGAGATGGCTGACGAAGCCCGTGAAGCGCCCGGCCAGCGCGCTCGCGCCGAGGGTGATGCTGAGCAGATCGGCCTGCGGACGGACGACCATCCCGCCTGTGAAGAGGTGCGCACCGCGCGCGTGGGTGCGACGGGCGAGCAGCGCCGCCGCGAGCGCAAGAGGCGTACCAAGTCCGATTCCGACGAGATCCGCCTCGTTGATCTCGCGCGCGAGGCACACTGCCATCGTCGTCGCCTCATCGCTCACCCTCAGGCTCCTCGATCAGCTCGATCAAAGCGCCCCCGCTCGCAGCAGGGTCGAGAAAGGAGATGCGCGTTCCATGAGCGCCCTGGCGTGGGGTCGAGTCGCGTATCGGCACGCCTGCCTCCGAAAGCGCTGAGAGCAGACCGTCCAGCCCGCTCACCTGCAGCGCGACGTGGTGGACCCCGATTTCGCCCCGCTGCACGGCTGCGGCGGCCCGCGAGTCAGGTGAGGTCGGCGCGATGCACTCGAGCACCGTCTCGCCAGCCTTCACCCACAGCACCTCGAGCCCGAGGTCAGGCTCAGGATGTGGTCCGCTCACCTCGAGCCCGAGCTTCTCAGAGAACAGCGACGCGGCGGTCTGCAGCTCAGGGAGGATGATGCCGACGTGCGCGAGCCCCTCGACGCGGCCTGCCCCCTCCGCGGCGCTCACGAGGAGGCGCCCTGCGATGATGAGTCGCCGCTGAGAAGCTCGAAGTGCTCGATGTCGAGGATCGAGCCGCTGCGCTCAGACGCCCACACCGCACGCACACGCTGCCCAGGGGCAGGCACCTCCTGCCCTGCGATGCGATGCAGCATCACGTTCGAGGCGCCATCTATGCGGATGAGCGCAAAGACAGGCGCACCAGGCCGGTGGTGAGCCTTCGTCGCGGCAGCGACGACGCCTTCGTCGGCTGCATCTGAGAGCTCACGCAGATGCCTGCCATCAGGCCCGAACGGGGCGGCAGGCACGTTGCTCCAGTCGCCTGCCGACGATGCGACGAGGCGACCCTCGCTCAACCCCTGCAGTGCGGCCCGCTGGGCTGCACCGGCTGTGTAGACGTAGGGAAGTTCGATCCTCTGCTCGTAGACGATGTCTTCCATCGCACGCTCCTGTCAGTCGGGAAGGCGGGTCAGTCGAGAAGGCGGAAGTGGCGGATGTCGGCGAGAGAGCCCGTGCGCTCCTGCACCGGCTTGAACACCGCCTCGACGCGCTTGCCCACACCGATGCGCTGCGGATCGGTCTCGTCGAGGAGATGGTAGATGCTCGTGTCCGCGCCGTCGAGCCGCACGAGCCCGAAGCCGTAGGGGACGGGTCGCTGCACGCCCGTCATCGGATCGATGAACGGGACATAGACGATCGTGCAGCCTGCAAGCACGCCTCCAGGGCCGACCTCCACCCACTCGTCCATCGGCAGCCCTGACAGCCCGCACACAGGTCTTGGCGGCATCATCACGTTGCCCTGCCGGTCCCTGCTTGCAAGGATCTTCCCTTCGTCTCTCAGGGCGGCGAAGAACCTGCTCGCGTATTTTCCTGCGGCGAACCGATAGTGCAGCGTCACCTGCTGTTCTATGCGCCTCGCCTGCTCGCGGTTGAACTCGCGGGGATCTGCGGGGACGCGGGGATCTGGATCGCTCATCTGAGAAACCTCCTGAGGGACCTCAACGCCGCGGCCTCTGCCTGCCGAGGATGATGATGTCCGTCCACGCGTTGCCTCCATAGCCGGTCGCAAGCGCGAGCTTCACGTCAGGGATCTGGTGCTCCCCGGCGAGGCCCATCACCTGGGAGGCCGCCTCGACGACCCTGATCATCGCAGTCGCCCCAACTGGGTTGGTTGCGAGCACCCCGCCAGAGGGATTGACAGGCAGCTGCCCTTCCATCGTGATCACACCGTCATCGATGAGGCGCCCGCCGTCGCCCATCGCGCAGAACCCGAGGTTCTCGCACATCGCGAGCAGAGCGTATGAGGCGGGCTCATAGACCTCGGCGACGTCGAGCTGACGCAGCGGATAGTCGATGCCTGCGATCGAGTACGCCTTCGCTGCGGCACCCCTCAGCGAACGCATCACCGCGAGCCGCTTCGGGCTGTCGCCCATGTACTGCTGGTCGTGGACCGTCGCAACCGCGTGCACCCACGCCGGCTGATCGGCGATCTCGCCTGCGACATCCTCAGAGGCCATCACGATCGCGGCCGCACCGTCGGAGGATGGGCACATGTCGAGCCTGTGGATCGGATAGGCGAGCATCTCCGATTCGAGCACCTCCTCGACGGTGATGTCAGGCATCCGCAGGTGGGCGTAGGGGTTGAGGCAGGCGTTGCGACGGGCGAGCACCGCAACCTTCGCCGCCTGCTCTGGCGTCACGCCGCTTTCGGCGATGTAGGTCGAGGCCATCGAGGCGAAGTTGCCGATCGCCCCCGCCATCACCGCCCGCTCCCAGACGGGGTCTCCGACCGTCGTGATCGCCGCCTGGGTCGAGCCGTCGGACTGCTTCTGGAAACCGACGCCAAGCACTCTCTCGTGCCTGCCGGAGGCGACGAGGTGGTAGCAGGCGAGGGCCGTGCTCGCGCCGACGGTTCCACCTGTGTTCAGCTTGTAGAGGGGCTTGCCAAGCGCGCCGAGCGCGCCGACGAACAGCTGATCGACGAGGTATATGCCCTCGAACATCTCCATGTTGCCCGCGACGACTGCGTCGATGTCCTCGAGGGTGAGGCCTTTCGAGTCGAGTGCCCTGTCGATCGCCTCGCGCGCGAGCTCAGCCATGCTTGCATCGAGACGACGCCCATGCTCTGTCTGGCCGACGGCGACGACGGCAGTGCGCACTGCGTCGAGGCTCTTCATCGACTCACCTCCTCTGCGCTGCTCTCGAGCAGGACTATGTGGTGGGACTGCAGGCACAGGCCCGTCGTCGAGTAGATCAGCGCCCGTGAGGGACGCTGCCGCAGCAGCCGCGTCATCCGGACCACAGAGCGCAGCCCCGCGACGCCGCCTGCGGCGCCGGCGAGCCAGCCGCCTGAGGGGTTGATCGCCGCATCGCTTCTCAGGCGCCTCACGAGCTCCTCGCCACCGCCGAGGCCAAGCGCCTTCGCGACGATCAGCTGCTGCGTCGAATAGGGCGTGTTCAGCTCCATGTAGTCGACATCGTCGATGCTCCAGCCTGCGAGCGCGAGTGCCTCCTGCGCGGCCTGCCCCGCAAGCGGAGCCTCATGCAGGCTCTCACGCTGGCTCCAGTAGGCGCTCGTGCGCGAGCTGGTCGCTGCCACCCTCACGCCGCCCGCTTTCAGGGCCTGCCTCATCGAGTCGCTGCAGACGACGAGGGCGGCGGCGGCATCGATGAAGGGCGCGCGATCGAGCTCATGCAGCGGGGAGGCGCTGAGCGGCGAGGCGAGGACCTGCTCGGCGGTGATGTGCTCGAGCACCTCTGAGCGGGACCTGCAGGCGGCGAGCACCTCTGCGGCATGCTGAGGGGTGAACTCGCCCGTCGCATACAGCTGCTGGGCCTGGAGGCCGGCGAGCACCGTCTCGTCTGGGTCGAGCTGGCGCTCGAAGAAGGGGTCGAACGCCGCGATCTCGATCGCATGCGGATCGCCTTGGGACTCCTTCGCGTGGGCGAGCACGAGGTTGAGGTGCTGGTCGTCGTCGGCGATCCTCGCGGCGGCGTATGCGAGCGCCTGTGCGCCGTCGGCGGCGACCTTCGCCTCTGAGCCTGTCGTGCCTCCGACGAGCTCGTTCACGTTCATGCTCGAGATCGTGCGCCCATCCCAGAAGTCCTGGCTCGCCGTCGCCGCCCCCGTGATCTGCGAGAGCGCAACGCCCGCGTCCTCGAGCGCCGGCGAGATCGCCTCCCAGGCGAGCTCGTTGATCGCGAGATCATCGCGTTTCGGTGCGCTGCGCGCCTCACCGAGGCCGATGATCCATGTCTGTTTGCCTGTTCGAGCCATGGGCGGTAATCTACCAAACGATTGGTTAGCGTGACGTGCGGCCGTCCTCAGCGTGGTGCAAACGCCCTCAGCGGCGTGCACTCCCAGCTCCCAGCCGCGGGACAGGTCGATCCTTTATCAGGTGGGGATGGCCAGGTCGATCCTCGATCAGCGGCAGAGTGGGCAGGTCAATCCTCGATCAGTCGCAGGATACGCTGCGTCGGACCCTCCGTGGGACCGCCGTCGAGAACGAGCACCGAACCGGAGACGAAGGAGGCCGCCTCGCTCAGCAGGTACTGGCAGGCCCAGGCGATGTCCTCCACCTCGCCGACGCGCCCGACAGCCGTGCTCGAGCCCGCCTTCTCAACGAGCTCCTCACGCCCCCGGAAGACGGCGCGCAGCGACCCCTCCGTCGCGATCAGGCCTGGGGAGACGCAGTTGACTCGCACCTCTGGACCCCACTCCGCCGCAAGCGAGCGACTCAGGTGCTCGAGCGCGGCCTTCGCGGCGCCATAGGGACCGAACTGGGGCGTCGGGCTGCTCGCCGCGGTCGCGGAGATCAGCACGGCAGATCCCCTCGCCGCGTGGAGCAGGGGGTGGGCGGACTGCAGAACAGAGAGCGCTGAGGTGAGGTTGAGATCGAGCTGGCGGCGGAACCGCTCGAGCGACACCTCCGCAAGCGGAGCGTGGGCGGCCCCGCCGACGTTTGCGACGAGACCGTCGAGCTTGCCGAAGTGGTCGGCGATGCGCAGCGCAGCTGCCTGCACAGCCTGCTCGTCGCGCACGTCCGCGGCGACCCCAAGCGCCTTTGCACCGATTGCCTGCAGCTGCCCGAGCACAGGCTCGAGCGCCTCCTCAGAGCGGGCGTGAACGGCAACCGCGGCCCCCTGCCGTCCGAGATGAGTCGCGATCCCCCGCCCGATGCCGCGGGAGGAGCCTGTCACCCACACGACCATGTTCGATACGTCGAATCCGCCCATCCTCGTCTCCTCGCCCCATCCTTTCCCGCCACTCACTCGCCACGTCGGGCGCCACCGCCTGATCACACCGGGCGCCGCGTCCTCGCCACACCACGCGCCACATCTCCGCCACACCAGGCTCAGCATCCTCCGCACACCTCGTGCGACAGCCATCGCAGGGCGGCGGCTGAAGGCGTTGCCTCGACGTCAATCCACCAAACAGTTGGTGGGCCACCCATGATAGCCTCGCGCCGTGGGCGTTGCACAGATGCAGGGGAGCGGTGAAGAGACCCAGCAGGGCGCTGCGGGGATGCAGGGGAACGCGCAGGAGCGGCAGCAGAGCGCTGAAGAGCGGCAGCAGAGCGCCGTCGTCGTTCAGCGGGACCACGCGATCAGGATGCGCGACGGGGTCGTGCTCGCCGCTGACCTCTACCTACCTCAGCACCCGGGACCGCACCCCACCCTCATCTACCGGGTGAGGGGCAGCCGCTCGCTCGCGTTCATCTCTGGGCTGCTCATCCTCAACCCGATCGAGGCTGTCCGCCGCGGCTACGCGGTGCTCATCCAGGAGGTCCGTGGCCGCGCCGGCAGCGAGGCCCGGTGGCACCCCTTCGTCCACGAGGCAGAGGACGGAGAGGACACGCTCCAGTGGACGCTCAGCCAGAGCTGGTGCGACGGGCGACTCGCCACATATGGGACCGCCTACTCCGCCCACACCGCCCTCGCGCTCGCCGCCCTTGGCCGACCGGAGCTCAAGGCGGTCGCCGTGCTCGGCACCGGTGCTGACTGTCACGACGGATGGGTCTACACCAACGGCGCCTTCGAGCTCGGCTGGAACGTCTACTGGGCCTACATGACCCTTGGGGAGACGATCGAGCGGCTGCAGATCGAGGAGAGTCAGCGCGAGCAGCTGCGCACCCGCTACGCGCAGGCGCTCATCGATGCGGCAGGGGTCGCGGGCAGGCTTCCGATCTCTGACCACCCGCTGCTCCAGGAGTGCGGCGAGGACCAGTACGCCGAGTGGCTCACCCACCCTGACTACGACGAGTACTGGCAGCGCATCGACGTGCTCGCCTTCGCGGAGCGGATCGCTGCACCGATGCTCTCGATCGTCGGCTGGCACGACAACTTCCTCAAGTCGCACCTCGACCTCTATCGCGCCCTCACGGAGCGCGCGCCGGAGCCTGGGCGCTCCCACCACAGGCTCATCATCGGCCCGTGGGAGCACGCCAACTACGTCTCCCCCTTCTCGACCAGCCGCACGGGGGCGGTCGAGCTCGGGCCTGCTGCCGCGTGTGGGGTGTCGCGATCGGGACCGATGCTGCTCGACTGGTTCGATCGCTGGGTGAAGGGGCTCGATGTCGGGCCTGCCGGCGGCGTTCGCTTCTGGCGCCTCGGCGAGAACGACTGGGAGGAGGAGCCGGCTTGGCCGCCGGCTCATCGTCTGCTCGAGCTGCACCTGCACTCGAGCGGCACCGCTGGCACAGGGTCGGATGGCATGCTGCTCGAAGGCGCTCCAGACTCCCGCCAGCCCCCTGACTCATACATCTACGATCCGCTCCACCCTGTGCCGACGATCGGTGGCAAGACCCTCATGCCGACGATCATGGGCGCGGGCATCGAGGACCAGTCTCCGCTGCACGAGCGCAGCGATGTGCTCTGCTACCGCAGCCCTGTGCTCACCAGGCCGCTTGCGATCGCCGGCCCGGTCAGCGTGCGACTGTTCGCGGCCTCCTCCGCGCCTGACACCGACTTCACCGCGAAGCTGTGCGACCTCGCCCCTGACGGCTTTGCCGCAAACCTCGCCGAAGGGATCGTCCGGGCGCGCCACAGGGAGTCGACGAAGCGACGCTCAGCACCGCTGACGCCTGGAGAGCTCACCTGCTTCCACATCGACCTCTGGGACCTCGCGCACACCTTCCTGCCGGGTCACCGCGTGCTGCTCGAGATCAGCTCGAGCAACTTCCCGCGCTTCGACCGCAACCTCAACACGGGCAATGAGCTTGGCCTCGACGGCGCGCAGGACGCCGTCTGTGCCGCGCAGCAGATCTTCCACGATGCAGAGCATCCAAGCGCGCTGCTGCTGCCGGAGACGATCAGATGAGCGCCTCACCGGACGGCGCTGGGCGCGAGAGGCGGCCAGGCGGCGCCCACAGCGCCGTCGAGCCGTTCCAGGTTGCGATCGAGCAGGAGGTGCTCGACGACCTCGCGAGCAGGCTCGAGCGCACCCGCTGGCCGCCTGACCCTGGAAATGAGGACTGGCGCTATGGCGTCGCGCGCTCATACCTCGAGCAGCTCGTCGAGCACTGGAGAAGCGGCTATGACTGGCGTGCGCAGGAGCGGGCGATCAACGCGCTGCCCCAGTACAGGGTGAGCCTCGACGGGGTGCCGCTGCACTTCGTGCACGTCCGGGGCGTCGGGCCGAGCCCGATGCCGCTCATCCTCACGCACGGATGGCCATGGACGTTCTGGGACTACCGCAAGGTGATCGGGCCGCTGTCGGACCCTGCCGCGCATGGAGGCGACCCGCGCGAGGCCTTCGACGTCGTCGTGCCATCGCTTCCCGGCTTCGGGTTCTCCGTGCCGCTCACGCAGACTGGCATCGAATTCGCGCGGACCGCGGATCTGTGGGACCGCCTGATGAGGGATGTGCTCGGCTGCGAGCGCTACGCCGCGCATGGGGGCGACTGGGGCGCGCTCGTCTGCGCCCAGCTCGGCCACGCCTACTCAGAGCACCTCATCGGCGTGCACCTCGGCGTCTGCACCCCGATGGACCTGTTCGAGAAGGGACTGCCGGGAGCGGATGAGTACGGGCCGGCGGAGCGTGACCGCTTCGAGCACACCAAGCAGAGGATGAAGGTCGCAACCAGCCATCTCGTCGTGCAGAGCGACGACCCCCAGACCCTCGGCTATGCGCTTGCCGACTCCCCAGTCGGCCTGCTCGCATGGATCCTCGAGCGCCGTCGCAACTGGAGCGACTGCCACGGGGACGTCGAGAGCCGCTTCAGCAGGGACGAGCTCATCACGACTGCGATGATCTACTGGGTTGGCAACAGCATCACCTCCTCGATGCGCTACTACTGGGAGGCCCAGCACAACCTCTGGAAGCCGAGCCACGACCGCCAGCCGGTCGTTCAGGCGCCGACGGCGATCACGCTGTGGCCGCAGGAGCTGATGCTGATGCCGACCGCGAAGATGGAAAGCTTCTACAACCTGAAGCGGGTGACGAAGATGCCATCAGGCGGGCATTTCCACCCGATGGAGGAGCCGGAGCTGCTCGTGGATGACCTGCGCGCGTTCTTCGGAGAGCTGCGCGAGCAGTAGGCTCGGCCGCCACTCGCGGCGCGGTTCGAGGGCCCTTCGCCCGCCGGTCGGGGGGCGCACGGCGCTCGCCTCGAGGGCGCCGCCCTCACGCGAGCAGGGCGAGCACCCCTGAGGTGAGCGTCACCGTCAGTCGAACAGCGCGCCCGCGGCGGCAGCCCAGGCCCCGACGCCGGAGACGGGGATCGCGCAGAGGACAGCCTCGACCAGCTGGGCATCGCTCACCCCCCGCCTCCGCGCGCAGGCGGCGTGGATCGCGACGAAGCCCGCCTGCAGCTCCGCCGCGTTCAGCGAGCACATCATCAGCTCCGCGATCCAGTCGGTGCGCGAATCGGAGCTCAGGCTCGCGTGGTGCATTCGGAAGTAGCCCTCGAAGACCTCAGGCGAGTGCTCGTGCAGGAGCGCCATCCTCGGTGGCAGCTCCTCCACAGCGTTGTACTGCTTGAAGTAGCTGACGCCATCGTGCTCGCTGCGCGGTCGGGTGGCCGGCAGCTGCTCACCGATCCTCCCTGCCGCCGCGAGCAGGTTGGCCCCCGCGTTCTCGCCACGTGAGAGCGTGATCGCTGAGAGGGCAAGCGCGATCAGATCCTCCTCGAGCCCGATCGCCCGGCCTCTCGCGATCTCCGCAGCGGCGAGCTCGACGTTTCCCCTCGCGCTCGCGCCAACGGCGACGAGCAGAGCCTTCAGCGACGCAGGAAGAGCACCATCGGACTCGATCGTCGCGCGCACGCGCTCATAGCCCTCAGCGGTCTCTGGGGTCAGGCGCGAAAGCTGCTCGAGCAGCTCTGAGCGCTGCGGCAGGCGTGCGGGCGCCGCCCCGCCGAGAGCTGAGTCGTGGGTGCCATCGCCTCCGCCAGGCGCCGCGCTCACAGGGGCGTCCTGTCGAGTCGACCTGGATGCCCTGGATACCAGCTCCTCGGTATGTCAGGGCGGTTCGGCTGCGCGTCGAGTCCGAGCAGGATGTGCTCGGTGATCATCCAGCGGTCCTCGACTCTGCGGAACTGGTCGTGCATCCTCGCCCACAGGTGCCACGGTTCGCCGGTGTTGCGCATCCGGTGGTAGGCGTAGACGTAGGCGAGCACGTCCGCGCCGTCCCCCTCGAGCCGCACTTTCACATTCGTCAGGTGATGGCTCGTGCGCTCGTACTGGTCGAGCACGCGTCCGACTGAGCGCGCGAAGCGGTCGCGTCCCTGCTTGCGCTTGCCGATCATGATCTCGAACTCGACGTCCTCGACCATCACCTCCACCGCGCCCTCTGGATCGTTCGCATCGATCCGATCGAAATAGTGGACGAAGGCCTGTTCGATCGCATGCGTCGCGATCAGCTCCTCCACCGAGGGAATCCTCGGAGGCGCTGGCCTGGATCCGAAGCTCGGGCTCTCCACAGCGCTCACCTCATCTGTCAGTCGATTGATATGTCAACGTTTCGCTTCGCAAAGTGCCGTCTGGCTGCGTTCTCTCTCGCGGCGTTGCGAAGCAGGAGGACGAGACGCGTGAGAGGGGCAGCTTCGTCAGCGCCAGGCTCAGTAGCGCCAGCCGTCCCCGAAGGTCGCAAGGCGGCGCCCAAGGATGTCCTCGACGACCGTCACCGCCGCGCGGGCGGCGCGATCGACTCCAACGCCACGGGAGCGGAACGTGTCGGAGGCGAAGTAGAGCCCATCGACGTTCGGCGCGCGCCAGTGCGGCCGGAAGCGCCCAACGAGGTTCGGCTTCTGAATCACGCCGAGCCCAGGCTCGTGCACGAGGTGGCGACGGCGCCAGTAGGCGTGCTCGAGCCCTGGGTACATGATCGCGAGATCGGCCTCAAACCGCTCCTGGGTCGCAAGCATCCACTTCACGTCGAGCACCTTCTCTCCTGGGATGTCGAGACCTGCGACGTACAGCTGGCTGCCCTCAGGCGAGACGGATGGGTCCATCGCCGTCATGTTGAAGAAGAAGCCGGCATGAGGCAGGTTCGGAGTGTGCAGCCACGTCGCCAGCTCGCGCGGATCGAGCGCATGGATCGGCTCCCTGGTCGCGAGGTATACGCCAAGCCACGTCGCCCGAAACTCGACTCTGGAGAGGTGCTTGATCTGGGCTGCGTACCAGTCGGGCAGGTCCTGCTCAGGCACGACGCGCAGCACGCTCCAGCACGGCAGGGTCGAGATCACGCAGGAGGTCTCGATGATCGTCTCCTCGAAGATCTCGTTCGGCAGCACGTGCTCATCGCGCACGGCGAGCCCGACGACCTCGCCGTTCTCCACGACGACGCGCGAGGCGGGGGTGCTCAGGCGCACCTGCCCGCCGTGCTCGAGCACCGCGTCGTGGAGATCTCTGAACATCCCATCCCATCCCTGGCCTGGCCAGAAGGAGTATCCGGCGACGTTCTTCTCGGAGTAGTGCATCTTGCGCACGAACAGGTTGTCTGAGGCGGAGTGGTCCCACCAGTTCTCCGTGATCGCCTCGAGCACGGTGATGAACTCCCACAGCGCGATCACTCCCTCGTGCTTCGTGTACTGCAGCATCCACTCCCGCAGCGTGCGGTCGTCCCACTGGTCGAGCTCATCCCAGGAGGTCTCCATCAGGATCCCGATCACCTTCTTCAGCTCGCTCTTGTCGGCGGAGTACAGGTCCCGCACCGACTTCCAGCCGTCCTCCCAGATCACCATGTCGCTCGAGGCGGGCCCATGGATCAGCGTCTTGCCGACATGCTCGAAGACCTTCGTGATCCCTGAGCCGGAGTCCTCGACGAGGTGCCCGCCGAGATTGATCTTGAACCCCTCGTCGGGAACGGCGAGACCGCGCCCGCCGAGCCACGGGCTCGACTCGACGACGAGGACTGAGCGTCCCTCCTTCGCAAGCAGCGCTCCCGCCGTCAGGCCGGCTGCGCCAGCCCCGATGATCACCGCGTCGAAACGGCTCATGCAACCTCCAAGCTCAGGCGACCTGCCGGCCGCGGATCTGTGATTCTGATGCTCATCGCCAAGGGGCAGCGCGCTCGCCGCCTCACCGCGCGCGGGAGAGGACCTCTTGATAGCTGCCCGCCTCCTGCTCGCTCGCGGCCTCGAGCCCCATCACCGCGCCGAACATCTGTCCAGAGATCGCGACGAGGCAGGTGAAGGCGACGAGCTCGACGATCTCCTCTTCGTCGAACTCCTGCCGCAGGACGTCGAACTGCGCCTCTGTGATGCCGCTTGGATCCTGGGCGATCGCCTGCGCGAAGGCGACCGCGAGCGACTCGCGGGCGTCGAGGTCCTCTCGTGGGGCACCAAGCGAGCGGCAGTACAGGCAGCCGATCTCGCCGGCTGTCGCCCGGCGCACCGCCTCCTTCAGCTCGCCGGGCAGGCGCCCGTGGAAGCGGATCGCGTTGTCGAGGCGGCCGAATGCGCGCAGGATGTCGGGGCAGCGGCCCATCACTCGCGCGAGCAGGCTGTTGGTCACTGCGTTTCCCTCTGGTGAGGGCGGTATCGGCTCGATCCGGGGCATTCTCACTCCTCCTGTTCATCGCGGCACGCCGGCGCTCTGCCGTCAGAGATCTTCGCGCACCTCACCTCTCGCCTGGGGTCCGCTCGCTGCGTGGGCGACTCGCCGCTGCAGCGGCCACGAGCGCCGGGTCGAGAGACATCGGCAATCTAGCGCATTTGACCAATCGTTTGATAGACGGGCGGGGCCGGGTGGGCGCGCTCTGATCGGCTCCACAGCGGCCCCGAGTCCCCGCCGTGCCGGACCACTGTTGCGGGGCTCTGCCGGCCGTTTGGTATAAGAACGGCGAGATGGCAAGCCCGCAGGAGCAGAGGATCAGGGAGGTGCTCGACGCCTATTTCTCCTCGATCAACGGGGAGCAGTGGGAGAGGCTTGCCTCGCTGTTTCACCCTGATGCACAGCTGCGCGCCCCTGGCACGAGGACGCTCGAGGGCGGCGAGGAGGTCGCCAGCTACTACAGGGCGGCGCTGCGTCCCTACCCCGTGCACAGGGACGAACCGACGCGTGTGCTCATCTGTGAGGCGACCGCGACAGTCGAGATCCACTTCGAGGGACGCCTCGCCAACGACAAACCGCTCTCCTTCGAGGCGGTCGACGTGTTCGATTTCGAGGACGGGCTCATCCACCGCCTCTCGAGCTGGTACGACTCCCATCAGGTTCGGCGGGACCTGCGGCAGGCGGCGGAGAGCTCGTGAGCTGCTCGCGACGCACAGAGGGCAGCGCGCCCGCCCGTCCCGCCTCCACTGCGCGCACTCGCCGAATCGCCTCAGCCGGATCTGTCTGCCGTGCAGCGGCTTGAGCTCTCCCGCGGTCCCGGCCACCAGCACGGCGAAGGGGAGCGTCGAGGCGACCTCGAGGACTCGCTCGAGCTGCGCTGGCACAAGCGTCCAGCGGGGGTCGGCGACCCGAACTCCGGGCTCGTCGTCGCCACCGGGGTCTTCGATCTGCTCCACGTCGGCCACCTGCGCTTTCTGAAGGCTGCGCGCAGCGCGGGCGCCGGGCTCGTCGTCGGGGTGGAGGACGATGAGCGCACCTCCGCCCGCAAGGGCAGGGACCGCCCGATCGTGCCGCTCGCGGAGCGGTGCGAGATGCTCTGCGCGCTTGCGCCCGTCGACGGTGTCTTCAGCATCTCAGGACCGCTGCTCAGCGCCCCCGCTCCCGCCTACGCCGAGCTCCTGCGCCCGCTGCGTCCCACGATCCTCGCCTTCACTGAGGACGACCGCGCAGAGGCGGGCAAGCGGCTCGTCGCCTCCTGGCTCTCCTGCTCCGTGCTCGTCGCCCCACGCGTTCAGGGGCGATCGACGACGCTCCTGGCCACCCAGCTGCTCGCAGGCGCCTCCTCTGTCGAGGCACAGCCACTGGGCGCGCTCGCCTCTCTCCGCGCCTCCACGGGGGGGATCCCACGCACAGGCCACGGGAGACGGTGATGATCCACCTCTCTCGGCACCTCCACAGGAAGGCTCACTTCGTCGTGAAGCCGGCGTCGAGAGCGAGGATCGTGCCGGTGACGCGGGCGCAGTCCTCTGAGGCGAGCCAGACGTAGGCCGCAGAGACGTCCCTCGCCTCCATCAGCGCCGGCAGCAGGTGGTGGGAGGCGAACTCCTGCTCGTAGCTCTCGAGCGGGACGCCGAACTCTTCGGCGACCCCCCTCAGCATGCGGCCGTCGAGCTCAGCGTCGTCTCGCACCGACCCTGGGCAGACGCAGTTGACGCGGATGCCGAACGGCGCGAGGTCGATCGCCATGCTCTTCGTCAGGCCGACGACGCCATGCTTCGCGGTGACGTAGTTGGCGTCCCACCCGAACCCCTTCAAGCCGGCTGAGGAGGAGGTGCTGAGGATCACCCCCGATCTGCGCTCGATCATGTGCGGTATCACAGCCTTGGCGGCGCGCCAGACACCGCTGAGATCGATGTCGAGCAGCAGTCCCCACTGCTGCTCGCTGAGCTCCCACGCCGGGCCGGCGGGGCTTCCCACACCGGCGTTGTTGATGAGGATGTCGATCTTGCGAAGCTCCGAGAGGCCGAGCGCAACGGCAGCGTCCAGCTGCGCCTGATCGCGCACGTCGCACACCGCGGTCACGACGCGCCGCCCGAGGGCGGTGCAGCGGCGGGCGGTCTCCTCGAGCTGCTGCGGGCTGCCAAGCGGATAGCCGACGCCATCGATGTCGGAGCAGATGTCGCCGAGCAGCAGGTCCGCACCCTCCTTGGCGAACGCGAGCGCGTGCGAGCGGCCCTGGCCGCGTGCGGCGCCGGTGATGAACGCAACCTTGCCGTCGAGCCGTCCCATCGCGCGCTCGCTCAGGGCCGCGGCCGGTTCGCGGGGTCAGCCTCGATCAGGCGCTCGATCAGGTCTGGCATCGGGATGTCGATGATCTCGAGCACGTTGCCGTCGAGATCGGTGGCATAGACGACCTCGAACCCGAGATCCATCTTCCTCACTTCAGGCCAGTAGCGCCTGCCGCCGGCGTCCTCGATCCGCTTCAGCGCCTCGCCGACGTCGTCGACCTCGAAGGCGAAGTGGATGATTTTTCCCGCGTGATCGGAGATCGGCCCGCTCGGCGCAAGCGGCTCGAGGAACTCGAACAGCTCGATCACCCCCTCGTCGAAGCCGATGTGGCAGACCTTGAAGCGCGCACCAGGCGTGCCGCCCATGATCATCTCGGCGTCGGGTCCCTCATAGAGCATCGGCGCCGTCTCCCAGCGCCCTCCGAGCGCGTCGATGTAGAAGCGGGCGGCGCGCTCGATGTCGGCAACCCTCAGGCCGACGTGGTGGTTGACGCTGACCTTCATATTTCTCCTTTCCCCTGCTGATCGGCTTTCCGCCGCTCGTGTGACTGCAGCCTAAGGCGCAGCGATCACTGCGACGCACGAGGCGACCCCAGGGCCGCCGAGCGTGTGAGCGAGGCCGCGGCGCGCCCCCTGCACCTGGCGCTCATCCGCGCGGCCGAGCACCTGGTCTGCGATCTCCTTGATCATCCTCACGCCCGTCGCGCCGACAGGGTGGCCACACGCCTGCAGGCCGCCAGAGAGGTTGACGGGCACCTCGCCCTCCGCCGAGGTGACGCCTTCGCGCAGCAGGCGAACGCCCTCCCCTCGCTCGCACAGGCCGAGGTCCTCGCAGTTGACGAGCTCGGTGATCGTGAAGCAGTCGTGGCACTCGATCACGTCGAGCTGCTGCCGCGGCGCGGTGATGCCCGCCTGCCGGTAGGCGCTCGCCGCCGCCGCCCTCGTGACGTGGAAGCCGAGATAGTCGGCCTCATCGTGATAGAAGCCGGCGTAGTAGCCATCGACGACGGCGAGGGCGATGCCCTCGATCACCGCGAAGCGCCGGCCGCTCGCCCGCGCACGATCGACTGAGGTGAGAACGACGGCGGCCGCGCCATCGGTCGTCGGCGTGCAGTCGAGCACGCCAAGGGGCTCCGCCACCCTCGGTGCTTTGAGGACCTGCTCGACGGTGAGCGGATCGCTGTACTGGGCGATCGGGTTGCGCGCCGCGTTTGCGTGGTTCTTCACAGCGACGGCGGCGAGATCCTCCACTGTGCAGTCGTACTCGTGCATGTAGCGGTTTGCGAGCAGCGCAAACTGCCCTGGCGCAGTTCGTCCCTTCGCGAGCGTCGGATGGGTGAGGTTCGCGGTGCGCGCGACGAGGCTGCCCCGCGGCGGCACGTCGCGCATCTTCTCCGCGCCGACCGCGAGCACATAGTCGTGCTCGCCGGCGGCGATCGCCATCGCCGCCGCCCGCACCGCCTCCATGCCGGTGCAGCAGAACGTCGAGACGCGCGTGACCGGCCGGGGGGCAAACCCCGGCAGGGCCTCTGTCACGGCCGTGCCCGCGTCGCCGAGCAGCGCCGCCGTCAGCGGCTCCGCAGTTCCAAGCCAGGCAGCCTCGATCTCATCCTGGGTCAGCTGAGCGTCGGCGATCGCGCCGCGCGCAGCCTCCGCGAGCAGGTCGAGGTATCCGCGATCGTGGATGACCCCGAAGCGAGTCGCCGCCGAGCCGATGATCGCGACCTCGCCCGCTATCGGCATTGCGCAGCCTTCCAGAAGTATTGGATCATGCCGCCCCCCTCATGCAGTCGCCTCGGCAGCAGCTGAGCCTCCTCGTCGATCTGCAGCCTCTGCCCTGGCAGCACCTGGCAGTAGAAGCGGCTGCCGTCCTCGAGCTCGAGCACGACCATCTGCACGCCGTCGGCGCCTGGATAGACGTAGTCGAAGGTGTGGGTGATCACGCGCCCGCGCCGTGGCAGCGGCTGCCGCGGCCCCTGAAGGCCGGCGGGAGGCGGATAGAGGATCTCGCCATCGCGAAGCACCCCCTCGAGGCGCAGATCCTGCCCTCGCTCGCGCCACGCGCGCGGGCCTGATGCGTATGGGTCGAAGCCGAGGGCAGCGGGGCTCGGGGGCACGGCGTCGACCTCGCGCCCTGCGGCGACTCTTCCTGAGACCTCAGCGGCGAGCGCCGCCCCCGCCGCCTCAGGCTCGACGAGCAGGCTCTCGCCGAGGCCGCCAGAGGCCGCGAGCAGCAGGGAGGGCTCACCGAGGCAGAGCAGCATCCGCAGCAGCGGATGCGCGCACCCGAGCAGGCCTGTGCGCACGAAGGCCTGATCGCCAGGGCCGCCAAGCGCGCGCTCGAGGCGCCCTGCGGCGCGCGATGAGGAGGCGACGACGATCGGCTGGGGAGCCTCCTCGCCCGGCTCGCCAGCCTGTCGGGCCTCCGCAAGCAGCCGCGCGACGCGCGTGGAGCCGAGCTCGTCGGTGAAGGATGCGTCACCCTCTCGCGGAGCGAGATCGCCTGGCAGCCGCCAACGGTCGCGCAGCTCCTCGGCGTGGGAGTGGACAGGGGTGAGCAGCGCGATGCCGCCCTCCGCTCCTGGAGGCCCAAGCAGCAGCGCGACTGCACCGTCGCCCGCCTCCCGCTCGCCATCGGCACGCCGCCGGTGCGAGGCGCACACCAGCACGTGTCCACCACCAGCGCAGATGAGCCCACATGCGAGCCGCACCGCGGCAAGACCGTCGCGGGGGGTTGCCGTCAGCTCGACGGTGAACAGCTGGGAGGGCAGGCCGGCGATCTCAGCGACAAGCTGGGCGCAGCCGCCCTCCTCGTAGGGCGGTGTGACCGTCGCGAAGATGAGCGCTGAAGGTGGCTCCAGCCTGTCCTGGCGGAGCGCGATCACGGCCTGCGCCGCAAGCGTTACGGCGTCCTCGTCATACTGGGCGGCGCAGCGATGCCCACCGCGAGTGCGAACGCGGTCATCAGGCAGGATCGTTGCCGCCGCCAGCAGCTCGCATCGAGCTGTCATCTCGCTGGAGGGTCGCCCATGGTTGCCGACCGAGTATATACCCACCAAACGTTTGGCAGAGAGGATCTGACGCGATGCTTCACCTGGACCGCCGCGGCGCCGTCGCCGAGCTGAGAATCGACAACCCGCCGGCAAATGCGCTCACCGACGAGATGTATGTGATGCTCGGCGAGCTGGTGACGACGCTCGAGCTCGACGACGCCGTGCGCGCGGTCGTGATCACGAGCGCCCACCCAACGATCTTCGTCGCAGGAGCCGACATCAAGGCGATGGCGCGCTACGACTTCCGCCGCGGCGCAGTCACCCGCAAGATCGACCTCGTGCACACGACGTTTTTGCGCCTGCAGCGACTGAGCAAGCCGACGATCGCCTCAATCGAGGGTCACGCCCTCGGCGGCGGCTGCGAGATGGCGCTTGCGCTCGACTTCCGGTTCATGGCGCGCGGCGCAGCGCGGATCGGGCTGCCTGAGGCCGGCCTTGGAATCATCCCCGGTGGCGGAGGCACTCAGCGGCTGCCGCGGCTGGTCGGCCGCGCACATGCCGCCCAGCTGCTGATGCTCGGGGAGCGCATCGACGCCGATCGTGCGCAGCGAATCGGCCTGATAAACGCCGCCTGCGAGGATGGCCCCGCCACGCGACGGGCAGCCTGGGAGCTCGCACAGCGACTCGCGCAGATGCCGCGGTCCTCGATCAGGCTGATCAAGAGCGCCCTCAACGACGGGTATGACGGCGACCTCCTGCGCGGCCTGGCAATCGAGCGCGGAGCGGCCGCGGAGGCGCTTGGCTGCGAGGAGGCTCGCGAGGGCATCGCCGCGTTCGTCGAAAAACGTCCAGCTCGCTTCCACGACTGCGAGAACGAGGATGAGAGCACGACGGCAGGCGAGGAGCGGCCAGAGGCCCTTGGCGGCGGCCAGGGTGACGATCTGGGCGACGAGCGGGGCGACGAGCAGCAGGGCGGCGCAGATGAGGAGCGGC
Source organism: Actinomycetes bacterium (assembly GCA_021792455.1). Taxonomy (GTDB): domain Bacteria; phylum Actinomycetota; class Thermoleophilia; order Solirubrobacterales; family Solirubrobacteraceae; genus Palsa-744. Next base: position 14,062 of record JAJYUP010000020.1, on the reverse strand, counting down.
GCGCCTGATGGTCGGCCCGCCGCCGAGAACGTGGACGATCGACCCGGCGCTCAGCGGGGCGCGGGAGGTCGCCGATCGCGTGTGGTGCCTGCGCCTGCCGCTGCCCTGGGAGCTCATCCCCCACGTCAACGCCTACGCGATCGAGCGATCAGACGGCGAGGTGATGCTGATCGACTGCGGCGGCTGGGGCGATGAGACCTCGTGGAGCACGCTCCTGCACGCGCTCAATGACGCTGAGATCCCGCTCTGCCGGGTCACCTCGCTGCTGCTCACCCACTATCACTCCGATCACGCAGGCACCGCGGGGCGGCTGATCGACGAGACCGGCTGCACGCTGTACGGTCACGCAAGCCATCACCACTTCACCGACGCGCTCCTTCACCCGCGGCAGATCGCCTCCGCTCGCGCGCGGCGCGCCCTGCGCGAGGGCGTGCCAGCGGGCGAGCTGCCCGCCTATCAGACGGTGCGCGAGGAGCTCGAAGGCATCATCGCCCCGGTGATCCCGGAGCGCACGCTGCAGGAGGGCCTGCAGATCGAGGGCTGGCGGGTGCTCGAGGTCCCTGGGCACGCTCCCTCCCAGGTCTGCCTCTACCGCGAAGAGGACCGCGTCCTGATCGGCGCCGATCTGTTCGGCTCCGCCTACACCCCCTACATGGACTACGGCTGCAGCGAGGACCCCGTGCAGGAATATCTGGACTCGCTCGCGAAGGTGGAGGCACTGCGAAGCGCCCTGCTGCTCCCCGGCCACGGACGTCCCCTGGCAGAGGTCTCGAGCCATCTGCGCCTCTGGCGGCTGGGAATCGAGCGCGAACGAGAGGCGGTGCTTGCAGCGGTGCGCTCGAGCTCACGCGGCGATGCAGGCGACGATCGCGCACGCCACACCGCCGCCCCGAACAGGGGCGGCGCCCACACCGACCCACGATCGTTTGGCGGCTACGCGGTGGCGAAGAGGGTCGCGAAGGAGGCGATGGCAGATTCCCGCCAAGCGCCGACGGTGCTCGCGAACGTGCTGAGCCATCTGCGCCACCTGCGACTGCAGGGACTGATCGAGCGTCGGGAAGAGGCGGACGGCTCCTACCATTACGTCGCGTGTTGACCGGCACGAGATGGCAGGAGGTCTTCCGCTTCGCGGACCTCGTCACACGTGGGGCCGCCTCGCATCGAGACCGCGACGCGCTCGTGTTCCCCGGCGAGCGGCTGACCTACGCGGAGCTCGAGCAGCGCGCCTTCGCCGCTGCGCGCGCTCTGCGCGCCTCAGGCATAGGCCCAGGAGACAGGGTGGGGCTGCTGATGCCGAACTGCACCGCCTTCGTGGAGCTGCTGTTCGGGATATCGCTGCTCGGCGCGATCATGGTGCCCATCAACGCCCGGTTCGCGGCCCCCGAGCTGCGCTATGTGATCGAGAACGGCGACCTGCAGCTGCTCTTCACGAGCGACATCGCGCGCGAGCACGTCGACTACGTCGAGCGGCTCCACGAGGCTCTGCCTGAGCTCGCGCACCGGCCGCCCGGTGCCCCATCGCGACTGAGCTCCGCGCCAAGGCTTGCCGAGATCGTCCTGATCGGCAGCCGCGAGGCGGCGGGAATGGTGAGATACGAGCAGTTCGGCAGGCGCGCGCAGCAGGTGAGCGAAGAGGAGGTGCTGAAGCTGCACGCCCGCACCTGCCTGCGAAGCGTCGCGCTGATGATGTACACCTCCGGCACGACCGCGCAGCCGAAGGGATGCATGCTCAGCCACGAGTCGCTCGTGCGCCCAGCGCTGATCTCCGGGCGCGAGAAGTTCAGGCTGAGAGACGAGGACCGCTTCTGGGATCCGCTCCCTATGTTTCACATGAGCGCGATCCTGCCGCTGATCGGCGTGCTCGACGCAGGGGCGAGCTTCATATCGATGAGCCACTTCGAGGCGGGGCAGGCGCTTCAGCTGATCGAGGCCGAGCAGGCGAGCGTCCTCTACCCATCGTTCCCAGCGGTGACCCAGGCGCTTCTGAACCACCCCTCCTACCACCGCGATCGGTGGCGCCACGCGCGGGTCATCCTGAACGTCGCCCCCCCTGACACGCTGCGCTCGATGCAGGAGCAGATGCCCCACACCGTGCAGATCAGCTCCTATGGCTGCACGGAGTGCGGCGGGGTCGTCTGCTTCAACGACATCGAGGACAGCCTGACGCAGCGCTGCACGACGAGCGGCACGCCCTTCACGGGCATGGAGGTGGAGATCCGCGACCTGGAGACAGGGCAGCCCGTGCAGGTCGGAGCGCGCGGTGAGATCCTAGTGCGCGGCTACGGCGTCTTCGACGGCTACTACAGGGATCCGAAGCGCACGGCGGAGGTGCTCGACGAGCAGGGTTGGCTGCACACCGGCGATGTGGGCTGCCTCGATGCCGACGGGCGCGTGAGCTACCTCGGCCGCACGAAGGACATGTTGAAGGTGGGTGGCGAGAACGTCGCGGCGCTGGAGATCGAGTCTCACATCTGCGCCCATCCCGCCGTGAGCATCGCCGCGGTCGTCGGCGTGCCAGACCCGAAGTACATGGAGGTGCCAGCGGCCTTCGTGGAGCTGCGTCGAGGGCAATCACTGAGCGAGCGCGAGCTGATCGAGCACTGCGAGCGCGGGCTCGCCTCATTCAAGGTCCCCCGGCACGTGAGGTTCGTGACGGAGTGGCCGATGTCAGCGACGAAGATCCGTAAGTTCGAGCTGCAGCAGGCGCTTGCGAGGGAGCTCGAAGAGGGCAGGGAAGCCGGCCTCAAAGCTGCGGCGAGCGCCGAGAGGGACGGTGAGGACCTCTCCAAGAGCGTCCCCAGGGACGGCGAGGACCTCTCCAAGAGCGTCCCCAGGGACGGCGAGGACGCCGGGAAGGACGTCCAGGCGGAGGGCGAGGACGCCGGGAGGCGAGCGTGAGCGGGATCGGCCTTCAGAGCACGGGCGATGTGCTGCAGCGCATTGGGCTTGGCCTGTGGACGATGCGCACGACTGCCCTTGCGCCCCGCAACAGGATCGCCCTCTACAGGGCCTTTCGCGAGGAGGCGGCGCTTGCGGAGCAGCTTGGGTTTCACTCGATCTGGAGCGCAGAGCACCGCATCTGGTATGACGGCTGGTGCCCAGCGCCGCTGCACGCTGCAGCCTCAGCGCTGCTCGCAACGAAGAGGCTGCGATTCGGCACAGCCGTGCTGCTCGCGCCACAGCACGACCCGACCGTGCTCGCCCGCACCGCAGGGGAGCTTCACAGGCTTTCCGGCGGCCGAGTCGACCTCGGCCTCGGGCTCGGCCACAGGGATGCCGAGTTCGATGCGCTTGGGCTGTCTCGCGCTGAGAGGGGCAGGCGCATGGACCGCACGCTGCAGGTCTTCGAGCAGATGTGGGGCCAGGGACAGCAGGGCGGTTCTCCAGACATGCCGCGCCGGGGTCCGACGGTGTGGATTGGAGGGATGGCGCAGCGCGCAATCGAGCGGGCCTGCAGCGGCGGCTACAACCTCATCCTGCCGCAGACGCTGTATCCGAACGAGCTCGAAGGCATAGTCGAGAAGGTCCGCCAGAGGTCGGCTGGCAGCGTGGTCGGCACGCTCCGCGACCTCTGGGTCGAGTCTGATCCGGTGAAGGCGAGGAGGTTCCGCGAGCGGTTCGCGCGCCACTTCCACGAGGAGGCGGGCTCCTGGTGGATCCTGAAGGGACGGCCGGCCTTCGAGTCACCGGCGGAGCTCTCGAGGCAGATGTCACGCATCGTCGGCTCAGCTTTGATCGGATCGCCTGAGCAGGTCGCTGAAGGGCTGCGGGCGCTGCTTGCCGCTGGTGCCGAGTTCTTCACGTTCCGGATCAACTTCGACATGGTGAGCAGCTCAGAGCTCGCGGAGCAGATGCACCAGATCGCCCAGACGCTGCCGCCGCTTCTCATCGACGCGATAACAGGGGCGAGCCGATGATCGCAGGAGGCAGGGCGAGCCGATGATCGCAGGACGCAGGGCAGCCCTCGCCTGCCTCACCGTGCTCGACGCGCCGCCGCCGCAGATCGTTGCGATCGCGGCTGAAGCTGGGTTCGACGCGGTCACGCTCAGGATCCTCGATGCCTCTTCGCGACAGGAGAACCCGCTCGCCTCAGACACGCCGATTCGCAGGCGCACGATTGCAGAGCTAGAGAGCCGTGAAATGCAGGTCCTCGACGTCGAGGTGCTCAGGCTGCACGCCGGCACGAACCTCGATGCGCTTCAGCCCGTCTGGGAGAGTGCCGCGATGCTCGGCGCCGAGAACGTGCTCGTCATCGACAACGAGCCGGAGGAGCAGCGGTTCGTCGAGGTGATGAGGAGGCTGTGCGAAGATCTCGCTGAGTATGAGATGCGCGCCGCACTCGAGTTCATGGCATTCACGGAGTGCAAGACAGTCGGTCAGGCGATGAGGATCGTCGAAGCGAGCGAGCATCCTGCCGCAGCGGTGCTCGTCGACCCCCTGCACCTCGACCGCTCTGGCGGCAGCCCCGCCCAGGTCAAGCGCCTCGCCGCCGCCCATCAAGAGCGGTTCCCATATGCACAGCTGTGCGATGCCACATCCGTCCCAAAGGAGCACGGCAGCGCCGGCCTCTACCGGGAGGCGGTTTCCAATCGCCTGCACCCTGGCGAAGGCGAGCTCCCGCTGCGAGATCTGATCGACGCCCTGCCGCCGGCGACGCCGCTCAGCGTGGAGACGCCGGTCGCGCGCCTTGCGGCCCTGCCGCCCTCAGAGCGCGCACGTCAGGCGATCGAGCACACGCGCAGGCTGCTGCTTCGATGAAGGCTCTGAGGTTCCACGGACGAGGCGACCTGCGGCTCGAGTCGGTCGCAGAGCCTGCCGCACCAGTTGCGAGCGAGGTGCTGACTGCCCCGTTGAAGTGCGGTATCTGCGGCACGGATCTGCACGAGTTCCTCGAAGGACCGCTGCGAGTGAGCACGACCCCGCACCCGCTGACGGGGGCCTCGCTGCCCCAGATCCTCGGGCATGAGCTCTCCGCAGAGGTGATCGAAGTCGGCGAGCAGGTCGAAGGGCTGAGCCCTGGCGACCGCGTATCTGTGATGCCGCTGATCAGCTGCGGGCAGTGCGGGCCCTGCAGAGGCGGCAACCCTCAGCACTGCGCGCTGCGCGCTGCTGTCGGGCTGCGCCACCGGTGGGGCGGAATGTCAGAGCTCGCGCTCGTGGACGCGAGCCAGCTGACGAAGCTGCCTGATGATCTCAGCGACGAGCAGGGGGCGCTGATCGAGCCGAGCGCCGTCGCAACCGCCGCGGTTGCGCTTGCGCGCCTTCGCCCCGGCGATCCGGTGCTAGTCACCGGTGCGGGCCCGATCGGGATGCTCGCTGCGCTCGCCGCACGCCGCGCCGGTGCCGGTGAGGTGCTGATCAGCGAGCTCGGCGAAGGCCGGGCGCAGCTTGCGAGCAGGATCGGCTTCGACGTCGTCGATCCTTCGAAGCACGACGTTGAAGAGTTGTGCAGGCAGCGTTGGGAAGATGGCGCCGCGGCCGCAATCGAGTGCTCAGGCAGCGAGAGCGCCCTGCGCACAGCGCTCGAGGCGATCCGTCCTTCGGGCCGCGTCGTGCAGGCAGGCCTGCTGCAAAAGCCAGTCGAGCTCGACGTCAGCCGCCTCGTGCTTCGCGGCGCAAGCCTGATCGGGTCGGTTGGCTTCCCATTCGACTGCTGGCCTTCGCTGATCGAGCAGGTCCGCAGCGGCGAGCTGCCCGCCGAGCGGATCGTGACCTCAACGGTTCCCCTTCACGCCGCGATCGAGGACGGGTTCCGCGTGCTCGCCGATGGGGACGGCGCGCAGGTGAAGATCATCATCGACATCAGAGGATCCTGATGCAGCACCGCATATTCCTCGCGCCTCTGCGTCCTGGCATGCCTCACGCAGAGGCGCACGGCCACTGGTGCTCGCACCATGGGCGCCTGATGCTCGAGCTTCCCCACCTGCTCGGCTACGTCCAGAACCAGCCGCTTCGCAAGTGGTGGCCGCATCTCGGCTACCTCGCATGCTCAGAGACGTGGTTCGCCGACAGGAGCTGCGAGGCGCAGGCGTACGCGTCCGAGTGGTACGTGAACCAGATCACCCCAGACGAGCACTCGATGTTCGCGCGCGAGGCGGCGTGGAGCTCTGCGATCACATCGGGCTCCCTCCTGAAAGACGGGCCTCGCGAGGGATTCCGGGTGATCTCGTTTGGCGGCGATGAGGCGAACCTCGCCTCATCGCTGATCGACGGACGCTTCGAGGTGATGCAGCTCGCGCGGGCTGCGCCGAGGTCGCAGCGACCCAACCTGATCAGCATCTACTGCGAGGGTGAGGCGACTGCGCATGGGTTCGCGACAGCGCTCGGCGGCCTCTCCTTCGTCGCGCGCCCCGTCGTTTTCGTGCAACCCCCAGAGCATTGACAGATCGAGGCGGGTGGAGTGCCCGCCCGCTCGCCCCGATCCCCTGCGATCCACCAGCCCCATGCGCGCTCCCAGCCGCTCCCGTCGCGGGCGTCGCCTCCCGCCGCCCCACCCCCTGCGAGGTGGGCGGGCTCGCAGACGTTCGACCTGCCGATTGGTAGGCTTCGACGCTGTGCTCGGGAGCCTCGACATCTACCATTTCGGCATCGTCGTCGAGGACATCGAGGTCGCGATGGAGGACCTCGGAGAGCGTCTGGAGCTCACCTGGGCGCCGCTTCAGCGCAGGCGCCAGACGGTCATCACCGGCGACGGGCAGGAGGTCTCAGAGCAGATCGCGTTCACCTATTCGGTGCAGGGAACGCCCCACCTCGAGCTGATCGACAGCGAGGAGCGTCGGCTCTGGAGCCCGGGGCCGGCGGGTCAGCTGCATCACCTCGGCGTGTTCGTCGATGACATCCCCGCGGAATCGGCGCGCCTGTCGAGTCAGGGCGCGCGGCTCGAGTTCGGGGGCGGCGACCGCAGGGCTCCCGCCGGCTTCGCCTACCACCTGCTGCCTGGCGGGCTGCGACTCGAGATCGTGGAGGAGAGCAGGCGCGCCCAGTTCGCCGCGTGGATGGCTGGCGGTGCCTTCTGATGCACACGAAGCGCTGGCACGACTCCTGGACGCTTGGAGACCTGCTGCTGCGCGCCTGCGAGCGAGATGCCGACGCGCTTGCAATCTCGTTCCCCGACTGCAGACGCACCTATTCTGAGCTCTTCGAGGGCTCAATGCAGGCGGCCCGGTCGCTCGCTGGGCTTGGCGTCGAGGCGGGCGCGCACGTCGGCATCCTCATGCCGAACTGCATCGACTTCGTCGAGGTCCTGCTCGGCGCGAGCCTCATCGGAGCGGTCGTCGTCCCGATCAACGCCCGCTTCAAGCCACGGGAGCTCGCCCACGTCATCGCCGATGGCGACATCGAGGTGCTGCTCACCAGCGATGTGATCGAGGAGCACGCAGACTACGTCGCGCTGCTGCACGAGACGGTCAGCGGCCTCGAGGCCGCCCCAGAGGCGCTGCGGCTGGAGCTGCCGCATCTGCCGAGGCTTCGCACCGTCGTCCTGCTCGGAAAGAGGGGGGCGGCAGGGATGCTCGACCGCGAGCAGTTCGCTGCGCAGGGGGAGCCCGTCTCAGAGGAGGAGGTGGACCTCCGGCGCTCGCGCGTCGCGATGCGTCAGGTGGCGCTGATGATGTTCACCTCCGGCACCACCGCGATGCCGAAGGGCTGCCCCCTCTCGCATGAGGCGCTGGTGCGCACCGCCGTCATCGCGGGGCGCACACGCTTCCACATGACCTCGGCGGACCGGTTCTGGGATCCGCTGCCGATGTTCCACATGAGCGCGATCCTGCCGCTCATCGGCGTGATCGACGCCGGCGCGGCGATGCTCACGATGACGCACTTCGATGCGGACGTCGCGATGCGCGTCATCGAGCAGGAGCAGGCGACGATCCTGTTCTCGACGTTCCCCGCGATAACCCAGGCCCTGCTCAACCACCCTCTCTACCATCCTGGCCGCTTCAAGCACGTGAGGATCGTCAACAACGTCGCGCCGAGCGACGCGCTCGCAGCCGCCCAGAAGGCACTTGGAGATGCGAAGCTCATAAGCGCCTACGGGTGCACGGAGTGCGCAGGTGTGGTGTGCTTCAACGACCCTGGGGAAACCGTCGAGCAGCGCACGACCACCTGTGGACCGCCATTCGACGGAATCGAGGTGGAGATCCGCAGCCTCGAGGATGGGACGCCCGCTGCCGTTGGGCAGCGCGGCGAGATCGTCGTCCGCGGCTACTGCCTGTTCGAGGGCTACTACAAGGACCCGGAGCTGACCTCCCAGCGCATCGACGAGGACGGATGGTTCCACACCGGCGACATCGGCGCAGTAGATGCGCAGGGGCGCGTCACCTACCTCGGACGCCTGAAGGACATGCTGAAGGTGGGCGGCGAGAACGTCGCCGCCGTCGAGATCGAGTCGATGCTGTGTACGCACCCCGCAGTCGCGATCGCCGTCGTCGTCGGAGTTCCCGACCCGAAGTACATGGAGGTTCCGGCGGCGTTCATCGAGCTGAAGCCCGGCGCACATGCGAGCGAGGAGGAGATCCTCGAGCACAGCAGGAGAAGCATCGCCTCCTTCAAGGTGCCGAGGCACATCCGCTTCGTGCAGGAGTGGCCGATGTCCGCGACGAAGGTCCAGAAGTTCAGGCTTGCCGAGCAGCTCGCCGCCGAGCTGCAGCGGGAGCGGGAGGCGGCGACGGCAGCGTGAGCGACGTGGTCGCCAAGCTCGCGCAGCAGCGGCAGAGCGCCGCGACAGGATGAGCGGCGCAGAGGCGGGCCCCTCAGGAGCCGATCCAGCAGGGACCGATCCGGCAGGTGTGAGGCCGGCAGAGGCGGATCCGCGGCGGTCGCAGGCGTCTCCGACCGCCGCCGATGTGCAGCGACTGCTCGCAATCGAGGAGATCAGGCAACTCGCCTTTCGCTACGCGCACGCGTTCGCGAGCCGCGACCGCCCCCTCATGCTGTCCCTGTGGGCGAGAACTGATCCGCCGGCGCGGATGCCGACAATCGATCGGCATCGGATTCAGGCTGACCTCGAGCGGTGGTTCTCTGAGCTTGGGCTGTGCCTGCTGCACGTCACCAACCACCTCATCGACGTCGAAGGCCCTGACCACGCCCGTGGAGAGGTCTACTGCACAGGTGAAATCGAGGTCGGCTCTCAGTGGGTCGACCAGGTCATCCTCTACCACGATCGCTATGTCCGCGAAGATGGCCGGTGGCTGTTCGCAAGCCGTGAGCATCGCCTCTTCTATGGACAGGCGCGCGTGCACCATCCCCTGCGTCAACCCCCCGCACGCTGGCCGCGCGGTCAGGTGGGCAGCGGCGATCTGCCCGGCTCAGAGCAGCGAGGCGACAGAGCCGCCGTCGACCGTCCAGGCGGCGCCGGCGACGTTGCCTGAGCGCTCTGAGCACAGGAATGCGATCACGGAGGCGACCTCCTCGTCGGTGCCGAACCGGCCGATCGGGATGCCCGCTGCGGCCTCGGCGCGCACCTGCTCGAGCGTCTTGCGCTGATGCGCCGCCGACTGGACGAGCACCTCAGCCCACAGCTCGGTGTCAATCGGGCCGGGGAGCACCGAGTTGATCAAGACGCCGGCTGGCGCGTACGCGTCGGCGAAAACCCTGCAGAGCGCAAGCTGGCCCGCCTTCGTGACGCTGTAGGCGACGTTGAACTGGGAGGGGCGCTTCGCGGCTATCGAGCAGACGTTGACGACGCGCCCCCCACCGGCTTTCGCCATCTCTGGCAGCGCGGCCTGGAGCAGCGAGAACGGTGCGAGCACGTTCAGACGCCAGTGGGCTTCGAAATCCTGGCGGCTCACCTGGTCGAGCGGGCGCAGCCAGTTGCTCCCCGCGCCGCTGACGATCACCTTCGGAGTCCCGAACGCGGCTCGGCAGGCCTGCAGCACCGCATCAGGAGCATCCTCGGCGGCGATGTCCTGCACGAGCACCTCAGCCTCGCCGCCCCGCGCCCTGCACTCCGCGGCGACCGCCTGCAGGCCATCTCCGTCTCGTGCGATCAGCAGCAGGCGGGCGCCCTCGCTCGCGAGCTCTCGCGCGGTCGCCGCGCCGATGCCGCGGCTTGCCCCAGTGATGATGCAGATGCTGCCTGAAAGACCGAGATCCATCGGCGCCTCAGCCCCCTGCCAACCGAATCAGCTCGCGCAGGCTCTCACCACACTGCCGTCCGATCTCAGCGGGCGGCAGCTGCCACAGGGTGCGAGAGAGCACCTCGATGCCGAACGGCCCGACGCCGCGCTTGCCGGCGAGGATCGCGATCACCGTCTGAAGATCGAGCTCACCCTCGCCGGGGAGCATCCGGTGCGCCCACGTGTCCTCGATCAGTGATCCCTGCACCTGTGCTCTCGCGTCGCTCACCTGAACGACGAAGATGCACTCTGCCGGGATCGAGCGCAGCAGCTCGTCGTCGCGCTGTCCGCGCAGGTAGTGCCATGTGTCGAGCACGAGACCCCCGTTGGCCCGGCCGGCGAGCCTCACGACCTCAAAGGCCGTCGAGAGGTCGGGTATCCCACTGAAGGGCGTGAACTCGAGGTGCACGCGCAGTCCTGACTCTGCCGCCCGGTCACAGAGGCGCGCAAAGCTCTCGGCCAGGCGCTCGATGGGGTGGCTGTGACCAAAGGGCTCGATCGCCGTCATCGTCTGCAGCTGAAGCGCCTCCGCGATCGCGAAGAACTCCGACTCCTCCGTCTGAAGGATCCGCAGGCGAGGGTCGGCTGCTGCGGGCGGATCGAACGGCAGCCACCGCGCGTAGGGGTCGAGCGTCATCAGGCGAACGCCCTTCTCCTCGTGCATCGCGAGAATGTCGCTGTCGGTGAGCCCATCGGCGCGAGCGCGCCGGTAGTCCTCTGGAAACAGGGACAGATTCGAGAACCCGCCCGCGCACGCCGCCTCGATCCGTTCGGCCAGGCTCGCATGGGCAAGCGTTCCAGCCCACAGCCACAGAGCCTGTGAGGATGGCCTCACCGCAGCTCTCCTTCCCGCACGCCAAGCTCCCGCGAGTCGTCGGGTCGCTCGTCAGGTGAGAGGTCGGCGATCTCCCCCTGCTGCCGGCGCTGCTCGAGCTCGGCGATCAGCTGCGCTCGCAGGACTCCACGCTGAATCTTCGTCGCAGACAGAGGCCACTCCTGCACGAAGCGCACGTACCGTGGAACCTTGAAGCGCGCGATGCGCCCGCGGCAGTGCTCGATCGCCTCCTGCTCCGTCATCACTGCGCCGGCACGACACTCGATGAAAGCGGCTGGAACCTCTTCCAAGCGCTCGTCTGGGACCCCGACCACCTGAACGAGCTTCACGGATGGATGTGTGCTCAGCGCCGACTCGATCTCTGCGGGCGCGACGTTCTCGCCGCCGACCTTCATCATCTCCTTCAGGCGCCCAAGGAACCGCAGGCGTCCGCGCTCGTCGAGCGCGCCGCGGTCACCGGTGCGGTACCAACCCTGCTCGTCGACGCTCGACCGCGCCCCAGCGGGCTCATCGACGTATCCCTCGAACAGTCCGACGCTGCGCAGAACGATCTCCCCCGCTCCCCCGACGCCGAGGTCCTGGCCTGAGTCAGGGTCGATGATCCTCAGCTCCGTGCCAGGCAGCGGCAGGCCCGTCGTACAGACGCGCGCCTCGAGATCTTCGTCGAGGCTGTTGTACGTGATCGCACCGCCTCCCTCCGTCGACCCGTACAGCGACACCTGCACGACGTGTGGGAGCGCCGCCTGCATCTGGCGCAGGACATCCTCTGGACCGACGTTCAGCATCACCCGCGCCGCGCTCAGGTCGGCGCTCGCGAGCTCAGGCTGGTCGAGCAGGCCCTGGGTGATCGGGGGATAGGCGGGGTAGAGGTGGGTCGCCCGCTCGCGCTCGATCAGCCTCAGCGCGCGCTGCGGGGAGAACCAGGTGTCAGAGAGGAACGCGGCCCCCGCGCAGACGCAGGCGAGCAGCGGCCCGACAGCGCCGAGATGGAACAGGGGGCAGGGCGCCCACACCCGGTCGCGCGGGCCCACCTGCAGGATCTGCGCAACGACAGACCAGTTGCGCACGATCGCCTCATGTGAGAGACGGCAGCCGCGTGGCATCGCCGTCGTGCCGGAGGTGTAGAGGATCAGCGCGTCGTCGCGAAGGCGAACACCGTTGCGGCGGTGCTCGAGCTCGGCAGGGGACACCCCCTTCGCGGCGGCGAGCAGATCGCGCTCGCTGAGCGTGCCGAGGCGCTCACGGGCACCGAGGGCGATCACCGACCGCAGCGCGGGAGCATGCGGAAGCTCGAGCGAGAATCTGTCCTGCGCGTCGGAGAGGCCAGGCAGCGCATCGCTCAACAGACCGACGAGATCTGCGTAGTCGTCGATCCGGTCGCTGCTGATCACGACCTCAACCCCCGAATCGCGCACGACGAAGGGAAGCTCGAGCGCTCTGTAGCGTGTGTTGATCGGCACGATCACCGCGCCCGCCAGCGCGATGGCGAACATGCACGCCACGCAGTCTGGGCTGTTCGCCATCAGCAGACCGACACGGTCGCCTCGCTGCACGCCGAGCCCGATCAGGCCCGAAGCGATCTGCCTCGCACGCGCGCCCAGCTCTTCCGCGCTCAGGCGCTCATCTGGAAAGACGACGGCATCACCGGTGGGGTCACGGGCGATCGCTGCCACCAGCAGGTCGCCGACCGTGCTCGCCTGCGCCCAGGGCCGCACGTCTGTGCGCAGCTCGGGCAGGGGCGGCCTGCCCGCATCGAAGCCGATGCCCACGCCAATCGAGTCCCCCCCTCGCATCACCGTGCGGCTCCTTTCGACTCTGCGCGCACCTGCCCAGGACCCGCCTGACCTGAGCGCGTCTGCTCAGGACCCGCCTGACGTGAGCGCGCCTGCCCACGACCCGCCTGACCTGAGCGCGCCTGCTCAGGGCTGACCTGCCTGCCCGTCTGCCGCGGTCCAGCGCTCGACAGACCGCCGTCGAGCACGATCGTCTGGCCGACGAGATAGGAGCCCTCGGGACAGGAGAGCAGCAGCGCAAGAGAGGCGACGTCGGCAGGGCTGCCGACGCGCTGCGCCGGCACGCGCGAGGCGAGATCCGCCAGATCGAGGCTGCCCTCCGTGGCGAGGCGCTCGATCAGCGGCGTGCTCACGATCCCTGGAGCGATCGCGTTCACCCTCACCCCGCTGGCAGCCCACTCGACGCCGAGGGTGCGCGTCAGCCCCGCGATCCCGCTCTTGCTCGCGCCGTAGGCGACGCGTCCGCCTCCGCCGAACTCCACGCCAGTCAGGGAGGCGACGTTGACGATCGCCCCATGGCCCCGCTCCACCATCCCCGCACCGAAGACCCTGCAGCATCGAAACGATCCGCTCAGGTTGACGTCGATCACGAGATCCCAGTCCTCCCGCGCCATCTGCAGGGTGGGCACCACCCGTTGGATGCCTGCGCCGTTGAACAGCACGGTTGCCGGTCCGAGCTCATCGCGCACCGCAGCTGCGAGCGCTTCGACCGACTCCCAGGAACGCACGTCGAGCTCATATGCGCGGTGCTCTGAGCCGAGCCGCTGCACAACGGCATCGGCGGCTCGAAGATCGAGGTCGGCGACGGCAACGCGCGCGCCTGCGGCAGCGTAGGCGGCGGCTGCGGCGGCGCCGATACCTCCCGCCCCGCCGGTGACGACCGCGATCTCGCCATCGAGGGAGAGCGTCGACATCGCCTGCACCTTACCCGAAGCGGGCGTATAGTGTTGACCGACCGATTGGTTGAATAGACCGAACGATTGAGCAACGTCCCCGACCCGGAGGAGAACGCCGATGAAGCTCTGCGCTCAGATCGCGGCTCGCGCACCTCTGCGCACAGGCCGCCAGACCGCCGCTCCACGATGACGGCGCCGAGGTTCGCAGGGCGCGTGCTGCTCGCGACCGGCGGAGCCTCTGGGCTCGCCGCAGCGACCGCAGCGCAGTTCACGGCAGAGGGAGGCAGGGTCGCGATCGTCGACATCGATTCAGAGAAGGCGGGCGCCCTCGCAAATCAGCTGGAGGGGGCGATTGCGCTGCAGGCCGACGTCAGCGACGAGGAGTCCGTCAAGCGCGTCGTCACAGAGGCACATCAGCGCCTC
>JAJYUP010000118.1 GCA_021792455.1 Actinomycetes bacterium | reverse complement strand
CCGAGCATCGAGACCACGACGCCGCTGCCGCGGCAGGGCATGCACTCCTCCGCGCTTGCGCGCGAAGCGCCGTCTCTCATCTGCACGATCTGCTCAGGCACGAAGTGCGGAGGTTAGCGAGCGCGCTGCCCACAGGTCGCGGCGGCCCTTGGCAAGGCCGCTCCCAGGAGCTCGCTGCGCGCCGCGCTCGCCTGCTCTCGCGCTAGCGTACAGCTCATGACTGACCTGTACAGGCCGCTCAACATCCTCGTCGTCGACGACGAGGCGCAGCTGCGCGAGAACCTCGTGCAGTCCTTCTCGAGGGAGGGCCACGAAGTCCAGGCGGTCGCCACCGGCGCGGAGGCGATCGACCTCGCCGCCCGCGAGGAGTTCGACATCGTTCTGCTCGACGTCGCGCTTGGACCGGGGCCGAACGGCTATGACGTCTGCCGAACGCTCCGGGAGCGACGCAACGTCGTGCCGATCATCATGCTCACCGCGCTCGACAGCGAGGCTGATGCCGTTCAGGGACTCGAGGCGGGTGCGGACGACTACGTCACCAAGCCGTTCGGGCTCGCAGAGCTGCGCAGCAGGGTGCGGGCGGTGCTGCGCCGCTCGGTTGGGCGCGGGATCGCGAGGGAGGTGGTCACCATCGGTGAGGTCACTCTCGACCACAGCAGGCACGAGGTGAGCGTCAGGGGCGAGCTCGTCAAGCTCACCTTCTCGGAGTTCGAGCTGCTCGGGCGCCTCATGTCAGACCCTGGGCGCCTGTTCAACCGCCAGGAGCTGCTTCGCGCGATCTGGGGTGACTCCGCCTACAGGGATCCGAGGGCGATAGATGTCCACATCAGGCACCTGCGGGAGAAGCTCGAGCAGCGTCCTGACGATCCAAAGCTCATCGTCACCGTCCGCGGAGCGGGCTACCGATTCCAGTCACCGTGAAGGCCCGATGAGCTCACCGTGAGCACGAGCGTCCTTCGGATTCTCAACGCAGCGCGACGCCCGCGCTCAGGCCGTGCAGCGCAGCTGGAGGGCGCTTCGCCTGCTTCGGGCGCGAACAGCAGCTCGGCCGCCCAGGAAGAAGGTGGAGAGAGCGCTCGACCTCCGCGCTTCCTCAAAGCGCTCACAGGCCTGCGCTTCAAGCTCCTCATAGCGATGCTGCTCACGAGCGCGGTCACTCTCGCTGTCGCCGCGCTTGCGCTGCTCTCGCCGCTGGAGACACGCCTGCGCGAAGACGGGGTGCGCACGATCCGCGATGCGATCAGCGCGACGAGGCCTGAGTTTCAGACCGTGACGATCGAAGGAGGCAGACCGAACGTCCAGGACCTGCGAGAAGCCGCGGAGACGATCAGCCGCCGCGCCAACGGCGCGGAGGTGACGATTCTCAACAGCTCTCTGCAAGCCGTCTACGCGCGGCCCTTCCACGATCTCGACGTGCCTTACTACTTCGGCGCAGCTCGCAAGACGCTCGCCAGCGGGCACCAGATCGCGACGACCCGCAACGAAACGACGATCGTCGTCGAGCGTCTGCACATCGGTGGCCGCCGCTATGCCCACACGCGGTACGCGCTCATAGTCGTCAAGCACCTGCAGTATGTCGCGCTCGCCGTCGGGGTCGTCCAGGACGCCTTCATCGTCGCCGCGGCGGCGGGGCTTGCGACTGCGCTGCTGCTCGGCATCGGCATCGCCTCGCGCCTGCTGCGCCGGCTCGAGCGGTTGCGCGACGCCACGAGGGACCTCGAGGAGCGCGGGCTGACCGCGCCGCTCCCGCATGACTCAGGCTCCGATGAGATCGGCGAGCTCTCCCGTGCCTTCGCGACGATGCAGGCACACCTGCGCCGCCAGGAGGAGAGCCGACGTGCGTTCATAGCGACAGCCTCCCACGAGCTCAGGACGCCGCTCGCCTCGCTTGACGGCATGCTCGAGCTGCTGCACGACGACCTCTGCAGCGAGCAGCCTGACCTCGACGACGCGCGGATGCGTGCCGAGCTCGCTCGCGAGCAGACGGGCAGGCTCTCGCAGCTGGCCACAGACCTGCTCGACCTCAGCAGGCTCGACTCGGAGATGAGCCTGCGCAGGGAGCCGATCGAGCTTCACGAGCTGTGCAGGGCGGTCGCCGCTGAGTTCGAGCTGCAGGCCTCGAACCGTGGCGTGACGATCGTTCTCAACCATCGAGAGCAGCCATGCTGGGCGCTCGCCGACCCTGGCGCGCTCGCGCGGATAGTCCGGATCCTGCTCGACAACGCGCTGCGGTTCGCGCCGGCAGGCAGCGCGATATCGATCACCCCTTCGATCGTCGGCTCCCTCGCGCAGGTCGAGGTGCGCGACGAAGGCCCTGGGGTGCCTGACGATGAGCGGGAGCGCATCTTCAAGCGCTTCACGAGGGGACGGGCGACCGCAGGAGCAGCCGGGTTTGGGCTCGGTCTTGCGATCGGCCGCGAGCTCGCGATCCGCATGGACGGATCGCTCACGCTGCTCGCAGACGACACCTCGCCACATGAGCGGAGGGAGGGTTCGCTTGGCGCCTGCTTCGCCCTCGCCCTGCCCGCCCTCAGCGGGCAGGAGCACCCCCATCTCGCTGGCGGAGCCTCAGCCGAGGAGGAAGGGCACAGGACCGCCGAGCACGAGAGCAGGGAGCACGTTTGATCGAGACTGAGTCGGCCCTTCAGGAGTTCATCGCGATCGCACAGCGGGCGAAGGTCGTCGGGCTCGACACGGAGTTCGTCGGTGAGGGCCGCTACCGAACGCTGCTGTGCCTCATACAGCTCGCCGCACCGCACCCGCGCGCGCGCAACGGCTCCCCTCGAACGCTCATCGAGCTCATCGACCCCCTCTCAGGCGCGCTCGACCTCTCCCCGCTTGGCAGGCTGCTCGCCGACCCGCAGGTGCAGGTCATCACCCATGCGGGGCGCCAGGACGTCGCGCTGCTGCGCCGCGCCCTGTCCACCGAGGTCAACGGCCTCTTCGACACTCAGCTCGCCGCGGGCTTTCTCGGACTGCCCGCGCAACGCTCCTATGAGGGGCTGCTCAGCGAGGTGCTCTCAGTCCAGCTTCGCAAGAGCGCGAGCTTCACGCGGTGGGAGGCGAGGCCTCTCACCGAAGAGCAGCTGAGCTACGCGAAGGAGGACGTCGAGCATCTCATCGCACTTGCACACGCGCTTCAGGATCGGCTGCGCTCGGTTGGACGTCTCCAGTGGGCGCTGCAGGAGTGCGAGGCGATCGCCCGCGCCAGCGACGAGCGCGACCTCCAGGCAGTGTTCACGAGGCTCCCCCGCATCGCATCACTCAGCAGGCAGGCACAGGCGCTCGCCCATGCGCTCGTGCACTGGCGAGAGGACACGGCCGCCGCGGCGGACAGGCCCGTGCAGAGCGTGCTCAGCGACGCCGCGCTGCTCGAGATCGCCCGCCGTGCTCCTCGCACAGCCCAGGAGCTCGCGAAGATCAGAGGGGTCCAGCACTCGCTCGTGCGTCGCTGCGGCGAGCAGATCGTGCAGGCGATCGCGCAGGCGCGCTCCCGCGGACAGCTGCCTCCGCTGCCGCTGCAGCGCTCCGTGCCCACTCACCCCTCCGACGCGTCGCTCGTCGCGCTCTCGGAGGCGCTTGCGCGGGATCGCGCCAGGCAGTCTGGCCTCGCCTACGAGCTGGTGACGAGCAGAGCGGAGCTCCAGGCGATCGTCGCGGCGAAGCGGCTCCGCGAACCTGAGCCGGCGGTGCGTCCGCTGCGCGGCTGGCGCCGGCAGCTGCTCGGAGAGGAGCTGCTCCGCCTCCTCGACGGCGAGCTCGCCCTGTCGGTGGCCGAGGGACAGCTCCAGGTGCGCCCTCCCGCCGCCAGCTGAGGTTCGGCGGCGAGGCCGTGAAGGGGCGCTCTCGGCCACTGTCGAGCCCGGTCGCCGACTCCTCCGGTCGGGGCACCCTCCTGCTCGCGGTCTCGCCGCCTCGAAGAGCGCCCCTTCCGGAAGCACCTCGCCTACATCTGGGTGACGGGCACCGTCACCTTCACGAACCTGTTCGCCTTCCTGCTCACCTTCTTCACTGAGTTCTTCGTCCAGATGCCGTAGTGGACGTCCTTGATCGTGTTGCCCGTGATCGTGATGCCTTCGACCTTGCCGACGGCGCTCCAGATGATGATGCCCGCCGTCCCGCTCACGCCTGCGTCTTCGTCGCCGGGCTTGCCTTTGTCGCCGGCGAGCGCGTCGTGGACGAGCGTGTTGTCGACGATCTTGTTTGCGTTCAGGTCCTGGTTCGGGGCGTGGCTGTGCAGCACGACCCCCGCCATCCCGTCACCTTCGGCGGTGTTGCCCTTCACGACGTTGTCGTAGGCGGCGCCGCCAGGGGCGGCAGCGGCGAGGAGGATGCCTGCGCCGGCACCCGTCTTCAGGCCGTTGCCGTTCGAGATGTTGTCGAGGATCAGGTTGTCGTAGATGCCGCCCCTGCTCGGCTGCGGCTTTCCTTCCGAGACGGCGGTCGTGCTGTGACTTGCGAGCGTGATCCCGCAGTCGTAGGCGTTGTCCATCACCTTGTTGTGGTCGATCTGATCGTGGGCGGTTGGGCCGAGCTCGTCGGTGAGCAGGATGCCCCCTGCGTTGTGGCGCACCACGTTGTGGTCGACGCGTGAGTGCGTCACGCTCATCAGGTGCAGGCCCTCGCCGCAGTCGCCTGGCACTGGGCCCTGTGGCGCACACTCGCCGAGAAGGTGCTTCGCCTCAGCTCCGAGGTCGTTGCCCTGAACCGTGTTGCCGCTGATCTGAACGTGGCTCGTGCTGACGGCGAGTATCCCCTCGAAGCTCGCGCCCTGAACGACGAACCCTGAGACGCGGCTGCCGGCGGATGCAGGCCCTGCGATCTTCACGCCGTTGCCCTTGCCCTTCGCCTCGATCGTGGGGTGGCCGCTGCCGATCAGCGAAACCTTCTTGTCGATCATCACTTCTTCGCGGTAGGTGCCCTTCGCCACCATTATCGTTGCGCCGGGCTTCGCCTTCGCGAGGGCGGCGTCGATCGTCTTGCAGGGCGCCTTCTTGGCGCAGGTGCTGCCCTTGCCTGTCGGTGAGACGTAGAGGGTGCTCGCCCCTGAGGGCCTGCCCTTGTGCTTGCCGGTTGATGTGCCCTTCGCGAGCGCGGGCGCGCCCGTCAGGCCGATTGCGGCGCTCAGCGCAAGCGCCCCGACGCTCCATCGGCGGGCGAAGATCTGGTCTGTCGACATGTCGCTCCTAGATGTGACGTTCTCGTGACCCCAGAAGCGCGATTGTACGCCAGCGCGCAGGCCGTAGGGCGGATCTTGCGCGCCCGCGATGCGGCCTGCGGGGTTTGCCGGAACGTGCGGGTCAGGAGGCGCCTTCGATGTGTTCGTAGACTTCGAACAGCGGCAGGTACATCGAGATCACGACGAAGCCGACGATCGCACCGATCACGAGGATCATGATCGGCTCCATTATCGAGGTCAGCGCTTTCACGTTCGCGTCCACCCTGTCCTCGTAGAACTCCGCGATCTTCTCGAGCATCGCGTCGACCGCGCCCGTCTCCTCGCCGACGCCGACCATGTGGGTCACCATCGACGGAAATATCGAGGCCTTCGAGAGGGGCGCCGACAGGGTGCCGCCCCGCTTCACGGAGGCGATCACCTCGACCATCGCATCCTCGATTGCGACGTTGCCGCCCGTCTTGCCGACGATCTCGAGAGCCTGCAGCAGCGGCACGCCTGCGGAGGTGAGCGTCGAGAGGGTCCTCGACCAGCGTGCGATCGCCACCTCCTGCACGATCGCGCCGATCTTCATCGGGATTCTCAGGCGCAGGCGATCCCACTGGGGGCGCCCCCAGGTGGAGGACTTCCACTTGCGGAAGCCGAAGACGATCGCCGCTGCGCCGATGATCAGCGCGTACCAGCTGTGGGTGACCAGGTGCGAGGCGCCGATCGAGATCTGGGTCATCGCGGGCAGTTCGGACTTCGTCGAGGCGAAGATGCTTGCGAACACTGGGATGACGAACGCGACCATCGCGATCAGCACGATCAACGCGAAGGTGATCACGAGCGTCGGGTAGACCATCGCGGAGCGGATCTTCCGCCGCAGCGAGGCGTCTTTCTCGAGCTGGTCGGCGATCCGGTTCAGCGAGCTCTCGAGCATCCCTCCCGCCTCCCCCGCACGGGTCATCGCGATGAACAGCGGGCTGAACACCTTTGGGTGGCGCTCCATCGCGTCGCTCAGCGCGCGCCCTGCCTCCACGTCCCTGCGAACCGCGACGATCGTCCTCTTCAGGAGCTTGTTGTTCGTCTGTTCCTCGAGCACGTACAGCGCCCTCAGGATGTTCATGCCCGAGTTGATCATCGTCGAGAGCTGCCTCGCGAAGACCGCGACTTCGGGCAGCTTCACCGACTGCAGGAAGCTCAGGTCGATCTGCCTGCTGCTGTGCTTGTCCGCGAGGTCGAGGACGATCAGGCCGCGGGAGCGCAGCTGGTCTGTCGCCGCCTGGCGGGACTCTCCCTCCACCTCCCCCTTCGTCTTGCCCCCGGCGAGGTCGATCGCTCTGAATACGTATGTGCTCACGGCTCCTCCTCCTCGCTATGCGGCAGCGCCTGCGAACGTTGAAGCGCCCAGCAGGCGCCGGAGCTCCTCTGGCGTCGAGGAGCGCGCTTCCGCGAGCTTCTGGGTGATCTTGCCCTGCCTCACGAGCCCTGCGAGGGCGGCGTCCATCGTCTGCATGCCGTGCGCAGAGCCGGTCTGCAGCGCGGAGTAGATCTGGTGGGTCTTGCCCTCTCGGATCAGGTTGCGGATTGCGGGGCTTGGGACGAGCACCTCGCACGCGACGACCCGCCCGAGCCCATCGGCGGTCGGCAGCAGCTGCTGGGTCATTATCCCCTGCAGCGCAACTGACAGCTGCACCCGCACCTGGCCCTGCTGATGGGATGGGAAGACGTCGATGATGCGGTCGATCGTCTGGGCGGTGTCCTGGGTGTGCAGCGTCGCAAAGACGAGATGCCCCGTCTCTGCGGCGGTGAGCGCGGTCGAGATCGTCTCGAGGTCGCGCATCTCGCCGACGAGGATGACGTCGGGGTCCTGGCGCAGTGCCGCTCTCAGCGCGTCTGCGAAGCTCTGGGCATCGGATCCGAGCTCACGCTGGTTGACCAGGCAGCGCTTGTGCGGGTGCAGGAACTCGATCGGGTCCTCGATCGTGATGATGTGCTCCTCCCGGCTCTGGTTGATCTGGTCGATCATCGCGGCAAGCGAGGTCGACTTGCCTGAGCCTGTCGGTCCGGTGACGAGGATGAAGCCGCGCGGCTTGCGGATGAAGTCGTGCACCGTGCCTGGCAGCCCCAGCTCCTCGATCGAGGTCAGGCCGAACGGGATCAGCCGGAAGGCGGCGCCGAGCGCACCACGTTGGAAGTAGGCGTTGACGCGGAAGCGCGCCTGGCCTGGTATCGAGTAGGCGAAGT
>JAJYUP010000117.1 GCA_021792455.1 Actinomycetes bacterium | reverse complement strand
GCGCAGAGGCACACAGGGCGGCGTGGGAGCTCGCCTCGATCGGTCGCGGTGCGACGCGCCTGCTCGCACGCGAGATCACCGTCGTTCGAGTGGTCGGACACACGTGATGACGAACGCAGCAGGTCCCAAGCAGACGACGCAAGGAGGAACAGACAGAGCATGAGCAACGGCAACGGCAGCAGACACCGCAACAGGCTCGACGGGCGCGAGGTCGTCATCGTCGGAGCGGTGCGGACGCCGATCGGACGGGGGCACCTTCAGAAGGGCTTCTTCCGCGAGGTGCATCCAAGCGCCCTGCTTGGCGCCTGCTATGGAGAGCTGCTCGCGCGAGTCGGCATCGACCCGCATGAGGTCGACGATGTCATAGCCGGGTGCGTGCAGCAGGTCGCAGAGCAGTCGTTCAACATCGCGCGCACCGCGTGGCTCGAACGGGGACTGCCGATCCAGACGCCGGCGACAACCGTAGATCGCCAGTGCGGATCCGCCCAGCAGGCGGTCAACTTCGGTGCCGCACTGATCGCGGCGAACGTCCACGACGTCGTCATCGGCGCCGGCGTCGAGCACATGGGACGGATCTCCTTCACTGTCGGCGCCGAGATCCAGGAGCGCTACGGCAGCGCCTACACGCAGGAGCTGCTCGCCCGCCACGAGATCGTCGGCCAGGGCCTCGGCGCAGAGATGATCGCCGATGAGTGGGAGATCCCGCGATCTGAGCTCGACGCGCTTGCGCTCCGCTCCCATCAGCTCGCGCACAAGGCCACGGAGGAGGGCCGGTTCGACAGAGAGATCATTCAGATGCAGATCGACGGGCAGACGATCAGCGTCGACCAGGGCATCAGGCCGGAGACGACGCTCGACGCCCTCGCCGCGCTCGAGCCCGCTTTCAAGCCGGATGGGAAGGTCACAGCGGGCAACTCCTCGCAGATATCTGACGGCGCCGCTGCAGTCATGCTCACCTCTGCACAGCGCGCCCAGGAGCTCGGACTCACCGCGAGAGCGAGGATCGTCGACCAGACGACGGTGGGCTGCGACCCCGTGAAGATGCTCGAAGGCCCGATTCCCGCCACCCGTCAGATCCTCGCGCGCAACGGCATGAAGATCGACGACATAGATCTCTTCGAGGTCAACGAGGCGTTTGCGCCCGTCATCGGCGCCTGGCAGCGGGAGCTTCATCCTGATCTCGACCGCGTGAACGTCAACGGCGGCGCGATGGCGCTTGGCCACCCGCTTGGCTGCACTGGCGCGCGTCTCATCACGACGCTGCTGCACGAGCTCGAGCGCGCCGATGAGGAGGTCGGGCTCGTCACGATGTGCTGCGGCGGCGGCCTCGGCACCGCGACGCTCATCCAGCGAATCTGAGGCCGGAAGGCCGCGAGAGCGCTCACAGATGCCGAAGTTCGGCCTAGTCCTTCCGATCCAGAGCCGCCAGGCGGGCCTGCACGAGCTGCTCGACGAGCTCTCAGAGGAGGTGCTCCTCGCCGAGCGCAGCGGCTTCGACGCCGTGTTCCTCACGGAGTTCCACCAGGCGCATGGCGGCGCGCTCGTCTCTCCGCTGCTCGTGCTCGCCTGGCTTGGAGCGCGCACGAGTCGCATCCGTCTCGGAACGCTCGTGCTCGCCACGCCTCTGCACGACCCAGTCCGGCTCGCTGAGGACGCACTCATGCTCGACTGGGCCAGTCGCGGTCGCCTCATCCTCGGCCTCGGCAGCGCCCACATGCCGGTCGACTTCGAGCTCTATGGACGCCCGCGCCAGCAGCGCTATGCGATCTTCGACGAGATCCTCGACCTCGTCGAGGCGTGCTGGTCCAACGAGCCGTTCGACCACCAGGGGCGCTTCTTCCAGCGCAAGGGCCACGTCACCCCACGGCCGTTCACGCCTGGCGGGCCGCCGCTGTGGATCGGCGCGCATGGCCCACTCGGCCTGCGTCGCGCGGCCCTGCGAGCCAAGGCCTGGGTCTGCGACCCGCAGCGCGACATCACAGTCGCAGCGCGCCTTGCGGAGGAGTACCGCCAGGCGGCCTCACAGGCGGGCAGGCCAAGCGAGGTCGTGCTGTTCCGGGAGGCGTGGGTCGGGGAGAGCCGAGCGGAGTGCGAGGCGGTGTGGGCGCCCCACGCACTCAGGGTGCACCGTCTCTACTTCAACGTCGGGGTCTATCACCCTCGCTTCGAGCCGTGGGTCGCTCAGGTAGCCGACCGCGAGGACTTCACGCTCGAGCGGGTCGCCCCTGAGCGCTTCCTATACGGGGATGCAGCGGAAGTTCGTCGAGAAGCGGCGGCGTGGCTCGAGGCGACCGGAGCCCAGTACATCGCGGTGCGCATGCGCCACCCGACAGGGCCAACCCACCCACAGACGCTCGAGGCGATCGAGCGCTTCGGCAGCGGCGTGATCGCACCACTGTCGGATCGTTCGACTGATGCCCCCTGAACCGAGCCGCCGTCATGCCGCTCGACCGACGCCGACCTCCGCGCCCTCTATGGATCTGCGCGACGCAGCGGCGCTTCGAACGCGCGATCGGCGCCTCTCAGCGTGAGCTGCGTCTCTCAGCGTGAGCTGCGTCTCTCAGCGCGCGGCGCGACCGTCGCGTGCAGGCGCACTCTGGGCGAGATACGCCTCCTCGAGCTCGCGCACGCGCCCGGCGATCTCTGAGCTTGCTCCCGCGAGCACGACCTCGCCGCGACGCATCACATACGCACGGTCGGAGTAGCGCAGCGCGTCCTCCACGTGCTGCTCGACGAGCAGCACGCCCAGGCCCCCATCGGCGGCTCTCCTCACCGCCTGCATCAGCCGCTCGACGACGAGCGGGGCGAGCCCAAGGGAGAGCTCGTCGATCAGAAGCAGCTTCGTTGGGCGCGCGAGCGCGCGCCCAAGCGTCAGCATCTGCTGCTCGCCGCCTGAGAGCTTGCCCGCCTGCCGGCCGAGCATCGGCTTCAGCTCGCCGAACAGCTCGCACACCTCAGCCACATCTGCGCCCCCGAGCCGGATGTTCTCCGCAACCGTCAGCTGCATGAAGACGGAGCGCTCCTCGGTCACGAAGGCGAGGCCGCTCCGAGCCCGCTTGTGCAGCGGCGATCGCACCGGCTTGCCGAACATGCGCACGACGCCGCCAAGGGGTGCCATGTCCCCGCTCAGGGCAAGCAGCGTCGTCGTCTTGCCTGCCCCGTTGTGACCGAGCAGCGCAACCACCTCGCCGGCGTTGACCTCGAGATCCAGGCCGGTGACGAACGGGTGGCCCTTGTAGCCGGCCGCCACCTGTTCAGCCTGAAGCAGTGGGGTCAAGGTCCCACCCTCGCGCAGACCGTCGATTCGCTTCCCACCGGCTCCACGCTCACGGCTCCGCCCCGCCCGCAAGGTCTGGCGCGGCCCGCAGGCCGGCCACGGGGCCCGTCCTCACGCCGGCCGCCGCGCTGCCGGAACGATCGGCGAGCGCCTTCGTGCCGAGATAGGCCGCTATCACCGCCGGGTCTGCCTGAACCTCGCCTGGCGTTCCATCGGCGATCTTCTCCCCTGCGCTCAGCACGACGACACGATCACACACGGTCATCACGAACTCCATCGTGTGCTCGACGACGAGCACCCCGAGCCCCCAGTTGTCAGCCAGTCGCCGCACCATCGCGCCGAGCTCGCGTGTTTCGCCTTCGCTCAGACCGGCGGCGGGCTCATCCAGCAGCAGCACCGATGGCGCCGCCGCGACCGCGCGCGCGATCGCAACGAGGCGCCTGCGTCCGTAGGGGAGATCGCCGACAGGCCTGTCCAGTGAGTCCTCGAGCTCGAACTCACGCAGCGCCTCGACCGCCTCGGGGCTCAGGGGCGCGCTGCGCGGCCAGACGAGGTCCCTGAGGTAGGCGAGGAGGTTGCCGTCGTCGCATGCGACCTGGAGGTTCTCGCGGAGCGTCGAGCTCTCGAACAGCTCGAGCGACTGGAAGGAGCGGCTCACGCCGCAGCGGGCCCTGCGATAGGAGCGCATCCTGCCGATGTCCCGTTCGCCGAGCGAGATCTTCCCGCTCGAGGAGACGAAGCCCGTGATCGCGTCGATGATGGTCGTCTTGCCTGCGCCGTTCGGTCCGATCAGTCCGACCACTTCGCCTGGGCCCACGCGCAGCGAGACGTCCTTCACCGCGGCAACGCGCGCGCCGAAGCGGACCGTCAGATTCTCCACCGAGAGCTCGGCGGGACTCGCCGCGGGCTGGTCGACGACCGGCAGCGGCGCAGCGGGGGCGGGCGGGCGCTCGGGCAGCCAACGGCGAGTCAGGGCCCTGAACATGTCGATGTTCGCCTTCACGAGCCCGTCTGGCTGCAGCACGACGAGCAGCAGCAGAGACCCGCCGGCGACCACCGTCAGCCACTCTGGGTTCGCGTTGGGGAAGATCTGGAGCAGCAGCCAGCTGCCGAAGCTGCCCGCCGACAGCGTCGCGCCGGGCGGAGCGCCCGCGACGTAGCCGACGCCGCCGACGATCCCGAACGCGACAGCCCTTATCGATTCCAGCGGCGCATAGACGTTCGCGAAGGTGATCGTGTCGTTCGCGAAGGCGATCACGATCCCACCGACGGCAGCGATCCCCGCGGCCAGCCCGAACGCGAACACCTTCGCGCCGATCACGTTCACGCCGAGCGCCGAGGCGGCGCGCTCGTTCGTGCGCACGGCCATCAGCCTGCTGCCGACGGTGCCACGGCGGATCGCGGCAACCACGAGCCCGCAGATCACGAGCAGCGCAAGCGCGAAGTAGGCATAGCGAGCGGAGTGCAGGATCGTGTCGATGTCGAGGCCGAAGAGGTGCGGCGCTCCGACGTTCATGCCGTTGTAGCTGCCTGTCAGCGATCCGTTGTTGAAGACCAGTTCGGAGAGAGTCACCGCAAGCCCGAGCGTCACTATCGCGAGGTTGATGCCGTGGGTGCGCGCCGCCGGCAGCGCGAAGACCATCCCAACCGGCACGCACACGATGATCGCGAGGATCGCGGCCGCCCAGAAGGGGAGACCGAGATTCACGACCATGTGCGCCGCGAGCAGCGCCGCAACGCCGCTGATCGCCACCTGCGCGAGGGAGAGCTGTCCTGCATAGCCGACGAGCAGCACGACGGAGAGCACGATGATCGCCCAACCGAACGTCACGATCAGGGCAGCGATCAGGTTCGATGATGTGATCAGCGCGATCACGGCGACCATAGCCCCGACGAGCGGCACGAGATACCTCAGACGGACCCGGCCGGTGCCGATGTGGGGCAGACGCTGCGCAATCGCGCTGCGGCTCACCCGCGTCTCGCCGCGTACGATCAGGTACAGGATGATGATCGCGAACGGCAGCGTCTGGGCGGCACCGGTCAGCGACCAGTAGGCGGCGATCTCGGACTGGCCGATGCCGATCACGACCGCTGCGAGCAGCGTCAGCGGGAAGGACTGAAGCCGGCCGATCAGCACCGCGGCGAGCACTGGGATCACGAGCAGCGGCATCTGATCGACGGTCGCTCCGGTGATCGGCGAGAGCAGGATGCCCGCGATCGCCGCAAGCGCGGCGCCGAGCATCCAGGTCAGCAGTCCGAGGCCATGCGGCGACCAGCCGAGCGCAGCGGCGGCGCGGCGGTTCTCCGCGTTGGCGCGCAGCGCGAGCCCCGTGCGCGTGAACTTCGAGGCCGCCCAGAGGATCAACGTCAGAAAGACAGCGATCCCGAACAGGATGAGCTTTTCCTCCCCGACGACGACGCTGCCGATGTGCAGGGTCTGGGTGGGCAGCTCAGCGTTCACACCGCGCGGTTCGATGCCCCAGATCAGCGTCGCGATCCCCTGCAGGAGGATCAGCAGGCCAAGCGTCGCGATCGCCTTCGTCGCGCTCGAGGCGTTCTGCAGAGGACGCATCACAAGCGCGTAGACGACACCGCCGACGGCCACCGTGATCGCGATCGCCGCGATGAACGAGGGCGCGAAGCTCCACCCTTCGACCTGACGCAGCTGGAAGTAGACGAACGCGCCGACCATCGCAAGCGCGCCCTGAGAGAAATTGACGACCCCGCTGCCCCTGTAGATCAGCACGAGGCCCTGGCCGAGCAGGGTGTAGGCCGCGCCCGCACCGAGCCCCAGCAGTGCAAACTGGATTACTTCAGTCATCGCATCACATCAGCGCGTCGGGGCGTGCGGGCTGGCGTCCTCCCAACCGCCCAGCCCACACGCGGCCCTTCACGCTCCCCATCGCAGCCGCCCCTTCAGCGCTCCCTACCCTTTGATCGGGATCACGTACTGTCCCGCGTTCACCGGTTTGATCGAGGAGACGGTTTCTTCCTTGCCGTTCTTGATCGTAATGAAGTACTCCGTCCAGTTCGACACGCGGGGGAACCCCGTCGGGCCAGGCGTCGCGGGGCTCCACTTGAAACCGCCGGGCAGTTCGAGATTCGTCTCCTTGTTCATCGCTTCCTTCAGCGACTGTGCTGTCACGGCGCCGTTTATGGACTGCGCGGCCTTGTCGACCGCCCACACCGACAGCCACCCGTTGATGCCAAGCGCCCAGTGCGGGTAGGTGGTGGCCGCGGTGGCAGGCGGGTTTATCCCGTGCGCCTCCATCTGCTTGTCGAAGGTCTTGATCAGCGGATATTCGGGCGAGTCGACCGACGGAAACGGAGATGCGATGAGCATGCCTTCCCCGAGCCCACTGGCCTGCGCGGCCTCCTGCTCGCCGAACGCTTGCGTCTGGTTCATCCACTGCACTTTCAGGCCGATCGACTGGGCCGCCTTCAGGATCCCGAGATCGGGAGCAGGACTGAGAATGTTCACCACGGCTTCCGGATGATCGGAGGCCAGCTTCTGAGCATAGGGCGAATAGTCGGTCACACCCGTGTCAGGCACTTCGACGGTGCCTGCGTACTTGATCCCTATCTTTTTCGCGACCGCTTCGATCTCGGTCGCATTGACAAGCGCCGACGGCACGTTCGCTGCCGCGACTGCAATCGAATGCTTGCCGACGTCCTTTGCCGCAACAGGCTCCGCGACGTAGCCACCGAGGGTGCCCGCCTGCAGAGGATAGACATCAGGATTCTGGAAGTCGATCAAGTTGCCGTTCGATGAGAGGCCGACGTCGGGTATGCCTGCCTGTTCGAGGATTGGGACGTCCTGAGTGGTGAAGATGTCGATCTGGCCGATCACGGCGGTCACTTTCTTCTGAACAGCTTCCCGCGCGCACGCCTCAGCCTTGTTCACTTCCGAGGCGCTGTTGCAAAACAGGACCTGGACCTTTTCGCCTTTGATGCCGCCGTCGGCGTTCACTTCAGCGGCCGCAACGTCCGCGGCTGCCTGAACCTCCGGAAACGATTGAATCGGACTGTTGACCGATGCGATCACCATCAGCTTGATCTGGCCCGAGGTCGAGCTCGGTGCCGCGGCTGAGCTCGTGCTCGCGGCCGCGCTGCTCGACGTACTGGTGCTCGACGTGCTCGCCGACGGTTTCGACGAGCTGC
>JAJYUP010000116.1 GCA_021792455.1 Actinomycetes bacterium | reverse complement strand
CCGCGCATCGAGCCCTGCTGCCGGATGTGCCTGACGAGCGCTCTCGTGTCCACGCCTGTGATCGCGGGCACGCCGCAGTCACGCAGCCAACGCAGCCACCCTCCCTCCGCGCCTGGAGACTGATCGCGGTTGCAGGCCTCCCGCATCACCACCGCGCGCGACCAGATCCGCGAAGACTCCATCGCCTGTGCGCTCACACCGTAGTTTCCGATGTGCGGATAGGTGAAGGTGATGAGCTGGGCGGCGTATGAGGGATCGGTGACCGACTCCTGGTAACCGGACATGCCGGTGGTGAAGACGACCTCCCCGACGGCGTGGCCCTCTGCGCCACACGCCTGGCCCTCGAAGCGACTGCCGTCCTCGAGCAGCACGTAGGATCTGATGGCGCTCATCACAGGATGAGCCGTTGGACTGCCTTGAACTCCGCCGTGCCCGCCCGTTCGAGCAGCTCGAACAGCGCTGCCTCGACCGTTGTGACGGTCGCCCCCGCCAGCTGCAGGCGCTGCAGCGCCCGCTCGCAGTCGAGCTCGTGTCGCGAGCCGACGGCGTCGGCGGGCAGGTGCACCTCGATGCCGCGATGCAGGAGATCGAGGACGGTCTGAGAGACGCACACATGCGCCTCTATGCCGCACACGATCGCCTGAGTGCGTCCGAACAGGTCGAAGCCGCGTGCCCGCGCCGCCGAGAAGACCGTCTTCTCCAGCGGCTGCCCCTCTTCGATCGCGAGCTCTGCCGCCGTGGGACCGAGACCCTTTGGGTACTGCTCTGTCACGAGCATCGGGATCTGCAGCAGCCGCGCAGCCTGCACGAGCCTCTTGCAGCCTTCGAGCACCGCGTCGAACGACGGGTAGCGGCGAAAGCCCTCCTGGAGATCTATGAGCAGGAGTGCCGCCTCGTCTCTCGAGAGCATGCTCACGAGCGCACCACCGCAAATGCGCGCTGCCTGTAGGCGATTCCCCCATCGGCGATGGTCAGCAGTACGCGCCCGCTCAGCAGCTCGCCGGCGAGGCAGCAGTTCTGCGAGCGAGACTCCCACCCGTGCTCGCCGGCGACCCAGCGCGCGTTCAAGTCGACGAGCGCGAGGTTCGCGCTCTGGCCACGCGCAACCGTGAAAGGCGCAAGGCCGAACAGCTCAGCTCCTGCAGTGAGCCTCTGAACGAGGGTTCCAAGGCTCAGCTCGCCTGTGAGCACGAGCTTCGTGTGCATGGCTGCAAACGCAGTCTCCAACCCTGTGGTGCCCATCGGGGCCTGCTCGAAGGGAACCTCCTTCTCCTCCCTGGCGTGCGGCGCATGGTCTGTCGCGACGCAGTCGATCACGCCGCTGCGCAGCCCATCGATCAGCGCTCTGCGATCCTGCTCGCTGCCGAGTGGGGGGTTCATCTTCATGCGCGTGTCCAGGCAGCGCACCGCATCTTCGGTCAGCAGGAGGTGGTGTGGGCTGACCTCCGCGCTCAGCCGTGCGCCAGCGGCCTTCGCGGCGGACACGGCCTGCACCGAGGCGGCTGTGCTCAGATGCTGGAAGTGAACGCGAGCCCCCTCGTAGAGCGCAAGCTCCGCATCGCGGGCGACCATCGTCGACTCGCTGACGCTCGGGATGCCTGTGAGCCCGAGCGTGGCGGCGACAGGTCCCTCGCGCATGCTGCCACCGGCGCTGAGCGACGGGTCCTCCTCATGCAGGGCGAGCACCCCGCCGCACAGCCTCTGATACTGAAGCGCCTTTCGGAGCATTCCCGCGCTGCTGACGGGCTTGCCGTCGTCGGTGAAGCCCAGCGCTCCCTCCGCGCGCAGCTCCGCCATCTCGGTGAGCTCCTCCCCACGCAGGCCCTGGGTGATCGCCGCGAGGAAGGCGACCGAGACGTTCGCCTCGCGGGCTGCGGCCGCGCGCAGTGATCGCAGCAGCGGTGCAGAGTCGAGCACAGGGTCGGTGTTCGGCATCGCGACGATCGCCGCATAGCCGCCGGCAGCCGCGGCGCGCGTGCCCGTCTCGAGGTCCTCCTTGTGCTCCTGACCCGGCGTGCGCAGATGCACATGTGGATCGAAGAATGCAGGGAGCAGGTGCCTGCCCTCGCCGGACATCACCTCGATCCCGGCGGCCTGCGCCTCCGAGATCAGGGCTCCCGGCTCAGACAGATCGACGATGTGCCCGTCGCGGACGAGCACGTCGAGGCGCTGATCGACACGCATACGCGGGTCGATCACGTGCACATCGTTGAACAGCAGATCGCACCGCGGCTGCGCTCTGTGCACAAGCAGATCGTCGGGTCTCATGCCGGCTGGGGGTGGGGATCGGGCTGACGCTGGGATCGAAGCGGACGCGCGGGACGCAGCGAGGAGGATGCTGGGCCCGAGGCGCCCGCGAGCAGCTCATATAGGACCGCCATGCGAACTGCGACCCCAGCCTCCACCTGCGCGGAGATCAGCGACTGTGGCGAGTCGACGAGCTCGCCGGAGATCTCGACACCCCGATTCACCGGCCCAGGGTGCATGAGCAGCTGACGGGGACGCAGCCGCCGCGCGTTGACCTGATACCAGGTCGCGTACTCGCGCAGCGACGGCACCCACGCCTGCGTCATACGCTCCTGTTGCATCCGCAGCGCATAGACGACATCGGCGTCGTGCAGCTCGTCGAGAGTGTGCCTCACCTCACAGCCGAGCGTCTCCATGTCGCGCGGGATCAGCGTAGGCGGCCCAGCGACCGTGACCCGCGCGCCCATCCGTGTGAAAGCGAGTATGTTCGATCGCGCGACCCTCGAATGCGCGAGGTCTCCGACGATCCACAGCGAGAGCCCATCGAGGGCGCCGAGGCGGCCTCGCAGCGTGTATACGTCCAGCAGCGCCTGGGTGGGGTGCTCGTGCTTGCCGTCGCCCGCGTTGACGATGGCCGCGCTGCACCAGCGGGTGACGAGCTCCGCCGAGCCGACCCATGGCGTCCTGATCACGATCGCGTCGGGCTTGTGAGCAGAGAGCGTGAGCACCGTGTCCTTCAACGACTCCCCCTTCTCGACGCTCGAGCCGCTTGGAGCAAAGTTGACGACGTCGGCGGAGAGGCGCTTCGCGGCCAGCTCGAAGGACGAGCGCGTCCGCGTCGAGGCCTCATAGAAGAGGTTGAGAATCATGCGTCCGCGCAGCGCTGGGACCTTCTTCACGGCTCGCTCAGAGACCTCCGCAAAGCGGGCGGCCTCGGCGATGATGCGCTCGATCGCAGGGCGATCGAGTTCCTCGATCGAAAGCAGATGGTTCACGGCGCCATCCGGGCTCTCGCTGCGAAGCCGGGGCGAGGCACGTTCAGACCTGCGCCCAGACACCTGGGCGCAGGCGACAGGCAGCTCACGGCAGATGGGTCGGAGCGATGCACCCTCACACCTGTGCCTCGACTGCTGCGGGACCGATCGCGACCTCGTCGACGCCGTCGATCTCCACAACGCGCACATGTACGCGCTCGTCCCTGGCGGTTGGCAGGTTCTTGCCGACGTAGTCAGGTCTGATCGGCAGCTCGCGATGCCCGCGATCGGCGAGCACCGCGAGTTGAACACGCTGAGGCCGCCCGTAGTCGAAGAGCGCCTCGATTGCCGCTCTCGCGGTGCGGCCGGTGTAGAGCACATCATCGACGATCACGATCGTCTTGCCGTTGACGTCGAAGTCGATGTGGGATGCGTGGAGGACCGGCGCCCTCGCGCGCGATGCCACATCGTCGCGGTAGAAGCCGATGTCGAGGTCACCAAACGGCACCTCGACGGTGAGCATCGTGTCGAGAATCTCCTTCAGCCGTCGCGCGAGCACCGCGCCGCGACGATGGATGCCGACGAGTCCGACTGCCTCGCAATCGTGGTTGCGCTCCGCCACCTCATGCGCGATGCGCCGAAGTGACCGGCGCAGGTCATCTTCGTGGAGGACGACCTTCTCCTCGTTCATCGTTCCTTCCTGGCCTCGCTGGACCGGGTTAAAGGGTCAGGATGAATCTATCAGGCGCAGCTGACGGCATCGCCGTCCCAGGCAGAGGCGTTCTGAGCATGAGTCGAGAGCCCTGCCGGGAGGTGCCCACCGGCCTCGCGCTCGGCATCCTGATCGCGGCGCACCGAGCCCTCGACTGCGGAACGGCCTCGCCCTGCGTTCGTCGGACCCCCAGTCGGTGGTGCGCCGGCTGCGTTCGCTCGCCATCGGATGAGGTGCGGTCCGCCCCGCTCTGGGAACGGCACGACAATCGCGTCGAAGTCTCGAGGCGCCTCTGTCGCCGCGAATACGGCGCGCGCCTCATCCCGCAGCTGCCCGCCTGCATACCGCCCGGACACGTGCGTTATCACGAGCAGCTTCACGTGCGCCGCGGAGGCGATCGCGGCCGCCTGCTCGGCGGTGGAGTGAAGGGTCTGCTGGGCGCGCTTCTCGTCGGCTTTTGCGAACGTCGCCTCGTGCACGAGCACGTCTGCTCCATCGGCGGCGATGCGCACCGCCTCGCACGGGGCGGTGTCTCCAGTCAGCACGACCTTCCGACCGTCACGCGGCGGGCCCATCACCTGCTCAGGGCGCACGCCGGCGACCGTTTCCCCGCGCTGCAGGCGCCCGAAGTCCGGTCCCGGCCGCACCCCGAGCCGCTCGGCCTCCGCTGCGTCGAGGTGCCCTGGACGCTGATCCTCGATCAGCACGTAGCCGTAGGCGATGGCGATCCGATGTCGTACGGGCACTGCGACGATCGCATACCCATCGCGGCGCAGAGCGTGCGCAGGCTCGAGCTCCTCGATCTCCAACGGGTACGGAAGCTTGCCGTATACGAAGGAGATGGCGCGCATCAGCTCAGAGAGCCCCGGCGGACCGTAGATGCTCAGCGGCTTCTCGCGTTCTCGCAGCGCAAAGGACTTCAGCATCCCCGGCAGCCCGAGCCAGTGATCCGCGTGGAAATGCGTTATCAGCACGCAGTCGAGGTCGGACAGTCCGACGGAGCGAACGAGCTGCCGCTGCGTTCCCTCGCCGCAGTCGACGAGCAGCTGCTCGCCGCCGCGCCGGATGAGCGTCGCGGGAAGGCCGCGCTGAGCGCTTGGCGTCGCCCCGCCGGTGCCGAGAAAGAACAGAGAGAGGTCCATTCGCGCAACGGTAGCGGTGTGCGGGTGCCGACGACGGCTGCCCGTGAGCGCGCGCCCATCGCTAAGCTCCGAAGGCGAGGTTGTGCAGTTCATCCTGCGCCCGTAGCTCAGTGGATAGAGCGTCCGCCTCCGGAGCGGAAGGTCGCGCGTTCGAGTCGCGCCGGGCGCGTGCAGCTCAGCGCTGGCGGACTCGCCTGTGCCTGTCGCATCCGCGGACGGACTGCGACTCGGCTCGTTGCGGCTACGCTTTGATGAGGCGATGCGGCGCTTCAGCCATCATGCAGACGAGAAGGCACAGCGCACCGGTGCCGATCAGCCGGCCGGCGATGTGCCTGCCCAGGGTGAGCCGGACGCCGCTGAGGAGCGTGCGGCAGGTGCGGAGCGCGGAGAGCGAGCCGGCGGAGGTGCTGGCGGGAGCGCTGCGGTGGACAAGCCCGCGGGGAAGCGGCCAGCGCACGGCTCTGGGGACAGCGCGAGGATCAGCGAAGCTGAGGCTGAACGGCGCGCGATCGACTTCTTCGACGGTCTGCACGCAGACCTTCCGCCTGAGGCTGAGTTCGCGAACCTGATCCGGTCGATCGTCGCTCAACTGCGCAGGCGCAAGGACGAGCAGGCTGCGCGCCGCAGGCGGCACGAAGACTGAGCGCGGGCACGGAGGACGAGCCCGGCGGGGAGCGGTTCGAGTAGAGCGAGCGCCGATCGAGCACCGGCCACCGGTGCACCCGCCGCGCCCCCCGCTCTCAGAGCGTAGCCTTCTGCCCGTGAGATCGAGCGCAGGCGCAGGACGAGGCCGCCTCACGGGAGGCGATGGATGCTGGTAGGCGTCGAGCTTGGCCTGCTTGCGTTGGCCTCTGCGGTCTATGGCGGCCTCGCGTTCAGACGGAGACCCTCGCCCTTGCAAGCGCGCTCGGCCGCCCTCGCCTGCTTTGCGGCGGGTGTGGCGACGATTGCCGTTGCGGTGATCGCCCTCGGCGGCCCTGAGCACCAGCTGCTCTACCCCGAAGTCATTCAGAACCTGTTGATCGGCGATGTTGGCGCGCTGCTCATCGCTCTCGGGTGCCAGCTCCTCCCCTCCCCTCGGCGTGGGCCCTCATCGACGCGGCGCTTCGCGACGCGGCTGCTGCTCGACCCGCGCCTTGCGCTGCTGGTTTGGGGTGCGCTCACAGTCGTGTGGTATCTGCCCGGCCCTCACGACGCGGCGCTGCACAGCTGGCCGCTGCAGCTGTTCGAGCACGTGCTGCTGCTGTTCTCTGGAGTGATCGCATGGGGAGCTCTGATCCACATCCTCCGCGCGCCCTCGCCTCTCCGGATCGGTGCGGCGGGCGTCTATCTCCTCGTCTGGCGGGGCGCGCAGTCCGCTCTTGCGATCACGGCGATCTGGTCGAAGAACGTCTACTACCACCCATACATCCACAGCGAGGTCGCACGCGCGATATCACCACTGGCGGATCAGGGCACGGCGGGGTCGATAATGCTCGGGGAGGGCGCCCTCGCAGCCGTCTGCGTGATCGCTTGGTTCTACTGGCGTCTTGGCAGTGCGAGGTATGTGCGGCGAGCAGGGGCGGCGCATCTGGATTCGACGACGAGCCGGGGGTTGGCGCTTGACTCAGGCCGAATCGGGCGCCCCTCTCGCTGAGCGCAAAAGCCCTCCGGAGCGCGACACAGTCGCGCTGAGGTGCCTCGACGATCAGGCCGCGACCGCAGCGGGCGCCGCATGCTGCGGACTGCGGGTCGCCCCTGGGCTCGCCTGCTGCAGCGCGCTCTCGAACTCCTCGAGGCTCGGTGAGATCGTCGTGATCTCGAACGTGTCCCTGACCGCGTCGAGGGTCTTCAGGCCATCGCCGGTGATGAGCAGCACGACGCGCTCGTCGGGGTCGATCGCACCGCTCCGCGCAAGCTTCGCGAGCACCGCTGTGCTGACGCCACCCGCGGTCTCGGTGAAGATGCCCGTGGTCTGCGCGAGCAGCGCTATGCCCTGCCTGATCTCTTCGTCGCTGACGGCGTCGATGCCACCGCCGCTTTGACGAGCGAGGTCGAGCGCGTAGGGCCCGTCGGCGGGGCTGCCGATCGCAAGTGACTTCGCGATCGTCTCAGGCTTGACGGGCCGACACACGTCCCTGCCGGCAGCATATGCGGTCGCGACCGGTGCGCAGCCCTCCGCTTGAGCGCCGTTCATCCTCGGCAGATCGCCCGAAAGCAGGCCGATGTCGATCCACTCCTGGAAACCCTTCGCAAGCTTGGTGTAGAGCGACCCAGACGCGATCGGCACGATGCAGCGATCCGGCAGCTGGAAGCCGAGCTGCTCTGCGATCTCGTAAGCGAGCGTCTTGCTGCCCTCCGCATAGTAGGGGCGCAGGTTGATGTTGACGAACGCCCAGTCCCGCTCCGCGGAGATCTCTGTGCACAGTCGGTTGACCTCGTCGTAGCCGCCGTCGATCGCTATGACGTTCGCACCATAGACGCCCGTCGCGAGCACCTTCTGCTCCTCGAGATCTGCGGGGATCAGCACGAAGGACTCGAGTCCAAGTGCGGCAG
>JAJYUP010000115.1 GCA_021792455.1 Actinomycetes bacterium | reverse complement strand
TAGACCCGGCGCTGCTGCCCGCGCCGCACGCGATCGCGACTGCCGCCGTCAACAGCGCGGGCCTGCTCTGGAGAAACGCGCTCATCACCGTCAAGGAAGTGCTGCTCGGCCTCAGCCTCGCGGTCGGCGCCGGCTTTCTGCTCGCGATCGCGATCCACCTCTCGCGCCTCGTTCGTCGGACCGTCTACCCGCTCGCAGTCGGCTCCCAGGCACTGCCCTTCGCGGTCCTCGCTCCGCCCCTCGCATTCTGGCTCGGCTTCGGGATCCTGCCCAAGCTCATCGTCATTGCGCTCATCTGCTTCTTCCCCGTCGCGGTCAGCACAGTCGACGGCCTGCGCGCAGTCGAGGACGACCAGCTCAAGCTGCTGCGCACGCTCGGATCGACGCGGTGGCAGGCGTTCCGCTTCGCTGAGCTGCCAGCCGCCCTGCCCTCCGTGCTCACAGGCGCGCGGATCGCCCTCGTAGTCGCGTGGATCGCCGCGTTCATCGCGGAGACGGCAAGCCCGACGGTCGGCCCCTACGCGGGGCTTGGGCGCGAGACGATCGTCGACCTCAACATGCAGCTCGCCGCACGCGCGTTCGCCGCGACAGCGGTCCTCTTCGTGCTCGCGATCCTCAGCTTCTACGCCCTCGCCGCGGCGGAGCGGCGCTCCACCAGATGGGCGAGCCCAACCAGATAGCGATCCCAACCAGACAGCGATCCGAACGAGACGGCAGGCCCAGCGAGACAGTGAGCCCAACGAGACAGTGAGCCCAACGAGATGGTCCGCCAACGAGACAGCGAGCAGGACGAGACATCAACCGACAGCAGGAGTCAGCCCTTGAAGCCAGATCAGACACCAAGGCCCTCTGAGGACCGCGAACTGGGCGCCATCGCGCAGCGGCGAGCGGACCAACCGACGCAGCGATTGGGACAAGTGCTCGACCACAGACGGCATCCGCACGCCCAGCGGCGGCGCCGCGCGAGCGCGCTCAGGCGAGCACTTGCGAGTGCGCTTGCATGCCTCACCTGCGCGCTCGCGGTCGCCGCCTGCGGTGAGGCACAGGACGTCACGACGCCTGCGGCGGCGAAGACGCTGAAGGTGATGCTCGACTGGTTCCCAAACGCCGACCACGCTGCGCTCTACACCGCGATCGCGCGCGGCTACTTCAAGCTGAACGGGCTGAACGTCGAGCCCGTGATCCCGGCTGAATCGGCAGAACCGCTGAAGCAGCTCGCAGCCGGCAAGGTGAACATCGCGATCTCCTACGAGCCGCAGCTGCTGCTCGCCCGCGAAGCCGGCCTGAAAGTCGTCTCGATCGCAGCGCTCGTCCAGCGGCCGCTCACATCGATCATCGCACTGCCGAGCTCGAAGGTGAAGTCGGTCGCAGATCTCGCAGGCAAGCGGGTCGGGACGGCAGGCATCTCCTATCAGGCCGCGGAGCTGCACACCGCCCTGCGCAAGGCTGGCGTCAACCCCAGCAGCGTCACCGAAGTGAACGTCGGATTCAACCTCGTGCAGTCGATGCTCTCCGGCAAGGTCGCCGCGACGCTTGGCGGCTTCTGGAACTACGAGGCGATCCAGCTGCGCCAGATGCACAAGCACCCGCTCGTCATCCCCGTCAACGAAGCTGGCGTGCCGACCTACGACGAGCTCATCCTCGCCGTTCGCGAACATGAGGCCAGATATGACGGCGAAGAGCTGCGCTCCTTCCTGCAGGCACTCAGCAGCGGCGAGCGGGCGGTGCAGCGCAACCCCCAAGCGGCTGCGAACCTGCTCGTTGAGGCGAACCCCGACATCGAACGCAAGCTCCAGCTCGCCTCGATAGAGGCGACCCTGCCGGCGACGATCCCAACCGAAAAAGGCAAGCCCTACGGCTGGCAGTCCCCATCGCAGTGGGCCCGCTTCGACGAATGGATGTACTCGGAAGGGCTCCTCAAACGCAACCCGAACAAGGAGGGTTACCCACCTTTCACGAACGAGTTCCTGCCTGGCCAGGGAATCTGAGCAGGAGCGGGAGAAGCTCAGAACGATCGGAAGGCGACCCGTCGAAGAGCAGGATCAGAGGGCGACCACCGATTCGACTGCAGCCGCGATCTCGAGATCCTCTCGCGCCTTCAACACGACGGTTCGCGCCGTCGCCGAAGGCGCGCTGATCTCGCGGTCGATCTCGCTTGCCTCTGTCGATCGCTGCTCGTTGGAGCTCGGTTCGATCTCGCTTGCCTCTGTCGATCGCTGCTCGTTGGAGCGCGGGTCGATCTCGCTTCCTTGTCTAGATCTCTCCTCGTTGGAGCTCGGGTCGATCTCGACGCCGAGGAATCGCAGCCCCGCCGCAGCGAGGCTCCTCACCTCCGCTGATGCCTCCCCCACCCCGCCGGTGAAGGCGAGCACGTCGAGGCCGCCGAGGGCGGCGGCCATCGCTGCGATCTCCGCCCGCAGGCGGTGGATGAACACCTCGAGCGCAAGCGAGGCCTCGCTGCGGCCCTGACGGGCCTGCTTCACGATCTGCCTCATGTCGCTGCTGCCGGCGAGCCCAAGCATGCCCGATTCGTGCTCGAGCGCATCGGCGAGCTCACGCTCCTTCATTCCTGTGTGCTCCATCAGCCACAGCAGAAGGCCAGGATCGACGCTCCCGCTGCGCGTAGCCATTGGCAGGCCCTCGAGCGGCGTGAACCCCATCGTCGTGTCGATCGACCTCCCCCCTTCGATCGCGCACAGCGACGCGCCCGCGCCGAGGTGGCAGCTGACGATCCTCAGCTGCTCAGGCCCCGACCCGCCTCCACGGGACGCTCGCCCCCCTCCACGAGTCTCTTGCCCGCCCCCACGGGACGCTCGCCCCCCTCCACGAGTCTCTTGCCCGCATCCACGAGACGCTCGCCCGCCCGCACGAGGCTCTTGCCCGCCACCACGGGACTCCCGTCCGCCTCCGCACGGTTGCGCCTCGCCTCTGCGCAGGATCTCAGGCGCCCTTCGCGCCACCCAAGCGTGGGAGAGGCCATGGAAGCCGTACCTGCGCAGCGCCCACGCTCGCCGCCACGCTGCCGGAAGCGCATATGTCGCGGCCGCCTGCGGCAGGTGCGCGTGGAACGCGGTGTCAAAGCATGCGACCGCGGGCAGGTGCGGCAGC
The DNA here is from genome assembly GCA_021792455.1 of Actinomycetes bacterium. Taxonomy (GTDB): domain Bacteria; phylum Actinomycetota; class Thermoleophilia; order Solirubrobacterales; family Solirubrobacteraceae; genus Palsa-744. The sequence goes on along the minus strand of JAJYUP010000115.1, from coordinate 4,554 downwards.
ATCGCGCTGACTGCCTCGAGGGCGTGCAGGGAGGCAGCCTGATGCAGGGGGGCGAGATCAGCGAGCTGCCAGAGGGTCCGCCGCACCTCGCGATCGATGCGAACAGGGCCGGTGTAGGCGGTGCCGCCGTGAACGATCCTGAAGCCGAGGACCTCTGCATCTCCAAGCGGCCCTGACAGCGCCCGCTGAAGCTCGCTCTGCTCGATGCGGCCCCGCGCAAGGGCGATCTGCTCGGATGCGAGAGTGAGATGGCGCTGCGACTCGCTCGCCCCAGGGCTCAGAGCAGCTTCCGACATCCCCTTCGAGGATGTTCGCTCCAGCAGCGCGAGCTTCAGCGAGCTCGAGCCTGCGTTTATGACGAGGATCCTCACGTGCAACCGTCCGCTCGGCTGGCGCCTGCACTGATGATGCCCACATCATCGAGGCCTTCAGCTGTCGCTGCGCATCTCCGACTCCTCGACCTCAGTCGCGAGAAGCGGCGCTCTGGCGCGCGGACGCGCCGTCCGCCTGCGTGCAATCCTTCCCCTTCGAGGCTCAGACGCTTCGCGTGAAGACGCGTCGATTCTCGATCCACGCCCTTCATGCTCACGCACTGAGAGAGAGACCGTGTCCGTAAAAATCCGCAGCGCTTCTGCTGCCCGCTGCGGATTCCCTGCGCGCCCTGCGAACATATCGTCGCTGACATGTTCGCGAATCTGATCGTCGGCGTCGATGGGCGCCCTGGCGGCGCGGATGCGGTCGCGCTCGCAAAGCGCCTCGTCTCTGCAGACGGGAGGCTGACGCTCGTCAACGTGCACGGCGGCATCACTCAGGCCGCTCTCACCGCAGTGCCGAACCGCCCTGACCCTGACCAGCAGTCACTGGCCGTCCTCAGAGAGGCCCAGCAGCAGGCGGACGTCGATGCCGAGCTTCTCAGCATCACCGCAGCATCGCCAGGGCGAGCGCTGCACGTGCTTGCCGAGGAGCGCAGCGCAGACCTCATCGTCGTCGGATCCTGCAGGCGGGGCACCCTCGGAAGAGTCATGCTCGGTGACGACACGAAAGCCGCCCTCAACGGCGCACCCTGTGGGGTTGCGGTCGCCGCGAAGGGCTACGCGGATACGCAGGCTCCACTGGCGAAGATCGGCGTCGGCTACGACGCCTCGCCAGAGAGCGAGCAGGCGTTGAGGCTCGCGAGAGAGATCGCCACCGAGCACCACTGTCTCATCGAGGTGATGGAGGTCGTCTCGATTCCAGCCTACGCGTTCGCGGGCGTCACCCCGCCCGCGCTTGGGGAGAGCATCGAAGAGATGATTCAGGCCGCCGAAGCAGAGCTCGCGACGCTGCCGGACGTCGATCACAAGGCGGTCTATGGGCTTCCTGGCGAGGAGCTTGCGCGCTTCGGCGACGAAGTCGACCTGCTCCTCGTCGGCTCCCGCGGCTACGGTCCGATGAGGCGGCTCGTGCTGGGCAGCACGGCGAACTATCTGCAGCGCCACGCCCGCTGCGCCCTGCTCGTGCTGCCGCGTCTGTCGGGCGCGAAGCCGACCGCCACAGGCAGGCAGCTGGGCGCCGAGCAGGACGGACAGCTCTCCGTCGCCCAAGACGCCGCCACGGCGGCGCAAAGCGACGCGGCTGAGCGCCGGCACGACCGCGAAGAACGGTGAGGTGAGCCAGATGAGCAGATCGGAAGGGATTGCGCACGTGACAGCGCAGCAGGGCAGCGAGGCGGTGACGACGATCGTGCTCGCAGATGACCACGCCGTCGTGCGCAGCGGCCTGCGCATGCTGCTCGACAACGAGCCCGACTTCGAGGTCGTCGCGGAGGCGGGTGACCTCGAAAGCGCACAGCGATATGTCCGCGGTCACCATCCGAGGGTGCTCGTACTCGACCTGAACATGCCTGGAGGGTCGAGCCTCGAGGCAATCCCGCACATACGCGAACAGGCACCAGACACCCAGATCGTCGTGCTGACGATGCAGCAGGAGCCGGCGTTCGCGCGCAGAGCGCTTGGGGCGGGGGCGATCGGCTACGTGCTGAAGGAGGCAGCCGACGACGAGCTCGTCGAGGCGGTGCGCCGGGCCTCCGCCGGGGAGAGCTACCTCAATCCGAGGCTCGGAGCGCGGCTGGCATCCGAGCCGCCGCCAGGTCCCCCAGACGACTTGAGCGCACGCGAGGTCGACGTGCTGCGCCTGATCGCCCTCGGCTACACGAACGCGGAGATAGCCGACCAGCTGTACCTCTCCGTGCGCACCGTCGAGACCCACAGGGCGCACATCCAGCAGAAGCTCAGCCTCTCCACGAGAGCGGAGCTCGTCGGCTACGCGCTGCGCCGCGGCCTCATCAACAGCGACGACGGCAAGTGAGCTCGGTCGCGACGCGCAGGTCGAGAGTGCGGCTGCGAGAGAGGTTGGGAGGAGGCTGTGTGAGGGGCCGATGCGCATAGGCGTGCTCACCGGCGGGGGCGACTGCCCAGGGCTCAACGCCGCGATCAGGGCGATCGTGCGCCGAGGCCTCGCGAATCGCTGCGAGCTGCTCGGATTTCTGCACGGCTGGGCCGGCGTGCTGCGCAGCGAGACGAGGGAGCTTCACCTCGACAGCACGAAGGACATCCTTGGCCGGGGCGGCACGATCCTCGGCACCTCGAGGACAAACCCGTTCGCGAAGGGCAGGGAGCAGGAGGGCCTTGCCGCGGTGAGATCCGCCTTCTCGAAGAACGGGCTCGGTGCGCTGATAGCGATCGGCGGGGAGGACACCCTCGGAGTCGCGCTGCAGCTGCACAGAGACGGCCTGCCCGTCGTCGGCGTGCCGAAGACGATCGACAACGATCTCGCGCTCACCGATGTGACGATCGGGTTCGACACGGCGGTGCAGACCGTCTGCGAGGCGATCGACCGCCTCCGCACCACCGCGGAGTCGCACAACAGGGTGATGGTCGTCGAGGTGATGGGCAGGCACGCAGGATGGATCGCGACGCAGGCGGGGATCGCGGGCGGCGCGGACGTGATCCTCGTGCCAGAGCGCGAGTTCGACATAGATCAGGTGTGCGCACACCTGACGAGCAGGCACGAGCGGGGCCGCAGCTTCTCGATCGTCGTCGTCGCGGAGGGCGCAAAGCCGAGAGAAGGGTCTATCGAGGTGAGGCAGCGCGGGCGCAGCGACGAGTTCGGCCACGAGCGCCTCGGTGGCATCGGCGTCACGCTCGAAGAGGAGATCGAGGCCCGCACAGGATTTGAGACGAGGGTCACGATCCTCGGCCACGTCCAGCGCGGCGGCGCTCCGACAGCCTTCGACAGGGTGCTTGCGAGCAGGCTCGGCGTCGCCGCGGTGGACGCGGCGCTCGCTCATCGCAGCGGCGTGATGGTCGCGCTTCGCGGCACAGACATCGTCGAGGTGAGCCTCGCCGAGGCTCTCGCAGCGCCGAAGCTCCTTCACGATCGCCTGTACGAGACGGCGGCCGTCTTCTTCGGCTGAGCGGACGGGCAGGTGCCCTGGGCGACGCGCGCCGCTGAGCTCATCGTGAACGGGCGGCGGGGCGGGGCGGCTCGGGTGCCGGGCGCACCCCTCGCGCGGAGCGCACCGCGCAGCTCGAGCGCGCCACTCAGCTGGTGGGGAACCGCTTCTCAGGCAGGCGCCAGGCGGACGTCGGAAACTCGACGCGATCCGTCCCGCCCTCGAAGGACACCTCGGCGTCGAACCCTTCTCTGAAGACGGCGAGCATCGCCCTGTTCGCGGGCAGCACCTCGGCGAGGAAGCTCTTCACCCCCGCCTGCTCAGCATGCTCAGCGAGCAGCTGGAGAAGGATCGTGCCGAGCCCGAGGCTGTGCATCGAGTCGGCGACCTCGACCGCAACCTCCGCACGCTCTGCGTCGATCCGAGCGTAAGCGGCATGCCCAAGCAGGCGTCCCTGCATGTCGAAGGCGAGAAGCCCACTGCCGTCCGCCCCCTCGTTGGCAGCCCAGTGCGCGGCAGCGCGGAGGTTCGCTGCGCCGGTGAAGAAGCGCATGTGCCGTGACTCCTCTCCAAGCGCACTGAGAAACGTGAACAGCGCGGGCTCGTCGTGGGGCTGTGGCGCTCTGAGGATCACGATCGAGCGATCGCGCAGCCTCACAGTGCGAGCGCGAGATGCGGGTTGCGGTGGAGAGCGGGACGGCAGAGAGGGAGAGGCAGGTGGGAGGCAGGCGGAGGCTCGCGCCGGGCGTTGAGATGATGGCGCTGGACGCAGAGAGGATGGCGGGCGGGGAGAGGAGCCGCCCGCCATCGCTGACCACGCGGAGGCGTTCGCATCGCTTGCGCCAGCCACGATGCAACACGATCGCGACGAGATGCCTGCTCTGCATCCGGGGCGAGCCGCCGGAATCGACGGGAAACCACTGATCGGGAGCCCACGGCGATCGGCAGCGGTGCGACGCATCCTCAAAGCGGCCTCCTCAAAGCGGCCAGTACTGGCGGAAGAAGGAGGCGGCTGAGCAGGCGAGCGAAGGCGTGCTCGAGCTGCTCTCCACTTCTCCTTCGCCCGCGAGCGCAGCAAGCATGCTCGCCGCGGACTCCGCAGTCGCTCGATGGCTGTATCC
>JAJYUP010000019.1 GCA_021792455.1 Actinomycetes bacterium | reverse complement strand
GGTCCGCCGAGAGGCACCAGAGGCGAGCTGGTCTGCCGAGAGGCAGCGGAGGCGAGATTGCTCCAACGGAGCAGCAGAGGCGAGCTCGTCGGGGCCGAGGAGGTCGGCGTGGCGCCGGCTCCTGCAGCGCCAGCCGGACGCCTATTTCGTCGCGGAGGAGGATCTGCTTTCGCTCGAATTGTGCGCCGAAGTGGAGGTGGCCGAGGCGGTGCTGCTCGAGGCGCCTGTCTTAGACGTGCTCGAAGTGGCCGCGGCGGAGGTGCTGGAGGCAGCTGCCGCAGAGGTGCTGGAGGTAGCCGTGGCGGAGGTGCTCGTGGTGCCTTTCGCCTGCTTCTTCATCTTTTCGAATTCGAGTTCGAGCAGGGGCCGCTTCGACTTCGGTGCAAGCGAGATCGCCTTCCTGCTCGCGAGATCGCCCTCCCGTTCGTTGTGGGCGAGGTAGGCGTACTCCGCAAGCGCAGAGTAGAGGGCGGCGCTTTCCGGCTTCGCGGCGATGACGATCTGCAGGGCTTCGACCGCCTTCGCCGGTTCGTCGAGCGCTTCGACGGAGAACACGCTCGACATGTGCTCAGCGATCCGCGGGCTTGGGTTCTTCGGTTCGATCTGCAGGTAGCGACTCCAAGCGCTCGCCGCCTTTTGCAGCTCCTGCTTGCCCTTCGCGGTGTAGGTGCCGGTGTTCGAGTCGTAGTATTCGGCCCCGCTCGCCTGATGCAGATCCGCTTCTGTGAGCGCCGCCCAGGCTGCAGCTTCGCTCGGGTGGGCGGCGATCCGCTTTTCAGCCGAGCGGACCTCTGAGCTGAAGCTCGCTCCGCGGCTGCCTGTCTGCCTGCTCAGGCCTTCGAAGAGGCCGCCGCCGCCGAAGCCGCCGCCGATGCCGAAGCCGATGAGGCCGAGGGCCATCAGCCCGGCGAGACCGAGGTAGACGACCTGGACGGTGCGGCGGCGACCGCGCGATCTGAGATCAAAGAGCATGAGTCGATTCTAGGAGCAGCGGTGGTGAGGAAAGCTCGTGCAGATGAGGACAATCTAGCTGAGCGCAGGTCGAGACTCGCCAGGCCGGCGGAGGGCAGAGCTCGCAGGGCCGGTGGAGATCACGGCTCGACGGGCCCGTCGACATCAGGGGTCACCGTGCCCGTGGAGCTCGCGAGGTGAGGATCCGATGGAGGGCAGAAGCCGCGAAGTCGATCGCGCTCACAGCTCGTCAGGCCGGTGGAGCTCGGGGTCGACGTGGTCGATCATCTCCTGGACGGATGATCCGAGGCCGTCATCGGGCGAGGCGTGCGAGTAGCCGCCGGCGGTCGCGAGAGCGAGGCTTCTCGCCTCCGCCTGCTCGCGGCGCACGCGCCTGCGATCGACGAACGCGGCGATCAGGATGCTCAGCTCGTAGAGGATGTAGAGGGGGATAGTCTCGAGCACCATCGTGATCACTTCGCCAGGGATGAAGGCTGCGATGATCGCGCAGACGAGGAACGCGTAGCGTCTGCCTTTTCGCAGCTGCTTCGGGGTGACGATGCCCGCGGAGGTCGCGGCGAGGATGACGACTGGCACCTGGAAGACGAACCCAAGCGCGACGAGCACGATCACGGCGAATTTGTAGTAGGAGCCGCCCTGCACGAGCACGTTGAACTGCGAGCTGTTGAAGTTCTCGAAGAAGTGGACGGCGGCAGGCAGCACGATGTAGTAGCCAAAGGCGACGCCAAGCCCGAACAGGAGGGGAACGGCGAGCAGCAGCGGCAGCGCGACCTGCCGCTCCTGGGGCGTGAACGCAGGCAGCACGAAGCCATAGAGCTCGAAGAGGATCACCGGCAGAGAGAGCAGAATCGCGATGTAGAAGGTGACGGTCAGCGTCGTCGTGAACGGTTCACCGAAGCCGATCGTCGTCGGGTTCGCCCCTGACGGCTTGCGTGGAAGCGAGGCGACGTCCCTCTTCATCTGCGACAGCTGGCGGGCAAGTTCAGCGCGCGCTGGGCCAGACAGAGCGAGGCCACTCGAGGGCTTCAGAAGCGTCTGCACCAGCGCCTGGTCTGTCTTCGAGACCGCACGAACACTCTGCTGCGCCTTCCAGATGCCGCCAAGAGGCCCTTCGCCCCTCGCGACCTGCCGCGAGGTCTCATGCTTGAGCGGCGCGTTGACGATCCGCAGCAGAGCGTGGTTCTGCCAGAAGCACACACCAAAGGCGACGCCAAAGGCGAGCACGCACACGATGAGTCGGGAGCGGAGCTCATCGAGGTGGTCCACGAGGCTGAGGTGGTCCTCGTGGCGGATCATCCGGATCGCTGTGGCCATCAATCACCGCCAGCCCTCGCCTCGCTGCATCTGAGCGCACGACGGCAGTCGGCCACCCAGGTTAGCTGAGCGCAGTGGAAGGCCGCACCAGCTCGGCCTCGCTCGGAGCGCCTGTGACGCGCTCGCTGCGGCTGGGCGGCGCTCGCTGCGGCTGGGCGGCGCTCGCTGCGGCTGGGCGGCGCTCGCTGCGCAACAGCGCATCCAGCACTAAAGGGGCTGCCTCCGCCGGCCGATCAAGGAGACGATCAGCCACATGAGAGCAGCGCAACGACGATGAGACCAGAGGAGCGCTTCAACATCCACCACCGCGTGCGCCTCTTCGACGGCCGTGAGATCGAGGTCGTCTACCACAACGGCGTCGGCGCGGAGGCGAGGAGCGCGTCATCGGGCGCTGGAGGCCTCGAGCTGCACGACTGCTTCCACTGCATGAGCAAGCTCGTCGAACCTGTGAGCTGGAGCAGGGAAGCGGACGGCGCATGGCGCATCCTCCTGCGCTGTCCAGAGTGCGAGGCGACGCGCGAGGGGGTGTTCGAGCGTGATCAGGTGCAGCGCCTCGAGCAGGAGCTCGAGGGTGCCGCAGCGTCTCTGCTGCGCGACCTGAAGCAGGTGACGAGCGCGAACATGTCAGAGGAGATCGAGCGCTTCGTCAACGCCCTGAACGGTGGCCTGATACTGCCGTTCGATTTCTGACCGATCCTGCCGTTCGCCCTCTGACCTTCTGAGGCTGCGCACGCGGACGACGATGTGCGCCAGCGCGGCACGATTCGACGTACGTAGAAAGCCGCAGCTCGAAGCGCGGTCGAGCCGGCACGAGCTCTCAGGCCGCGCGGCACACCCGGCCGTCGAGGCAGAGCTACCTGTACCTCGCGACGACCGCGTCGGCAACGAGGTCGAGTAGGCTGGCCCGGCCGTCGAGGCAGCTGCCTGCGAGAGCTGTCTTCGCGTCTGCGACGATCGAGAGAGCCCGCTCCCGCGCATCCTCGAGAGCTCCCGTAGCTGCGATCCTCTCGCACATCGCCTCCGCAAGCAGTGGGTCGCGAAGCGCAAACAGATCCTCCTGCGCGATCTGAGGGTCCCGTTCTCTTGCGAGGATCAGCGGCAGCGTGACGGTGCCATCGAGCAGATCGGTCCCCCGTGGCTTGCCCGTCCGCTCGACAGGGCCCGACACATCGAGCACGTCGTCGAGCAGCTGGAAGGCAAGCCCTATTCGGCGCGCGAAGGCGCCAAGGGCATCGGCGAGCGCTGGCGTACCACCAACCGCGATCAGCGCTCCGAGCCTGCACGCCGCCTCGAACAGCGCGGCCGTCTTCAGCTCGCATCGTCTCAGATAACGCTCGACGGGAACGACCGCGGCGTAGGCGTCCTCGCGCTGGAGAAGCTCACCCTCAGCGAGCGCTGAGCTCGCATCGGAGAGCGCCTTCAGCTGCGCTTGGTCGCCGTTGCGAGCAAGCTCGGCAAACGCCCTGGAGAACAGCAGGTCACCCGTCGCGACCGCGACCTCCCTGCCCGCGCTCTGCGCGATCGTCGGGCACCCCCTGCGCAGCGGCGCCCCATCGATGACGTCGTCGTGGACGAGCGTCGCAGAGTGAACGAGCTCGACAGCCGCCGCTGCACGCACGATCGAGCGCTCTCCCTGCTGCGTGGCGGGCGGGCCACCAGCCGACTCGGCGGCGAGCACTACGAGCAGCGGCCGAAGACGCTTGCCCCCCGCGGCGATCGTCGCACCCGCATGCACGCCAAGCGGCGCACCCGCATCCAATGTGACGCGTCTGAGATGCCGCTCGATCAGCAGCATCCTCGCTCGCAACCTCGCCCCGCCGCGCCTGACGATGGCCGCAAGCGCATCGGTGTCCGCGGGCGAGGACGGCGCAGAGGAGGTCGGCGCTGCGGGCGCCGACCTCTTTACAACCTCTCTGCCGCTGAGGATCCCCATCTGCTCCTACTCCACGACGGTAGCGCTGTGAATCGCGACTATCCCGCCAGCGGTCGTGATCCAGGCGATCTGCGACAGCGAAGCCCGCTCCATCTCAGCCGCAAGCGCCTGTGGCGAATACCACCGCTTCACGGAGCTCGGCAGGTAGGTGTAGGCCGCAGCGACCCCCTCACCGTCGATCTGCTCAGCCCGCAGCGACAGCGACTGCGCCGCCGCTGCGAGACGCCCAAGCTGAGGAACGGCTCTGTCGAACCACAGCCGGTGGAAGCTCGACAGCGGCGGCCTGCGCGGGGTCGTGATCTCGAGGATGACGACCCTTCCCCCCGGCCGCAGAACGCGCACCATCTCAGAGAGGCACCGCGGGAAGTCCTCAAAGTTGCGTGCGCCGAAGCCGACCGTGACGGCATCGAAGGCGTGGTCGGGGAAGGGCAGGCTTGCAGCATCTGCCCATTCAAATCGGACAGAGCCTCGATGCTCCCGGCCGCGCGCCTTCGCCCGCGCCCTTGCGAGCATGCCCTCAGAGAAGTCGACCCCAACGACGAGGCCGTCATCTCCGGTGCGCGCCGCGAGCTCGAACGCGAGATCGCCCGTTCCGGTCGCAACGTCGAGCGCCCTTCCGCCACCGCGAAGTCGAGCGAGATCGGCGGCCCTCGCCCGCCAGCGGTGGTGAAGACCGGCGGTCATCGTGCTGTTCATGAGGTCATAGACGGAGGCGATCCGGTCGAACATCGCGCGCACCTCGGCTGCCTCGAGCCTGCCCTGAACCTGAGCGTCGGAGGAGGCACTTGCTCGAGGGCGGTTGCGCAGTGGAGGCACGTTGGAGTTCGAAGTCCTCATCACAGAGCGCTCCGCCTGCGCTTCTCCGCAGCGCCGAAGCGCTGCACCTGCCCCGCGGTGGCTGGCATCACTGGAGCCTACCCAGATGAGACGCGGCGCGACGGCTGGCAGGGCGGCGCCAGCGGCGAACGCCTGACGGACTCTACTTCAGGTGCGAGAGGAAGAAGACGATCGCTTCGAACTTCTTCGCAGGCAGCCCCTTGAAGGACGGCATCGGCGCTGTCGGGTTCACGATCGTGCGCGCGATGCCCTCAGCGGGTATGCGGGCGCCGATGTGGGTGAGTTCAGGGCCTGGTCCAGGGTTGCCGTTTTCCCCGATTTTGTGGCATGCCTCGCAGCCGGACTGCGCGATCGCCTTTTTGCCTGCTTCGAACTCCGCGAGCGCCTTCGGTCCCGCGAGCAGCACCGACTGCGGAGGTTTGATTTTCAGGGAGTAGACGGAGCCCGCCTCAGCGCCGTTGATCGTGAGATAGGCCATCGCACCGATGACGGCGATCGCAGACAGCGTCGCGATCGGACGCCTCTCCGGCCTGCGCTCTGGCCCCCTGTCGTAGAAGGGCAGCAGGAACAGGAGAATCATGCACAGCGTCGGGATGCCGATCGTCGCGAGCTGAACGAGCGCAGGGATCCTGACGATCCGCAGAATCTCGAAGAGGAAGAAGAAGTACCAGTCAGGCCGTGGGTCGAAGCTCGTCGTCGCCGGGTTCGCCCTCGCGCCGAGTTCGACGCCAAGCACGAGCGAGGCGCAGATGATGACCGCCATGACGATGCAGGCCATGAGCGCGTCCTTCGCAACGGCGTAAGGGAAGAACGGCTTGCCTTCGGACTTGAGGATGCTGTATTCGCGGAGGTACTCCTCCTTCTGGCGCTGGTTCATCGTCTCCTACGCCTCGCTCCTGCGCAGCTGCGCCTTCTTCTCGGCTTTGATCCACGGTGGGGCGGTCGTTCCGAGCTTCGCAACGAGGTAGAGATGCGCGCCTATCAGAGCGGCGATCAGTCCCGGCACGATCATCATGTGGATCGCGTAGAACCTGGTGAGCGTCGCCGCGCTGATTTCAGGCCCAGCCCTGAGGAAGTCGCTGAGGTAAGGACCGATCAGCGGGCCGGTGCCGTTGATGTTGACGCCGACGATCGTCGCCCAGTAGGCCCGCTCGTCGAACGGCAGCAGATAGCCGGTGAAGCCCATCACCATCGTGAGGATGAGCAGCGCAACCCCTATCACCCAGTTGAGCTCCCGCGGGTACTTGTAGGCGCCGAAGAAGAACGTCCTCGCCATGTGCAGGAACACGAGCGCGACCATCACGCTCGCGCCCCACTTGTGCATCCCGCGCACGAGTGCTCCGAGAAACACTTCGTTCGTGATGTGCCTGACCGATTCGTAGGCCCCGCCGTTCGCTTCCGGCCTGTAGTACATCGCGAGGAAAACGCCGGTGACAGCCTGGTTGAGGAACGCGAACATCGTCGCCGACCCAAGCGTGTAGAACCAGTTCGTGCCCTTCGGCACCTTCCTGAACATCATCCACCGCGCCGCACCTGACAGGGACGTCCGCTCGTCGATCCAGTCGACGACCGAGACGCCCGCCTCCATCGCCTCCTCTGCGGGCGTCACCGCCCCGTTGCTCTCGCCAGGGCGCGGCGGCGGTGACTTCAGAAGCGATGGGATCGGCGGCGCTGGCAGCTTCGGCATGTTGCGATGGTGCGATCGGGGAGCGTGATGTCAGATCCGCGCGGACGGGCGCGACGGGTACAGATACTGGCCAATGCCGTCGAGCGGCTCCCCTGGGTCTCGCGGAGAGAAGCGGCGCAGGTGCGAGTTGACGCTGAACCGAGGCCCGATCTGCACGAGGCCTTTCTCAACCCGCGTGAAGAAGCGGTCGAGCGGTCGCACCGCCGGGCCCGTGACGCGAAGGCCAAGAAAGTCGAACACGCTGCCGTGGCAGGGACAGATGAACCGCTTCGCCGCATCGATCCACCGCACAGGGCAGCCGAGGTGGGAGCAGCGGCTCGTGATCGCGATGTAGGCCGTGTTGCGGTCGTAGGGATCGGTGTCGATCTTCGGATTTTTCTGGCGGACGTAGACGGTCGTGTTGCCGATCTCGCCTTCGCCAGGCTCGATTTCGATCGTGACAGGCACGTAGTTGTCGTTCGGGAACATGTCAGTCGGCCCAGCGGTCTCCCAGTGGTGCGGGAACTCCTTGAAGATCGGCCCAATCGCGAACCCAAGCGCGGGCAGCGTGAACGATGCTGCGGCGATCGCGCCCGCAGCGTGGACGGTGCCCGTCATGAAGCGGCGGCGGGTGACTGTCTCGCCCTCGAATGCCCCAGGAATCAGACGATCGGCCGTGTACTTCGACTTGCGAGATTCGTGCTTGTCAGGCATGGCCGGGAACAATATCGACTGGCTCGCGGCGATGACGCGGCGGCCGCGACGCAGGCGAGCTAGAGCTCAGCCGCCTCGCGCATCGCCGCGAGTGCCGACGGCGCGCGGACCCTCGCGAGCCTCTTCGCACGCTCATGCCGGCCCGTGCCGCCCCAGCCGACCGCCCGAGCGCCTGCATCCCAGACCGCGTATGCGAGCTCAGGTTCGCCCGACCCGTGCGCGAGGGCGCAGAGAGAGATGACATCCGCAAGCTGAGCGACGGCGTGGATGTCGCCGAGGCGTACGAGCCTCGCAAGCCCAAGCGCATACAGCTGATCGCCGGCGAGCAGCGCAAGATCCGGCTCGACGGGCCGCAGCAGCCGTGGGACGCCGTAGTGCAGCAGGTAACCCTCGTAGATCGCCTCGACGAGCAGCTCATACTCTGCGGGGTGAGCGGAGGCTCGCGGCCCTCGGCAGGCGCGCTGCGCCGGATCCCCGATCTGCGCGGGATCCTTGATCTGCGCGGGATCCTTGATCTGCGCGGGATCCCCGATCCGCGCCGGACCGACGCTGCCGGTCGAGGCGCCAGGGCGGACCTCGATCAGACCGCCGATCACACCGCCCTGCTCGAGCAGCAGCCGCCGAAGCCGCTGAAGCGCTTCACCGCCGCTCACTCGAGCTCCCTGAAGGACTCCTCAGCGGCGGAGGCGGTGCGCTCGAGCTGCTCCTGCTGATGGGCGAGGGAGGGAAACCACGCCTCGAACTGCGACGGGGGCGGATATACGCCGCGGGAAAGCAGGCCCCTGCACCATCTGCCATACGCATCGAGGTCACATGCCTTCGCGTCGGCGAAGCTCCTGACCGGCCGCTCGCTGAAGAAGACAGTGAGCAGACCTGGGCACGAGACGACCTGCACAGGGCGGTCGCCTGCAGCTGCGGCGAGCAGATTCGCGAGCTTCTCAGTAGTCGCTGCAAGGCGCATGTAGGCGTCCTCGTCGAGCATGGAGAGGCTCGCGAGCCCGGCGGCGACCGCGAGCGGGTTGCCGGAGAGAGTGCCCGCATGGTAGACCTCACCCTCAGGGGCGAGCATCCCCATCAGCTCGGCAGGCCCGCCGACCGCTCCGGCAGGCAGCCCGCCCCCGATCACCTTGCCCATGATCGTGAGGTCGGCGCTGACGCCGAGCAGCTGCTGTGCGCCGCCGCGCGCAACCCTGAAGCCGCTTATCACCTCGTCGAGTATGAGCAGCGCGCCGCAGCGCGCCGCAACCTCCCGGACCTCCTGGAGGAACCCGTCCTGCGGCGGCACGAGGCCCATGTTCGCAGGAAGCGGCTCGGCGATGATCGCCGCGAGACCACCACGCTCAGCCGCCCACTCCGCAGCTTCTTCGAGCGCCCTCGAGTCATTCCACGGCGAGACGATCGTGTCTTCCGCAGCGCCCTCCGTGACACCAGGGCTCGCCGGCACGGAACGGCCAGCGGCCGCGGTCGCGACGCCAGAGCCCGCTTCGGCGAGCAGGCTGTCGAGGTGGCCATGATAGGCGCCAGCGAACTTGATGATCGCCCGCCTGCCGGTCGCCGCCCGCGCCAGCCTGATCGCAGTCATGCTCGCCTCCGTGCCAGAGGAGGTGCTCCTCACCATCTCCACCGACTGCATTCGTGCCGCGATCTCCTGCGCAAGCAGCAGCTCCCCCTCGGTCGGTGCACCGAAGCTCATGCCGCTGCGAGCCGCCTCGCAGACCGCATCGACGATCCGCGGGTGGGCGTGCCCATGGATCAGCGGACCCCAGGAGCAGACGTAGTCGACGTAGCGGTTGCCGTCGACGTCGACGAGCTCAGCGCCATCGCCGGCGCGGATCCAAAGAGGGTCGCGGCCGATCGCGCGCATCGCCCGCACAGGCGAGTTCACCCCGCCGGGGATGAGCTGCGCGGCGCGACCCTGCAGATCGCGGGAGCGCGTGTCGGTTGGCGAGCTCAACTGGGCGCACGCCCGCCTGCGTGCTCCGCTTCCCAGCGCTTGAACTCGTCGGTGAAGTAGAGCAGCCTGATCTTCTTGAACTCCGTCGAGGAGTACAGCGTCGCCCGCTCCTGAATTCCGGTGAGCTGCGCGATCGAGTCGAGGATCGCGTCGCACTCCTGCTTGCTTCGGCCATGGGCCATCGTGAAGATCGAGTACGGCCAGTCCTCATAGGTGGGTCGCTGGTAGCAGTGCGAGATCCCGCGGACGGCCGCCATCTGGCGGCCGACATCGTGGACCTCGTCCGGAGGCACCTTCCAGACGCCCATGCCGTTCGCCGAGAATCCCGCCCTGCGGTGGTAGAGGATCGCCGCTACGCGCCGGAGCAGGCCCCTCTCCTGCATGCCCGACAGGTGCGCAAGCAGGCGCTCCTGCGTGATTGCGAGCTCTGCCGCCGCCGGAGCGTAAGGCTGTTCGGTCACTGGCATGTCCCCCTGCAGTGCCCTGATGACCGCGACGTCGAACTCGTCGTAGGGCTGGGGGTCGAGCTCGATCGGGTCGGCCGCCTCCGCCGCTGAGGCGAGCGCCTTCGTGTCGCCCTCCATCTCGAGATCCATCCTGATCTTGAACAGCTTGAGGGTGGGCAGCTGCCGCATCGAGCTCGCGCCAGACTCCTTCGCGAGCACCTCGAGGGTGCCGTCGAGACCAAGCGGGGAGTCAGGCTCGACGGCGATCGTGAACCAGAGGTTGAAATCGTGGTTTCGCAGGTAGTTGTGCGATACGCCAGGATGGGCGTTGATGACACTCGCAGCTCTGTGTGGGTGGGCGGGATCGACCTTCGCGGCGACGAGCATCGAAGAGTAGCCGAGCGCGCGCGTGTCGAAGATCGGAGTTATCTGCCTGATGATCCGCTGCTCGAGCAGCCGCCGCACCCGCTGGAGCACCTCCTGCTCAGGCAGCTGGGCGAGCTCAGCCACGCGCGCATAGGGCCGCGTGCTGATCGGGAAGCTGCCCTGCATGAGGTTGAGCACCCTGCGGTCGACGTCGTCGAGCGGGATCGCCGCGCCATGCTCACGGCTGCGCAGCTTCGGAGTTGCAGGCCTGCCGGCCCCGTTGCCAGCCCCTGCGGGACTCGTGAGAGACGATGCGGCCGGCGCCGCAGACGGTGGAGCCGCCGTGTCAGGCCTCGCGGCCGCTAGACGATCTGCGCGAGCCATCGCGCCGCCTCCTTTGCGTGGTAGGTGATCAACACGTCCGCGCCCGCCCTGCGCAGCGAGGTGAGGATCTCGAGCGCGGTCTCCATCTCGTCGAGGCAGCCAGCTGCTGCGGCCGCCTTCACCATCGCGTACTCACCTGAGACGTTGTAGGCGGCGAGCGGCATCGAAGTCGCCCGCTTCACCGCCGCTATCAGATCGCAATAGGCGAGCGCGGGCTTCACCATCAGCATGTCCGCCCCCTCCTCGACGTCGAGGAGCGCCTCCCGCACCGCCTCACAGCCGTTCGCTGGGTCCATCTGGTAGCCGCGGCGGTCCCCGAACGCAGGCGCAGAGCCCACCGCCTCCCTGAACGGACCGTAGAAGGCGGAGGCGAACTTCGCCGAGTAGGCGAGGATCGGCGTCTGCTCGCACCCTGCCCCGTCGAGCGCCTTCCTGATCGCGGCGACGCGGCCGTCCATCATGTCCGAGGGCGCGACGACATCCGCGCCCGCCCGCGCGTGGCTGACGGCTACGCGGGCGAGCAGCTCGACGGAGGCGTCGTTGTCGACCTGCCTCGCGCCTGATGGCGTCACGCTCAGCACACCACAGTGCCCATGGCTCGTGTACTCGCACAGGCAGACGTCGGTGATCAGCAGCATCTGAGGGACGGCGCGCTTGATCGCTGACAGCGCGAGCTGCACGACGCCCGCCTCATCCCACGCCGCCGAGCCGCAGTCGTCCTTCTCGGGCTGCGACGGCACCCCGAACAGCAGCAGCCCGGGAACTCCGAGCGCGAAGAGCTCCTGCGCCTCCGCCTCAGCCTCTGCGATCGACAGCCGCTCGATGCCAGGCATCGCCTCGATCGGCACACGCGATGGTCCGTCCGCGCTGATGAACATCGGCATGATCAGCCGCGAGGGTGCAACCTCGGTCTCGCGGAGAAGGCCGCGAAGGGCAGAGCTCGAGCGCAGACGTCGCATGCGCGTCTGGGGAAACGCCATCGCTCCAGGTTACTCCAGCCCTGCGGGCACGAGACCCGGCGATCGCCGAGTCCTTCGGGCGCCGGGGCCTGCAGGCGCCGACGCACAGACCATCGCCAATCGCATTCAGCGCACGCGCGCAAGCGCGACGCGCGCGATGGCCGCGAAGGCAACCGAGAGGACGACGAGGTGAACGAGCGGCAGGCCGATCGCAGGCGAGGCTCTGTTGACGGCGGCATCGAGGGCCTGCAGCGACGCCTTGTACGGAAACAGAAAGGAGATTGCATTCAGAGCGTCGTAGATCCCGCTCGCAAGGGCGCCTGCAGGGACGAGCGCGAGGAAGGCGAGGGGCAGCGAGACCAGGAACGCGAGCAGGCTTGCGGCACGCACCTCGCTGACGAGCGCGCCAATCGCGAGGCCAAGCGCAGCGAACGCGAGCGCGCCGATGCCGAGCGCGACCACCCAGAGCCCAGCTCTGCCCCAGCTGATCGGCACGAACGCGCCGATGACAGCGAGCATCGCAAGCGCGAGCAGGAACGCGCAGGCACCGGCAAGCAGCGCCTTCGCGCAGATCAGCTCTCCGATCGAGACGAGCGCCGGCCCTCCACGGGGCGCAGACTCTCCACGGGGCGCAGACCCTCTACGGGGCGCAGACCCTCGACGGGGCGCAGACCCTCGACGGGGCGCAGACCGTCCCCGGAGCGTCGGCCACCACGAAGCCCGCGAGCCCCTCGCAAGCCGAGTGAGAGTGTGCTCTTCGCGCTCGAGCGCAAGCGCGCCCGCGGCGAGCAGCACCCCGACGAACATCAGCGAGATCGTCACCGCGACGACGACGGCATAAGCGTCGAGAGGGGTCTTCCTGCCATGCAGGATGACGTTGGTCGGCGCGATCGGCTCGCTCACCGTCCTCAGGACCGCCCTGCTCAGCTGCAGGTTCCTCACCGCGTAGCTCGTCGAGGAGGCGATGCGCCGGAGCTCCTGCGCCGCCGCCGTCGATCGCTGCCTCACCGCAAGCGCGCTCAGCTGCGCTGGGATTTCGGCGAGACCGACGAGCCTGCTCGGAGCGCCGAAGATCGCGGCCGAGACGCCCCCCTTCAGCAGCAGATCGATGTCCTGCAGCGTGATGCTCCGCAGCTGCCTCGAGAGAGCGAGGTTCGCTTCGGCGAGCGCCGAATCGATGCTCGCTCGCACGAGCGACTGCTTCAACGCGTCTCCGTCATAGATGACGGCGACGTGGGCCTGGCTGACGCCAGATGAGATCTTCGATACGACGTCGGCGGGAATCACGACCGCCGCAAGCACTTCTCCTGAGCTGACCTCGCGCTCGGCGGCAGCGCGCGTCGCGACCTGCACCGCATCGACCTGCTTGAAGAGCGCGTCAACGTATTCAGAGACGCCGACGCGCCTGCCCCCGAGCTGCACGGACTGCCCAGGCGGAGTCAGGTCGACGATCGCAACCCTCGGCTTGCCTGGCGCGCGGGAGATAGCAAGGCCGATGAGCACGGCGATCACAGCTGGGTAGACGAGCAGGACCACAGCCGTCGCGCGAGAGCGGCCGAGGATCAGCGCGTCCTTGCGCAGCAGCGCGCCAACCGACCTCACCCCTCGCCTCCACCCCGCTTGCCCTCTGCGCACCACCTGCCCATGCGCCCCCGCCCCGGGCGCCCCCGCCCCGGGCGGCGCTGCACCGAGTCCCGCTGCCTGCCCCGCTTCCTCACTGCCCCTCGCCACGTTGGTCTCTGCCTCCGTTCCGCCGCCTCAACGGCCTGCTGATCGCTGCTCCAGCAGCGCGACGAAGGCACGCTCGAACTCCTCGCAGCCGGTGAGCGCCAGCAGCTGCGCAGGCGCGCCGAGGAAGAGCGTCTCGCCCTCGTCGAGCACGAGCACCCTGTCGGCATACCGGTGAGCCTCCTGGAGGATGTGCGTGGAGAACAGAACCGCGCTGCCGTTCGCCGCTATCTCGCAGATGAGATCCCACAGCCGCTCCCGCTGCGGCGGGTCGAGTGCCGTCGAAGGCTCGTCGAGCACGATCACTGGAGGGTCGCTGAGCAGTCCGAGTGCGACGTTGACGCGCTGGCGGTTGCCGCCGGAGAGTCGCCCTACGCGCTCGTTCGCACGACCGCCCAACCCCGTCTGTGCGAGCATCGCCGCAACGACCCCGTCCACGTCGGCCGCCCGCTGAAGCGCCGCGAAGAGTCGCAGGTTCTCCGCCACAGAGAGGGTGCTGTAGAGCGCGGGCTGCTGCGGCACCCATCCGACCTCGTCGGGGCTGCGGCTCACATAGCCTTCGCTTGGGCTCTCGACGCCCGCGATGATCGACAGCAGCGTCGTCTTGCCCGCACCGTTGCACCCGACGACCGCAAGCATCTCGCCCGCGCTCAGATCGAGGTCGACGCCTGAGAGGGCGACGCGCGGACCGAAACGCTTGCACAGACCACGGACGCTCAGCGCAGCCGAGGCGCTCAGGAGCTCCTCACCCTGCCGAGCGGCGCGATGAGCGTGCCGCCCCCTCGCAGCGTCGTCCGCCTCGGCCCGCCAAGGATCGCTGCCCGCCAGCCCGCTCACAGCATCCGATCGCCCGACTGCGCCCAGGACTCAGCCGTCAGATGCCCTTTCAGGTAGACCGCCGTCTCACGGAGAATCGCGAGGATCGGCAGCGCGATGAGAGCGCCGATGACGCCGTAGATCTGCTCGCCGAACAGCAGCGCGAAGATCACGAGCAGCGGGTTTATCCGCAGCGTGTGGCTGAAGATCTGCGGAGCGACGACATGGCCCTCGAGCTGCTGCAGGCCGATGAACAGGAGCGTCACCCAGATCGCCGTGATCGGGTTCGTGAACAGGGCGACGAGGATCGGCGGCACCGCGCCAAGGACGGGCCCTATGTAGGGGACGAGCTCCATCACCGCGAGAAATGCTCCGAACGCGACTGCATAGGTGCGGCCTGGCGGGAACAGTCCGACGAGACCGAATATGTAGAGCGCGAGTCCAGCGGTCGTGCCCATGATCAGGCTGAACAGCAGCTGGCCGCCCACATACCGGGAGACCGCCTGCTGCACGAGCAGCGGGTAGTCCTCTGCTCGGCTGCCGTCGCCCTTCGGCATGAAACGGCGCACGAGCGAGCCGATGCTCGGCGCATAGATGAGCGCGTAGACGGAGAGCACGAACACGAGCACGACATCGACGATCGCCCCTGCCGCTTCAGTGAGGGCGCCCCCAAGCGAGGAGACGATCGAGCTCGAGCTCTTTTGCAGCTGTTCCCTGATCGCCTGAAGAGCCGTTTTCCCTTTGCCGATCAGCTGCACGTGTATCCCGGCTTTGTGAAGGCTCGCCTGGAAGCTGCGCAGGCCCGCTTCCGCTTCGTCGATGATCCGAGGCAGGTGGTGTGCGAACTGCGCGACCTGGTTTGATACCGGGTTGGCGAGCAGGAAGACGATGCCTCCGATGACGATGAAGAACCCGAGGTACACCGCGAGCACAGCCAGGCCGCGTGGGATGCGCCCGCGGCGCTGCAGCTGCGCGACGAGCGGGTTGAGGATGAGCGCGATCACGCCTGCAACGAGGAAGATGAGCAGCACCTTGCCTGCCGCGCGCGCGATCTCCCACAGCGCGAGCAGAGCGAGCGGCAGCAGCACGAGCTGGACCCACCGCGGCACGACCGTCCGGCGCGGCGGCCCGAGGACCTGCTCGACCGCAGGCTCGACCTCGACCGGAGGCTCGACCTCGACCGCAGGAGATCGCACATCGGCTCCAGGCGGCGCCTCCTCAACCCCAGGCGGCCCCCCGCCCGCCCTCAGGCCATCTTCGTCCGCACCCGCCTGTTCGGTGCCCGCAGGTGACGCCTGCTCGATCGCGCCCTGGCCCGCGGCCGCCGCAGCGGGGTGCTCCTGCGGCCTCGAGCCCTCGGCCGGCTCCTGCTGCCCTGATGCCTTCGGCGGTGGCTGTCGGACGCTCTGGCTCACCGTTCTCACTGGTCTCCCATCTGAACCAGAGTATGGCTGAGCGACAGGCGGCGCCGACCCCTCCGCCTGATCAGACGCGGATCCTGTTCGTCGGCGACGTCGTCGGCGGGATCGGACGCCACACGCTCATCGACTGCCTACCAGTCGTCCAGGAGCGTCATTCGCCGACGTTCGTCGTCGTCAACGCAGAGAACGCCGCAGGCGGCCTCGGCATCACGCCGCGGATTGCGAGGGGAATCTTCGAAGCGGGCGTCGACGTCATCACCCTTGGCAACCACGCCTACCATCGGCGCGAGATCTACCCCTACCTCGACGAGGAGCCGAGGATCCTCAGGCCCGCGAACTACCTTCGCTGCCAGCCTGGTCACGGCACATGCGTCGTCAGCGCCACCTCTGGCGTCACGCTCGGCGTCATCAGCCTGTCAGGCAACCTCTTCCTCAGGGCGGGCAAACCCGCGTTCATCGAGATCGAGGGCGCAATCGCTGAGCTTGGGCAGGTCGACCACATCCTCGTCGACATGCACGCTGAGGCGACGAGCGAGAAGGTTGGCCTCGGCTGGCACCTCGACGGCAGGGTCACCGCTGTGCTCGGCACCCACACCCACGTCCCGACGGCCGACGCAAGGGTGCTTCCGGCGGGGACCGCCTACATCACAGACGTCGGCATGACTGGGCCACGGGGCGGAGTCATCGGCGTCAAGCGTGACCAGGCGATCGAGTCGATGCGCACCCAGATGCCGATCCGCTTCGAGACATCTGAGGAGGACCCTTGGATGAACGCCGTGCTCATCACCTGCTCAACGCCGCTGAAAGCGGATGCGATCGAGCAGGTCCTCATGCCGCGCCCGCAACAGCCGACTCGCTGAGAGGCGAAGTCGCGCTCGAGCCCTTTGCGCCGTGCGCGTCTTCACACCTTCGAGATGTCGGTGGCGAGCGCGCCTGCAGACCGGCGAGCAGAGCGATTGCGACAAGGGGGAAGAACCACGGGATGTAGAGGTAGAACCAGTATTCGAGCCCAAGCTGCAGGGCGATGATCACCGCGGCGCATGCAGCGGCGAGCGCGGGTATGCCAGGGCGCCGCGGCAGGACTGCGAGCGCGAGCGCAAGCGCGGCGGCGAACCCCTCGATCACGAGCTTCGCGGAGGAGAGGTGGTAGAGCCCCCACAGCGAGAAGGGCGCTGTGCGCGTGCTCTGATAGATCACCGTGCGCCGCCAGATGAACCCGAGGCTGTCGTGTGCGAGCGCAGGAGCGAACGATGCCGCAGCCGCGATCGCGAAGCCAAGCGCGAACCCGGCGAGAGCCTTCAGCCTGTGCGAGGTTGAACGCGCTCGCGCCAGCAGGTCAGAGGCGAGCAGAGGTGCGAGGGCGAACGGCGCGATCTTCGTCAGGCCCGCAAGCGCGGTGAGAGCTCCCCTGCGAGGCGGGGAGGAGGCCGCGAGCAGGGCGGCGAGGACCATCGCCGCGAGCAGCGCATCGTTGCTGTCGCTGTTCAGCGCGATGAGCGTGAACGGGTATGTCACCCAGGCCCAGGCGAGAGCGACGCCTAAAGTTGGGCCCCGGATCCGCAAGCCGATGAGGAATATGCACAGCAGCGCAAGCAGGTCGAAGGCGATCGAGGCGGCGTGGGCGGCGGGCAGCGAGTCCCATGTGCCACTCCAGCCGAAGACGACCTCGAAGGGCACATACGCCTCGTAGTTGAAGGGTCCATAGGTGTCGCCATGTTCGACGAGCGACGGGTATCCCCCATACATCCTCTCGCCGTGGAGGATCCGTGCAGCTCCGACGACCCCTGCATAGCCGACGTCGATCACGTTGCCGTCCGTGACATTGAGGGCGATCCTGAAGGTCGCGATCACAACGACACCGATCGCAAGCCAGCGCGTTCGCAGCCTCAGCTGCAGCGGCTGAGCTCCAATCGAAGGGCGCTTCAGCGCAAGCGTCAGCATCCGCGCGAGCAGGTAGATCAGCGGCGGGTAGGAAAGCGGCACCGACAGCGATATCACGCCATGCTCGAAGAAGGCGAAGGAGAGGCAGAACGAGAGCAGCGCGAGCAGGTCGAGGTGCAGGAGGCTGAGAGGCCTTCGCCAGTTCACGAACGGCGCGAGGAACAGCAGGCACAGCGGCAGCCACACATACACGCTGTCCGCGAGTTCCCCAAAGGCGCCCGGCGTTCCCCGCGCCATCGTCCATTCCGCCTGTATGCCGCTCCACCGTTCGAGCACCCTCCCGCTCCCGCCTGAGAGCACGACCTCCGCGAGAAGCCTGCCGCTTGGCAGCTGCCAGTCGACCTGCCAGCGCTCGTGACCAAGCAGATAGACGTATGGGGCCGCCCTTCGGTGGGTGGCCAGCACGTCGCGCACCTCCCGCAGCACCGCCGCCCTTTCAAGCGCCTGATCAGATGAGAGCCTGTACCCCGCTGGGGGCGTTTCAGAGAGCTTGACAGGCACCGGCGTCAACCCGCCCGAGCGGCTTGCGAGCGTGGTGCTCGCCGAAGCGATCGGCGGAGGGACGACGCCTGAGATCGCGATCGCGATCGCGCAGGCAAGCCTGATCGGCCTCGAGCAGGCACGAATGCGAGCGACCCCACTCCGCGCACCCCGCCCGGTCCGAGAGCAGCCCCTCCGTCGGATCCAACAGCGGCGGCTCAGCGGGATGCAAGAGAGCCCGCTCCATCGGATCCAAGGGCGTCTGCCCAGTCGGATGGAAGGGGAAGGGCTCAGCGCCTCAGGTGGAAGAAGTCGAGGATCATCGGAACGACGTCGCTTATCCGCGATGAGGGGATCGCAGCGAGCTCCCCACCGCGGCGAGCGGAAGACGGCCCCGAGCCGGGGGCGGAAGACGGCCCCGAGCCGGGAACGGAAGACGGATGCGAGCCGGTGGCAGAAGGCGGATGCGAGCTGGTGGCAGAAGACGGACGCGCCGCGCCGCTCCCCAGGCCGCAGCTGAGCAGCGGGCCAAGCGAGTCTTCAGCGCGCAGCGAGCCATGGCTGCCCCCGCCGATGTGAGCCTCGCCCCCCCAGTCGCCGAACTCGAAGCCTGGGGCTGCTGAGAGCAGGACGTCCCCAGAGGTCTCACAGGTGAGGGCGGCGTAGACCCTGCTGAGGGCGTCAGGGTGGGAGGGCGTCAGAAGGAGGCCATCCCTCACCTCCGCAGCGAGCACGCGCAGCTGTCCCTCAACGCTCCAGGCTGCCCCCCGAGCATCGAGGAGCTCACCGCCAGGGGCGAAGCGCAGCTCGCCGTCAGGTCCCCTCACCACCCCTTCGCGAGGGGCGCCATGCGCGTCGCGTTCGAGCCACATCGTCAGCTCGACGCCACTCAGAGCGCTCGCCTGCCGCACGATGCGGGGCCGCAGCGCATCGCGCTGCTCGGGATCGAGCACGTAGACCATCGCCGCGCGCTGCGACGGGCAGACGGCGATCTTTGGTCGCCCCCCGCGGCTGCAGCGCCCGTCAGGACGCAGCACGGAGAGCTCCTCGAGGTCGTCCTGCAGCGAGCGGGAGGCGCTCACAGGTGCCTGGGAGTGATCTGCAAGCACTATCACCGCATGGTCGCCGAGGAAGGCGTCGAGCCCGCCGGCAGCCTCCGCGACCCTGCTCAGCTGAGCATCCGCAGCTGCGATCGAGCGAACCTGCGCTTCAGGGCCGTACTTGTGCGAGTACCAGTCGTTGTCTGGCAGCGAGAGCAGAAGGAAATCGAACAGGTCGTGCTCGACGAGGTGGGCACCGACGCACCCCGAATGCCTGTCGCGGATCCCAGGCATGCCGAACACCGAGCGGCAGGGCGTGCGCCTGCTCGCGAAGATGTCAGCGTAGAACAGCTCCCTCGGGCCCATCACCGGGTGGCGCATCAGCGTCATCGCCGCGATCCGCGACAGCGTCCTCTCGCGATCAGGCTCGTGCTCATAGCGACCCCTGTACATCAGGTATGTCGTGCCCGCGGTCCGCAGGCCAGCGTCGTCGAGCCGCTCGAAGATCGTCAGCGGCTCAGGCGCGAGATGGGAGCGATTCAGGTTGTAGACGGTGTCGATCAGCTGTTGGGCGATGCCGAAGCGCTGTGAGGCCTTCAGGCTGGACCCGTACTCGACGTAGCGATCCTCCTGCCGGTCATACCAGTTCATGCCCGGGATGCGGTGCTGATCCTGCCAGGCGCCTGTGACAATCGACGCGGCGCAGACAGGGGTGACGGATGGGAAGGCGGCAACGCAGCTCGGCGTGTAATCGCCCGCCTCCATCAGGGCCTGCAGCACAGGTGCCGCACCGTCGTCGATCGCCCGCTTCAGCATCGTCGGCGACATCGCGTCGATCACGCACAGGACGAGCTTCGACGGGCCGCTCACCATCTCGCCTGTCGCGCCGCCCTCAGCGTCACGGCGTCTCGTCCATCACAGCAGCGCGCCTCTCGTCGGTCACGACAGCGCGCCTACCGGTTCAGGATCCGCAGGCCAGCGTACCTCGAGTCGGTGCGGCGGCGGCGCGCAAGCGCAAGCCAGGCGACGATCACGACGGCGAGATACCCGAGGGGATGCAGGAGTGCGACGAGGAACGCCAGCAACAGCGAGAGGAGGTCGAGATAGAGGGCCAGCGCCTGCCGCGAGGCCTCGTCAGGCAGCCGCTTGCGGGCACCCTCCACTATCGGCCGCAGCGCAAGCTGCGCACCAAGCGCCGCAAGGCCACCACCGATCAGGCCAGGCCAGGCCAGGTCGTGCGCTGCGGAGAGGCTGCCTGCGAGCAGCAGCGCTCCGACGCCGACGCCGATCCCTGAAAGCGCTGCTCCTCCGCCCCCCCCGTTCACCCGCTCAGAGCCCGCCCTCAGCGCGAGTGCATAGACGATCAGCAGAGATGCAGCGGCCACGATCAGCCACCAGCTTTCCTGCAGGAAGGCATAGGGTCCGCCTGAGAAGGCGATGCCAAGGGCATGGGCGCTCGCAAGCCCGCCTGAGAGCAGCGCAGGCAGGAATGGGCGCACGCCGGCGGCGACGCCGAGGCCGAGGCCGAGGCCGATCACGAAGACGATGCCTTTGCTCAACATCAGTTCGTTGCGAGTTCGTCAGGGTGTTGGTTCTTTGCCAGGTTCAAAGAGCTGGTGCACGTCGCCGACATTTCGGGGCTGCCGCGAGGTGCGAGCTGCTCGAGGCTGCTGCCCGTCGCGGGCTTCCCAATGTTGCTGCCCGTTGCCAGCATCTCAGCGTTGCGGTACGGTGGCAGGCGCCATGACGATAGACGACGGCCAACGCAGGGGAGCAGGCACCCGTCTGGCGACGCACGAGCTCGAGCGCTACGAGAGCCTGTTCGCGAGCCGCACGAGCGACCTCAGGTCCTCTGCGATGAGGGACATGATGTCCCTCACGGAGCGCCCTGAGGTCATCTCGCTCGCCGGGGGGCTGCCTGACACGAGCACCTTCCCGCCAGAGCTGTTCGCGAAGCTGATGTCCCACGTCGCCGCGGAGAGCTCGGCAAAGGCCCTGCAGTATGGGCCGACCGAGGGCCTCTCCGCCACCGTTCAAGCGGTTTCGCAGGTCATGCTCGAGGAGCAGACGAGCGTCGACCCCGACGAAGTGCTCATAACCACGGGCGGCCAGCAGGTCATCGACCTGGTCTGCAAGACGTTCCTCGACGCTGGGGAGACGATAATCGCGGAGGCTCCAACCTACCCTGGCGCAGTGCCAACATTCAGCGCGTACCAGGCGAAAGTCGTCCAGGTCGACGTCGACGCCGAAGGCATGCCGATAGACGCACTCGAGGCGCAGCTCGATGCGCTGCAGGCGGAAGGTATCAAGCCGAAGTTCATCTACACGATCCCGAACTTCCAGAACCCTGGCGGCGTCACGATGGCGCTGCCCCGGAGACAGCGGCTCGTCGAGGTCGCAAGAGAGCGGGAGATCATCGTCCTCGAGGACAACCCCTATGGGCTGCTCCGCTACGAAGGCACGCCTCTGCCCACGCTCTACTCGCTCGACGCGCGGCTCGCTGGGCGGGGGGGCGCCTCCGATTTCGTCATCTACCTCGGCACCTTCTCGAAGATCCTCTCCCCTGGCGTGCGCTTGGGCTGGGCGGTCGCGCCACGCCCCGTGCTCGAGAAGCTCAACCTCTGCAAGCAGGGCGCCGACCTCTGCTCCTCCCCTGTCACCCAGCTGTTCGTCGCCGCCTACTTCGCGCAGCACGACTGGCGTGGCTACATCGATCAGCTGCGAGACCTGTACAGGAGAAGGCGCGACGCTATGCTGCAGGCGCTCGAAGCCCACTTCGGTCACGACGCGCAGTGGACCAGGCCCCAGGGCGGGATGTTCGTTTGGGCGACCCTCCCCGACTACATCGACACCACCGACCTGCTTGCGCGCGCGCTCGAGACTGAGGATGTCGCCTTCGTGCCTGGGCGCGCCGCCTACCTCGACGGCAGGGGCGGATCCTCGATGCGACTCAACTTCGCAGGTGTCTCAGAGCAGGACATCGCCGAGGCGGTGAAGCGGATCGGCAGCGTCGTCTCTGAGCAGGTCGGTCTGTTCGGAACACTCACTGGAAAGATGCGAACTCAGGCAAGCGACCATCGCGCCGCTGCCGAGAGCAGCCTCGCTGAGGTGCTTCCCCTGCCGCGCCGGACGGAGCGCAGCAGCGAGCGCAGGCGCCGCTGAGCGAGGCGCGCGCCACTGCGCGCTCCAGCTGGAGCACACATCTGCCGTCCAGGCCGATGTGGCCCTCAGGAGTCCCCGGCGGCGAAGTCCTCAGGACTCACCTGGTCGAGGAACTCCTTGAAGCGCTCGACGACATCCTCGCTCTCCTGCTCACTCTGCTCGAACTCTATCGCCGACTCCGCGATCACCTCCTCAGCCGCGAAGATCGGCGCACCTGCACGCACCGCGAGCGCGATCGCGTCGCTTGGCCGCGAATCGATCTCGAGCTCCCGTCCGTTCACGCTCAGCGTGATCGACGCGAAGAAGGTGTTTTCCCGCAGTTCAGTGACGGCGACCTGTGTGCACTTGACGTCGAGCTCGCCGAGCATGTCGCAGAGCAGATCGTGCGTCATCGGCCTCGGCGTCGTTGCACCCTGGAGCTTCATCAGGATCGACGCCGCCTCTGGATGCCCGATCCAGATCGGGAGGAACCTGTTGCCCTCAACGGTCTTCAGAAGCACGATCGGCTGCTTGCCGACCATGTCGAAGCTGACGCCGTAGATCACCATCTCCTGCAACGGTTTCCTCCCAAACGGGGCTGGAAGCTCAGAGTATAGGCGCGCTCTGAGCCGCCCCCTTCAGCCGCCTGCAGAGCACCGCGCCAGGAGCGCTTGCAGACCGCTGCGCAGGCGCCGGCTTCACTCTCAGAGCTCAGCAAGCCGAGCGGCAGGCCTCATCTGAAGCTGAGCAGCACGCCTCATCAGAAGCGCGAGAACGACCTCTCATCTGAAGCTCCAGAGCTTGTTGCCAAGGAAGTTGAAGGGCATCGAGCAGGCAACCGCGAGCGCCTGGCCCGGCACCTTCGGCATCCCTGCGTGGACGAATGCCATCAGCAGCAGCAGGTCGACGCCAAGCGCGAGCAGGCTGACGAGGAAGAACCTCACCGCCTGGAAGTGCGCCGCACCGTCACGGGCATCGAATGTCCAGTGGCGGTTGAAGAAGAAGTTGCTCCCAGCCGAGAGCACCCAGGAGAGAACCGCGGCGACGCCATAGTCGATGCCAACGACGTGCACGCAGACGGCGTAGATCGCGAGGTTGAGGACGAAGCCGCTGCTGCCGACGACCCCGAACCTGATGAGCTGCAGCCAGTTCGCTCGCTGCTTCATCGCTCCGATCAGCCGCAGATGGGCACGCAGCTCCTCGGGAGAAACCCTGACAGCGTTGAACTCCATCGTCGAAGCGCCGTTTGGCCCAGACGCCTCCAATCTAGCCTGATCTTGCATCAAGGGCAGAGTAGCGCCGCTGGCCATTGAGCGTCGAAGCTGGCGCTGCGACCGAGACCAGACACCTTCACAAAGCAGTTTCATGCCAGTACGCTTTGCGGGGTGAGCACGCGGCGAGGGTCACTGCCGAGGTTCGGGAGCAGTAAGCGGGCGCGAGGGACGCTGCTTGGCGTGACGGTGCTCGCGGCGACTGGCGCGGCGATCGCGATCGCTGGCGTGAGCGGCGGCTCTCCGGCTTCAGACTCCGCGACGATCCGTCTGAAGGCGGAGGCGCGGCGCGCGCACCTCGGTGCAGCCGCTCCGCCAGCCGTGGGTGATGCTCGCGCGCAGGCAGGAGGGCAGGCCGCCTCAGGCGGGCAGCGGGGTGGGCAGGCGACAGGACAGGCGCGCGCAGGCGGTCAGGCTCAGGCGACAGGCCAGACGGAGGCAGGCAGGCAGCCTGACGCACCGGCGGGCGCGCAGTCGAGGGCAAAGCTGCGCGGCCATGCCGCTCTAGTCGCGGAGGTGAGGGATCCCGAAGAAGCGCGTAGCTACCCGGCGCCGCCCTCAGTGCATCACACGCCTGCCGCACCACCAGCGAGCGCAGGTGAAGCGATAGTCGCGCCTGGGGCGGCATCGAACGAAGAAGTGCGCAAGGAGCTTGCGCGGATGCATGAACTGGAAAGCTCCTCTTCCGCGCCGCCTCACTTCAGGACGGTCCCTGGAGGCGACTCGATCGCCGGCAGCGGCAAGATCCCGATTCCGGCGGACGTGCCGCTGACGGTCCAGAAGGTGATCGCAGGGGCAAACGAGATTGCGGACTTCCCCTATGTCTATGGAGGAGGGCACCGCTCCTTCGTCGACAGCGCATACGACTGCTCAGGGTCTGTGAGCTACGCGCTCGCGGCTGGGGGGCTGCTGAACGCACCTGAGACCTCAGGGCAGCTCGAGAGCTGGGGAGTGCCAGGCCCAGGCAAGTGGATCACGGTGTACGCGAACGCCGGCCACACCTACATGTACGTGAACATCGGCGGCGCATGGATGCTGTACGACACGGCAGGACGAAGCGGCGTCTTCGCCTCACGGTGGCAGCCATACCCAGTCGACAACGAAGGCTACGTCGCGCGGCACTGGCCTGGGCTGTAGTGGGCGGCGCCGAGTCCGCCCACCGTCGGAGAGCGCGTACACCGCGGCTCTCTGAGCACGAGGGCTGAGAACGCCTCCTTACGCAGGTGGCGTAGTCTTTCGTCACGTTCATGGCGACAGCAACGCACGCGTCCAGAACGATCGTGCAGATGTAATGCGTGCGTATACAGTGAATCGAACGACCATCGGCAGAGCACGAAGCGAGTCCGACCTCAGACATATGAATCATCTTCTACGCAGGCACGAGCTGCATGCAGGTGGCAGCTCGAGTGTGCCCGAGTCGTGTGGGGCGCAGCCCGCAGGCTGGCGGGCACCGCGTCGGCACCGCGCCACAGCGAGCTCTGAGCCTCCGCGATTCGCAAGAGCACAGGACGCTCGATGACCGAGCATCGCGGCACTGAAGGGCGTCCACGAGAGAGGGGCCTGCCACGAGGCCCCCAGGCACTGCCAAGGGAGGCGGTCGCCGCTGATCAGCGCAAGCGCCTGTTCGCGGCGATGATCGACGCCGTCGATGAGAGGGGCTTTCTCGCCTGCACGATCTCAGACGTCGTCGGGCGGGCCCACGTCTCGAGGCGCACCTTCTATGAGCACTTCGCGAGCAAGGAGGACTGCCTGCTCGCCACCTATGACGACCTGATATCGAGGATGCTTTCGAACGTCGAGGGCGCTGAGCGCCGCGGCGAGCACGCTGACGCCCTGAGCAGGCTGCAGGCCGTCATCGGCGCGCTGTTCGACAGCGCAATCGCGATGCCTGCAGCGGCGAGGCTCGTGTGCATCGAGCTCGCCGCCGCCGGCGCCCCTGGGATCGAGCGATGGGCGAGCGACGGGTCGAGGCTCGCCCAGCAAGTCACTCGGATACTGACCGATGGGGCGGCGTCAGAGCCGGTGCCTGAGCCTGTCGCGAGGGCGATCGTGGGCGCAGTGCGAAACATCCTCTACTCACGGGTGCGCAGAAAGCGCACGAGCAGAGCGCTGAAGGGCGAGCTGACGAGGGTGCTCCCAGAGCTGATGGGCTGGATCTCGAGCTATC
Organism: Actinomycetes bacterium; assembly: GCA_021792455.1. GTDB lineage: Bacteria > Actinomycetota > Thermoleophilia > Solirubrobacterales > Solirubrobacteraceae > Palsa-744. The sequence continues at coordinate 9,865 of JAJYUP010000019.1, read as the reverse complement.
TGCCGACGCCAACGGGAATGTCGAGCACCGTCCCAGGGGCTGCCGAAGGCGCGGCCCCCGGCGCAACGCGAAGCAGCGTCCGAGGCGCCGCCGCAGACGCCGCTCGAGGCCCCGTCCCAGGCGCCGCTGAAGGCGCCTCGCGGGGTGAGGTCCAAAGGCTCATGTCAGGGCGCGAAAGCAGGTCACTCCGAGGTGGTCGCGCGCCAGGCACGCTCTGCCTCGCGCCAAGTTGGAGTGAGCGGCGACTGCCCTCCGGAGAGCACAGCCTGCCGCGGGGGTTCATCACCCACAACCAACGCGAGCGGATCTTCGACGCGATCGCGAAGCGCACAGCAGCTTCCGGCTACCCTGCGCTTGGGCTCGAGGACATCGCAAGCGAAGCGTCGATCTCGCTCCAGACCTTCTACGAGCACTTCGAGAGCAAGGAGGAGGCGTTCCTCGCCACCTATGAGGTCGGCCATGCGAAGGCCGTCAGCGCGGTGAAGGGATCCCTCGACCTTCGGCTCGACTGGGCTGAGAACGTGAAGCTCGGGGTCAGGGGCCTGCTCGAGTTCCTCGCCTCAGAGCCGGCCTATGCGCACCTCGCCTGCGTCGACATGCTCATCGCCTACCCCCACTTCGCCTCCAGGCTCGATGAGGCGAACTACTCCTATGCGGAACTCATCGACTTCAGGCTCGATGACGCCGCCCCGTCGCGCATGCCCTCCTCCGTCGTCGGGGAGGCGATCGTCGGCGGCGTCTTCGAGCTGCTCCACGACTGCATCCTGCACAACAACACGAGCAGCCTACCCGCCCTCTGCGACCACATCTCCTACATCGTGCTCGCGCCGCTGATCGGCGCAGAGCAGGCGTGGGCAGCGGTGCAAGCCTGATCGCATCTGCCCCTGCCGCGTGACGCCGCGCGGGTCGGCGCCTATCCTCTGCAGCTGTGATCCGCAACCCTGCTCTCCTCACGATCGCGGCGCTCGCGAGCGCGCTCGCGACCGGCTGCGGCGCACAGACGAGGACGGTCAGCATCTCCTCCAATCCCCCAGCGAGAAGCGGAGGCGTCTCATCCGCGACGCGAACCGAACGTTCGACGAGCACAGGCGCACGCGAAACCACAACTGAAACGGCAGGCGAAGCAGATGCGACGACGAGCGCGAGCTCGACGGTCTCCGCGACGAGCACGAGCACATCGGTGCAGGCGCGCACCTCGACGGCACCCGCGTTCCTGCCGAAATCGGCAGGCGAAGGCAGCAGCCTCACCAGTGCGCTGAAAGTGCTCGAAAGTGCGGGCTACGTCGCGATCGACCCAAGCGAGTTCCACGAACACCAGACCCTGCAGGTTCTCATCGGCAGGAAGGCAGGCGAAGGCGGCGACGACAAGCAGCGGGCATTCTTCTTTCTTGCAGGCACCTACCTCGGCACCGACGCAGCAAAGCCAAGCGCCTCGCTGAAAGTGATCTCTCAGCGCGAAACGGAAGTGACGCTGGGCTATCGCCTCTACCGCCCTCAGGACCCGCTCTGCTGCGCGAGCGGCGGCGAAGCTGACGTGCACTTCCAGCTGAACAACGGCGAGCTCGTCGCGCTCAACCCGATCCCACCCGTCAGCTCCAGCACCGGCCTCTCGCGGCGCTGAGCCTCGCAGGGTCTGCCGGCGCATCGCAGCGCACCCCGAAGCATCGGGGCGCACGCCGAAGGATCGCTCCGCACCGCGGAGCGTCGCAGCGCACCGCGGAGCGTCACGGCGCACCCCGGACCATCACAGCGGGGGCTGGGGCATCGCAGCACACGGCTTCGGCGCGTCGCGGAGCTAGATTGAATGCGAGCATACGTCGCCGACCGAAAGGGCAAGGGATGAGCACAACGATTCAGGGTCGCGCAGAGGAGCTCCTCAGCGCCGCGAACTTCTGCAACGTCGCAACGCTCCGGCGAGACGGATCGGTTCATTTGGCGCCTGTCTGGGTCGATGTGGAGAACGGGATGCCCGTGCTCAACACGGCTGAGGGCAGAGCATGGCCGAAGAACCTCGAGCGGGATCCTAGGGTCACGCTCACCGTCCAGAACATCGAGAACCCCTACGAATACGTCGAGATCAGAGGCCGTGTCGCAGAGCGCAGTCATGAGGGCGCTGAGGCGCACATCGACAAGCTCGCAAAGAAGTACCTCGGCAAGGACAGCTATCCATTTCGGCAGCCAGGCGAAAGGCGCGTCATCATCCGCGTCGAGCCTGAGACCGTGCGCGTCCAAGGAGGGTGATCAGAGCTCTGAGCCGGTGCAGCAGCGAAACGCCGCTGGAAGCGCCGCCGCTCGTGCTGCGTCGCCACTCTTCCTCCAGCACGAGCCGCCCATCGCGGCGGGCAGCGAGCACGCAGGCGGTGTGCGCATGGCGCCTGCGTGTCAAGTCGCCCTCCGGAGCGATCAGCATGTGCTCTGTCAGAGCAGGCAGCAGCTTGCCGCAGATCGGACAGCGGTAGGTGGTCGGCTTCCGGTTGGCCGCTCGGCGCACAGTCCACCATCGCGCTCGCGGCAGCTTGCTCATCCACCCATTGTCGCGAACTTGGCGCCTCCGCCCGCTCAGCTGCTCGCCTCGCCCCCTGCAAGCTCCCACTTCAGGCGCTTGCACGCGGTGACGGAGCCGCAGGGAGCGAACCTGCAGGTGGCGCGATGAGCGAGCTTGGTCTGCGGAACGGTGAGAGCCGAGGCGCTGGGCTTACGAGAATGCGCGCGCAGCAGCTGCACACGACGACCGCGCTGCTGGGGTCGGACGAGGAGGCTGACGTGCAGCTGATCGTCCACGAGGCTAGGAAGGCGATCAAGCGCCTGCGTACGCTCGACACGCTGATCGCGCAGGGCCGCGCCAGAGGCGAGCGTCGAGCGGCCCGTGCGAACCTTCGACAGGCAGCGCAATCGCTTGCAGGCACGAGAGACGCCCAGGTGTGCTCGAGCACCCTCGAAGCCCTGCTCGAGAGCGAACACGATCTCGCCGCGCTCGACTGGGTGAGGCGTTTTCAGGCACGGCTGAGAGCTGAGCGGGCGGAGGCGGAGCTCGCGACCCAGGCGCGATCTGCGCGGCGGGAGGCTCTCTCCCCGCTCCTGTGCGTACAGGCGGCTGGCCCTCCCTCTGCGCCGACCGATGAGCAGGTGGGAGCAGCGTTTGTCGAGATCTACCGGCAGGCTCGCAGGGCGATGAAGTGCGCTCTCCGGACCGAAGCGGACGCAGATCTGCACCGCTGGCGCAAGCGCGTGAAGGATTTGCGCCATGCGCTCGAGGCCTTGACGGTGAGCGACGGTTCGCGACCTGCGGCAGGCAGCAAGAACCTCCGAATCTCGAAGGCGGGCAAGAAGGCGGCAGAGCTTGGCGAAGTGCTTGGCGAAGCCCACGATCTCGAGGTCCTTGCAGAGAAGGTGCGGGCACAGGCGCGCGACGCTGCTGCCACGCTGCTGCTCGCCGCAATCGAGAAGCGCAAGGCTGCCCTGCGCAGGAGTGCGTTCGAGATCGGCGGCAGGCTGCTCGCTGAGAAGCCGGGCGAGTTCGCCGAGCGGCGCCTGCGAAAGCGGGGAGGCGCTCAGCCCTCATAGGTGGCTGCAGCCCCCCGCTGCTCGAGCGGCCCGAGTCCGAAACCGCCGCCGCGGCAGCGCCTCAGGTGGCCGAGATCGAGACGACCGTCAGCACGAGCTCGCCTTTCGGCAGCTTCACTTCAGCGCGCTCGCCGGGCCTCAGTCCCATGAGCGCTTTTGCAACCGGTGACTCAGAGGAGATTCGCCCTTCCGCTGGGGCGGCGTCATGGGAGCTGACGATCGTCCATCGCCTGTGAACGGCGCCCTCTGCAACCGTCACTGTGCACCCGAACGCGACAACACTGTCCCCGGAGGGCTCCTCGACGACCTGAGCGGACGATATCCGCTCTCGCAGCCGCGCGATCTTCGTCTCGAGGTGCGCCTGATCGTTCTTCGCGTCGTGATACTCACTGTTCTCTTTCAGATCGCCCCATTCACGCGCCGTCTTGATGCGATCTGCAATCTCGCGCCGTCCGCTGCCTTCGAGCTCATCAAGCTCCGCCTGCAGCGCGGCGAGCCCTGCGACGGTGACCATCGTGCTTTCGCTCATCGATCGTGAAAAATAGCGGCTGAAGCACGGCAGGAGCGCTGCCAGCTCCGCCTGGGCCTCCAGCGCCCGACAGACCCGGTGCCGCGAAGGACTCCGGCACCGCTCACACCGTCAGGGCCGCTGAGCGGACAGTCCTGTGAGGGGGCGAGGATCGAGGTCTGCGTTCATCCTTCAATCGATGGGCGCACCGCTCGCAGATCGACGATCGTCCCCTCTGCCCTCGCCGTCGAGGTCGGGGGGCACGACGCGCTTTGGACCCGGCGGCGCGCGAGCGGGCAGCGCCTTCGACTACGTTGCGGTTGGGCACCTCACCGTTGACCTGGTGATGCGCGAAGATCGCTGGCAGTGCAGGCCAGGCGGCGGCGCCTTCTACAGCGCGCTGCAGGCAGCGCGGCTCGGGTGCAGGACGCTCCTCCTGACGCAGGGCGCCGAAGCCGAGCTGTTGCCGCTGATCACTCCACACCTCTCAGAGATCGCTGTCGAGCTGATTCCAAGCAGACGCACAACCGTGCTGCTCACCGAAGGCAGCGGCGAGCGCCGGACCCAGCGCCTTCTGAGCTGGGCAGGCCCAATGCGACAGCTGCCGGCAGTGAATGGGGAGATCCTGCATCTCGCACCCGTGGCAGCTGAGCTTCCGGAGCAGGGCCTGCGCGCCGACATCGACACCCGCTCTCACCGCTTCATCGCGATCACCCCGCAGGGGCTGCTTCGCACCTGGCCACGAACGGGGGGGCTGCTGAGGGCGGCGTCCCTGCCCGCAGGATCGCTGCCTCCACGCTTCGACGCAGCGGTCGTCAGCGAGGCCGAGCTGCCCAACTGCGGACCGCTGCGGACCGCGATTGCGCGGCATCATGCGGTGCTTGCTGTGACGATGGGTGAGAGGCCGACGCAGCTGTTCTGCGATTCAGAGCTGCGCAGCGTGCCAACGGTCGCAACCCGAGAGCCGATCGACGATCTCGGCGCGGGCGATGTCTTCTCTGCCGCCTTCTTCGTCTCGCTCGCGGCTGGTGAGACGCCGGAGCAGGCGGCCCGCTGCGGCAATGTCGCGGCGCATCTGCGGATCGTGGGTGAGGGCGCAGGCGCGGTGGGCCGACGCGAGACGATCGAAGCTGCCCTCCGCGCACATGTGACGGCGTCGGCACGGTCGAGCTGATCGTTGGCGGCGAAGCCGTCCTCCGTGCGCAGGCGTGACGCTTCGCGCAACCGAAGGATGAGCCCTGCCGAGCGACAGGGGGCGGGGCGCGGGGGCGAGTCGAAGCTCAGCCTGCCGACTTCCCCTCGCTGATCGCCTCTGCGACAGCCCGATCGAGCTCCTCCACCGTGATCTCGCGCTCGTGACCGGCGGCGCGCAGGGCAAGCAGCAGCGCGCCTGTGACTGGCGCTGCCTCGACGACGGAGACCTGTGCGGAGGGTGCCGCCTGCGCAAGGGCGGCCGTCAACGGCTGCAGCAGCAGCGCTCCAGCGTTGAACGTGCTGCCGATCAACCCGACTGGGAAGCTGCCCGCAAGTCCCGTCTGCGCGATCACTGTCTCGATCTGAGCCGCAAGGCCCGCAGCCCCTTCGTGAAACAGCTGCACAGCGACGGCGTCGCCTGCGCCCGCAACGCGGGCTGCCTCCACCGCGAAGGCGGCGATCTCGCGCTTGCTCAGGGGCTTGCCGTAGACGAGCGATACGAGCTCCTGCACTTCGTCGACCTCATAGAACTCGAGCAGGGCTTCCGTCAAGCCCGTCGCCGCACCTGAGCGGTCGCGGTGGCGCACAGCTGCGACGAGCGAGTGCAGGCCGAGCCAGTACGCGGAGCCCTCGTCGCCGAGGATGTGGCCCCAACCGCCGGCTCGCCAGGTGCGCCCGTCCTCCCCGACGCCGAACACGTTGCTGCCGGTGCCAGAGATCACGCCAACGCCCGGCCCCCCACCCGTCGCGGTCGCCCAGGCGCCGACGACGTCGTTGACGATGATCCACCTGTCAGGCTGTCGCTTGCGCACGTGCGCGGCGACCGCATCAGTGTTGGTGCCCGCGACCGCAAGCACAGCGAGCGTCAGGTCATCGAGCTCGACGCTCGCCCGGGCGGCAGCCTCTGCCGCCGCACTCAACAGGGCTTCGCTCGCGGCAGCTGCACCGACGGAGTCCTCGTTGCTCGGCCCGCCATGCCCTACCCACACCTCCTTCGATACAGGATCGAGTATGGCTGCGAGCGTCTTCGTCGCACCTCCGTCGACTCCCATCACGTGTCCAAGTCGGCGGGCGCGAGCGCCTTCCGCGGCCGCGCCCTCATGCCTGCCTGGCCCAAACAGGTCAAGCGAGGCCGGAAGCTCCAGCAGAGATCGCGCAGAGACGGGCATCAGCGAATCGTCCCATTTCGCGCCCGTCGGCGCGCCTGCGAAGGATCCAGGCTCGTTGCGACCGCTTGCGACCCTAGGATGCTCGAGTCGATCGACGCAGACAGGCGTTCCGCAACTTTCGCCCTTCCGCAAGGTTCTCGCGAGCACACCGCCTCGAGACCGCAACCAGGTGCAATACAATCCTAACCAACGGGCAACAATGCCACAGATGCGGAGATGGCGCCAGGTCCGGTCCACGAATGGAAGGGCTCTGGCGACCGTCGGGGAGCCGCGATCCCAACGTCGGGAGCGACAGACATGAAAGCGAGCATCACGAGCCCTCGTAGAAGCTTTGCGAAAGCGGGCATCTCGGCCCCCCCTGCGGGCTTTCAGCGCGCAGGCGCGCACATCACGTGGCATCAGGGTACGCTCGAGCGCACCCGTCGGTGGGAGGCGCTCGGACAGCAGGGCGCAACGATCTGGCTCACAGGTCTGCCAGCTGCGGGAAAGTCGACGATCGCCGCCGCCGTAGAGGAGAGGCTGGTCGAATCCGGAAGGCCCGCATATCGTCTCGACGGCGACAACCTCCGGCATGGCATCTGTGCCGACCTCGGCTTCACGCGAGCAGACCGAGAAGAGAACGTGTGGCGCGTCGGGCAGGTCGCGCACCTCTTCGCCGATGCTGGGACGATCGCTCTCGTGTCGCTCATATCACCGTATGCACGCTGTCGAGAACAGGTGCGCAGGCTGCACGAGGCGGAGGAGCTCACGTTCATCGAGGTGTTCGTCGACACACCTGCCGATGTGTGCGCAAGCAGAGACCCGAAGGGCCTGTATGCGAAGGCATACGCAGGCGAACTGAGGGGGCTGACAGGCGTCGACGACCCATATGAGCCGCCCCCGCACCCTGAGCTCGTACTCGGCCCGTGTATCGGCATCGAGGAGGCAGTCGATGCGATCATGATCACGCTCGAGGGCAAGCTCAGCCAGATCGGATGACACTCAGCTGCGCCAGATGAGAGCGGCTGCTCGCGGGGACGAGCCGGGGACGAGCAGATCAGGTGCGCGCCGCGGATGAGAGTATCCGCTTCAGAGCGACAGCAGGTCGATCGCTTCAGACGCGCGCGCCGCGCGAGAAGCCTCGCGGTGATCGAGGGCTTTCACGCGCTCAAGCATGCGCTTCGCTTCGATGCGCAGATCATCGAGGTTCTCTGCTCCGACGCGGACGAGCTGCAACGGCTCGCACAGCAGCTCGCCCCCGACCTCCAGCGAACCGTCCTCGAGATCGCACGCCCGATCAGCGCTCAGGCTTTCAGTGACCTCATGCCGCGAGCGCCCCGCACCGGCGTGGTCGCGCTCGCATCGCGCCCGACCACAGATCCTGCGCTCCTGCTCGCAGATCCCTCCCCTGCTCCGGTCGTGCTGCTCGAGGAGCCGCGGGACATGGGTAACCTCGGCGCCTGCATCCGAGTCGCCGCAGCGGCGCAGGCGGCTGGCGTGCTCGTCACCGGCCGACACGACCCGTGGCACGCCGAGGCGATCAGAGGCTCAGCCGGCCTGCACTTCGCGCTGCCCGTACTCTGGCTCGAGAACCTCGAGCTGCATGGGCGCCCGCTGATCGCACTCGACCCCAGTGGGCAGCCGCTGCGTCGATCCGCCCTGCCAGATCGAGCAGTTCTCGCCTTTGGCAGCGAGCGGCGCGGGCTGTCTGCTGCCCTGATCACCCAGGCATCTGCGGCGCTTGCGATACCGATGCGCAAGGGTGTTTCCAGCCTCAACCTCGCTACATCGGTCGCCGTCGTGCTGTTCGCCTCCCGCATCCCAGCCTGATCCATCGCCGCCCACTCGCAGGAGAGGGTCGATCGCGACGCAGCCGGCGCAGGCGCAGACCTCATCGCCGCACCTGGGGCACAATGCGTCTCGTTGTCAGGAGCCGGCAACAGATGCACTGCTCTCATCCGCGCAGGGACAGGCAGAGAGCCCTGCGTCCCGCCGCGGTCGCGCCCGTTCAGGTGAGCGGCGCGAGGCGCCCGCGGCGCAGTGGCATCCGCGCCGCGAGGCAGTCAGCGAGGTAGCGGCCCTCAGCGCCGGCGTACGCCTGAGTCGAGGACCTCTCCCCACCACTCGCAAGAGGGCGTCCTATCGGATCGAGCGCAGCCTGCAGATGAAGCGCCCTGGATCGTGCGAGCAGGCGCGCCGGCTGACGAAGCCTGCGAGCAGGCCGTCTGCTCGATGCCTCGCGTCCCAGGCGGAGCGCGATGGAGGGCGACGCCGCAATCGCAGTGGCGATCACATCGGCCTGCTGGGCGGCGATGCCAGGGTGTCTGATCGGGAAGGTCGTCATCTCCCCAGCCGCGTAGACATCCTCGAGCCCGACGACCCGCCCGTCGCGCTCGACCGGCACAAAGCCGTGGGCTCCATGCGGCACGCCCGCGAGCCGCCTGCCGCGCAGCGCAGGGGCTGCGACAACCCTGTCTGCAGGGATCGCAGCGCCGGTTCGCACGAGCAGCGAGCCATCGCGCCTCACGGCGATCGGCGCCGCCCCGGTGACCAGCTGCACTCCCGCATCGGAGAGCATTCTCCCCGCCGCACGTGAAGCGTCAGGACCGAACATTTCGAGCGGGGCGTGCTCCGCTGTCACGATCGTGACGCTCACGCCCACGGCTCGCAGAGCATTCTCACGGGCAGCGGAGACGGCGAGCTCGTAGAGCAGAAGGGGAGAGGAGCACCCGTCTGGGACGGCAAAGACGAGACGACGAGGCACGCCGTCGCGCAGATCATCGATCATCCGCCGCATCTGCGGAAGGTCGCGCTGGTCGCGGAAGGTGAGAGCGCCCGGTACCGCAACGCGTGAGCGGGCGCCGAGCGCGAGCACGAGCTTGTCATAGCTCAGCACCGCGAACGACGCGAGCCGCACTCTGTGCCGCTCGGAGGCCACCGCCTCGAGTCGATCTTCGCGGAAGCGGGCGCCATGCTCCTCCGCGATCGCGAGCAGGTCGTACACCCGCGAGGGTTCGCTGCCGAGCGCCTCAGCGCTCGCCGCCGGCCTGTAGGCGAGCCATCTGCTTCGCGCGACCAGGGTGATGTCGACTTGCGCGCCAAGCAGCGCGCGCAGTGCGAGCAGCGACTCGAGCGCTGCGAAGCCACCTCCCGCGACGACGAGCCGCCCGCCGCGTCTCAACTGCGCTCCCGTCGACACCATGAATACAACAATCCGTCAACGGCGCACACACATCATCTGTGGAGCGCCGAAGAACCGCGGCGGCCGCGCCCTGAGCATTGCTTGTCATCGCGATGTGCGGTGCCTGCAGACTTGACAGCTAAGCCTGATTTGTCTATCATGATGCTGCCGTCACGTATCGGCGGCTCGGCGTGGTCCGCGTCGAAGTCGAAGCCCCGAAGGAGGAAAGGCCGATGCAGTCAGCAGTCACGATCGACGGCGAACCCCAAT
>JAJYUP010000114.1 GCA_021792455.1 Actinomycetes bacterium | reverse complement strand
CTCGGCGCCCACGACCGCAGCGTGCTCGGCAAGAGCCCGCATGAACGGGTCAACGCCGTGATCCACCTGCACTTCACTCCCAGCCGCGGGGCGCCGATCAGCGCCCGCACCAAAGTGCTCGTCGGCTGAGAGCAGCGCTTGTGCGCCGCACCCACCTCTCCGGCGGCGTGCAGGAACCAAAGAGGCCGGGGCGTCCCCCCTCTCCGGCGCCCCGGCCTCCGAATGAGCCGGGGAAGGGGGGCTGCTCAGGCGGCGATGCCTGATACGCGGTGAGCGGCCCCGCCGCCCTGCAGTCTTGCCGCAGCCGCTGGTCGTCATGACGAGCGCCGCTCGGGGCCGGGGCGGACTCTTGAACATGCGCCGGCAGGGGGTGGGTCAGTCGGGCAGCAGCTCGAACGCGTCGCAGTGGCGCGGTTGGATGGCCGCGAAGTGGCGGCGATCGAGCGTGATGATCAGCCGTGCGTGGTGCCGCTCGGCGAGGGCGACGACCGAGGCGTCGGTGCCGCCGAGCGGGAAGTCGCTGTACTGCTCCACGAGCTCTGCCATGCGTGCGAGGTCCTCGACGCTTGGGCCCTCCACCTCGAGCGTGCAGAGGCCTTCCAGGAACTGTCGCTCCGCCACCGCTCCGAGGCGCTCGCCCACGAAGTAGGTGGCCTCCGCCACCACGAGCGCCGGAACGAGCAGGCTGAGATCGGCTCGTTGGAGCACCGCCAGAGAGGCCCCGTGGTACTCGTCGTCGGCATCGGCCGCGGCGTCGAGCGGTCCGGCATCAACTACGGCGAGCGCCGCCCCACTCCTGGGCTATCAACTGCTCCATCTCACGCGCCGTTGTGCGGCGACCGCTGTGCCCGATCGCCGCGAAGGCGAGGGTCCGCGGCTTGCCGCAGGCGATGTGCAGATGGCTGGCGATCGCCTCGCGGGCGATTGCCGATGCGGAGGTCGATCGCCTGCGCGCCTCGCGCACGAGCGCATCGCAAAGCTCATCCGGAAGTGACACGGTGGTGCGCCTCATAACCTCACACGAGCATACACCTGTGCCATCTGCGAGCCTGCTGAGACCTGTGCTTGCCCCCGGATCGTGGAGGGTTTCTCATGCCGCTTGGGCCTCGCACTCGACGGGACCGATCTCGCCGTTGTGGGTGTGTCGTCGAACGTGGCCGCAGAACCCGCAGCAGGGGGCGAGAACGACTGCCCGGGCGTGCTCTGCGCTGCGGATGCTCGGTCTGTGAGAGGACCTCCCACTCCAGCGAGGAGAAGAGCGCCTCGGTGCCGGCGCCGTCCAAGCACGAGCCCACACCGGCGTCGAGCAGCCGCTTGGTGAACGCGAAGCTCGTGTATTGGGCGAATTCAACTGATCGTCGCAACACCTCGATCGTGGAGGTGTCTATGGGCAGGCCAGCTGGGTGGATGCGGGAGCTGACGGACAGGGCGCCGATCAAGTCGCCGGGGAAGCCGTCGCTGCGGCGAGATGTGGAGCGACGGTTTTGGCGTGAGATCGTCGAGGGCTCGAGCAGTGAGGATGCTGCGCTGGTTGTCGGCGCGTCTCAGGCTGCAGGCGCCCGCTGGTTCAGGCAACGTGGTGGGATGCCAACGTTGATGCTTGACGCAATCTCGGGCCGGTACCTGTCGTTTGCCGAGCGCGAGGAGATCGCGCTGCTCGAGGCGCAGGGTGCCGGGGTTGCGCACGAGCCAAGCGCAAGGTTGCCCGCGTCCGACGATCGCCCGAGCAGAGTCCCGGAGCCTTCCGGGCGCGACTGTAGATTCCTCTTTTCCCCTTGGCATCGTCATGGATCCCCGGCTGATACCGCTGAACGGCTTGATCGCGCTCGTCCGCGGAGACGGCCTGTGGCCCCGTCGGCTCGGAGACCAGGGGCTCCGCATCCACATGTTCGAGGCGCCTGTCTTCACTATCCGCGGCAACATCACCGCTGATGCGATCCTGTACCGGCCGGACCCTCCGCTGATCGTGCTTGCGGAGTGCAAGGGCGGGCGCAGCCTGCAAGAGGAGCAGGCACGCCGTTGTCTGGTCGCAGAATCGAAGGGCATGTTCTCCGGCGGATCGCTGCCGCCGGTGCTGCGTGGCCCCACCCCGATCCCCACGGCAGCGCTCTTCGTCGGCAACGAAGATCACCGCCCAGATCTCGAAGCCGCGTTGAGCCGGATCGACTTGCTCGCACCACTGCTCACCGTCAGCGACAAGGGCGCGCGGCTGATCGGCTGCGACGATACGCATCCACTCGACGGCTTTGAAATCGCGCACGATGCTGGCCTCCCTCCCGCGCGCTTTCCGATCGACCACCACAGTCCGTCCGAGGAGATACGCGAGCTCGTCGCACCGATCCTGATCTGCGCGCAGGCCCGCCGAGAGGAGCTCGTGGACGTCGAGCACGTCTGCCGGGAGCTGCTTCCCGAGTGGTCCGCGGTCGGCAACGAGGCGCGATCCGTGTTCCGATCGCGCGTGGACGACGTTCTGCGGCGGCTGGCAGACAGCCTGCTCGGCGAGCAGCTCGCCTACGAACCCGCCACCAAGGCCACCCCGGCTCGAGTCAGAATCACCGAGACGCCCGCCGCGTCAGACCCCCGCGGTACGCCACAGAGCTGGCAGGCGCGCCAGCGACGCGCGGCGCAGGCGCTGGGTCGACAGCGCCCACGAATCGAAGGACAACTGGAGATCTCCCTCGAAGACCTGGCTCAGACCGGCGGCGTCGGCGACCAGGCAGACGAGGATCGATCGCAATCCGGGGATAATGAATAGATGATGGACCGCGCAGACTTCATATTCACGATGAGCGCAGCGATGAGCGGCGAGTCGTCGGTCGAGGCCGTGTTCGGGGGACGCCTGCGCACAAGCGGGGTCAAGTCGAGGCTGCTCGAGGCGCACCCTCCCGAGTTCTCTCCCGGCGGCTGCGAGAGGCTCGTGCGGGATATCGCCGAGCGGGAGGGCCTCCAGCACGAGGAGCTCGACAGCGACCTGTGGGCGCTGCTCAGCCCCGAGGACGTGTTCTTCCTCGACACCGCCAACGCACGTTTCTGGCTGCTGCACTCGACCGCGCGTGCGAGCGTCCTCGAGAGCCTGGTCAAGACCAAGCTCGTCCCTGACCACCGGCTGGACTGCGCATGGATGCCTGCGCACCTCCTGGAGCAATTCGAGGGGGACCGCACGTGGCTGAGATCGTCGTTCGCCTCCGATCAACTCCTACCGGCCAGAGGCGAGGCTGCCAGACGCTGGAGGATGCAGTTGGAGGGCGATGCTCCAGAGGAGATCCTCGAGCTCATCCGCAGCAGCAGCCGCTATGCCTCAAACGCCTCGCTAACCGCAGTTGGCTCCACTGTGGCGGAGGACGATCGACGAGTCAAGATGGCCGCCGACTTCCAGGGCAAGATCGTCTCGGCCGGCAACTCCTTTGAGCTGGTGGCAGGTGTGCTGTGGCGCACGGTGGGCCGTTACCAGCAGTACATAGAAGGACTCGAGGCGCGGTACCGTCCCAAAACGACGGTGGTTGACGAGATCGGCCTGCAAATCGACGGAGAGATAGCCGTGTTTTCACTCGATCGCGAGATCCGGGATGTGCCGATGTTCCTCGACGGGCTGCTGTCCTGCCGCGAGCCCTTCCGCCTGTGGGGCGTACCGCGCGAGGTTGCGAGCACGCAGTGGGAGGTCAACGCTGTGGACCTGCACGTCGGACAAATGCTGCGCATGGAGATCACTCCACGCTGGATTCGCGTACTGCTGGGCGAGCGCACGTGTGGCAACACGCTTGCGCGCCTGATCGCAAATCTGCAGCAGCATTTCGATGCGCGCGTGCAGCTGTAGGCCGGACCAGGCACTCCACGCGCTGCAGGAGGCACGCATGGGCTGTCTGCTCGTGGTGACGTAGGCCCTTCGCTGAGGGCGCTTTACGGGGTCAGCGGCGCCATGGGCGCCATGCCGAGCCCGGCCGATCGGGGTGAAGGCCATGGAAGGGGTGTAGAGCCTGGAAGCGCAGCCCTGAAGAACCTCCCGCGTAGAGGGCGTGGAACGTTTGGATGGTGGCGGCCGCAACTGGGGAGGCCCTCCCCGGCCCGGCGGCCTGCGCTTGTTGTCGTCGGAGTGTCTGGCCCTATAACCGGTGATCCCGGGAAGTGGGCTGGTGCCGGGTGGGCGTCGGAGGCGGCCGTATGACCGCTCGAGCGCACGGGACAACAGAACCCGGCGTGAGGGAAGGGCCGCTGCTTCGTTCATGCGTCACGCACAGGGAAAGGCCGGTGAGTGCCCTCGTGGCTGGGCCCGCTAAGCCGTTGAAGGTCCGAGAACTGCAGCGAACGCTCTACCGGGCGGCCAAGGCCGATCCCGGACGACGGTTCCATGCGCTCTATGACAAGGGCTACCGCAGAGACGTCATCGAGTGGGCGTGGGAGCTGGTGCGCGCCAGTCGTGGCGCGGCTGGCATCGACTCACAGACCATCACGGATGTCGAGGAGTACGGCGTCGCCGAGCTCCTTGATGAGCTGGGGTGTCGAGCGCCGTTGGAATTGGGGACGCGAGTGCTGTTGAGGATGACGATGAGCTGGGGTCAAGGCCGGCCGCGGGCCGCCCGAAGGGCTTGGCCTTGACGCCAGCGGCGTCGGGTCCTTTTCCCTGCTTGCAAGTGGTTTGCTCCCCCCTCCGGGGGGACCTCGTTGCAGCTTGGACGTTTCGACGTTCGCCTCCGCTCATGCTCGCCGTGAGCGGCACTGGATGCTCATTTGACGCGGCGCGCAACAGGTGCGGGGCGCTTCCGAAAGAGTTGGGCGCAAGGAGAGAAACAGTGGAGGCGCAGAGCGAGGGGGGATGTGCATTGGCCTCGAGGCGGCTGCGGAGAGGTGGCGGTCACATCAGCGGGTTTTGAGGAGCTTGGACGTCGCTCGCCCAACCCTCTCGGGCGGCGTCCAGGAGGGGCGCTTCGAGCACTTCCCGTCGCCGATGGAGCCACTCGCATCCCATCTGGGCGAGGTGAGGCGCATGGTCGCGCGTCGCAGCGCCCATATCGCCCTCCAGCGGGTCGACCGTGAGGAGATCGTCTCTGCGGTGGTGGAGCGGTCGGCGAGGGCGCTGCGCTGGCCGCCGCCCCTTCCTCCTCCGGAGAGAAATCCTCGTCCTCGAACGGCGCATCGTCAAGATGGCCGCCCCGGCCTCGAGCGGGCCCGCGCGCCTGCAGCTCGACGCCGCAGGGCGGCCTCGGCGCTGGACCGTGGCAGAGGCCCGCACCGTCGTTCAGGCCTGGGATGAGCTCGGCTGCGCCCAGGTCGATTAGGGCGGCGGCGCGTCCCATGGCTGGCCCGGCGTGAGGATGACGCCGAAGCGTTGGTCGATGGCGTCCTGCTCTTCGATGACGATGCCTTGCGTGAATCGGCTGGCTGTGATTGTGAACTGGTCGAGGAAGCCGACGCTTCCGAGCAGGACGAGACCGTCGCTGTGCCATCCTTCGACGAAGCCAACCTGGGCCCCCCACTCCCTGTATCCCCCCTCGTCGGGGTCATTGGGGTACAGCCTCATGCCGATCGTCTTGTAGCGGGCGGTGACCACTCTGCCGCCGACCGCGTGGGCGGCTTCTCCCTCGTTGTCCTCCAGGTCGATGCCGAGCTCGACCGACAGCAGGTCGCTTGCGAGGATCGCATCGGCACCGGTGTCGATGAGCCCATTGAGCTGTGTGGTGGCCATCTCACCATGTGTGAGCGACACGGGCACGAAGGGGCGGAAGACGGGTTCGCCGAGTCGTGTGGACTGGGCCTCCTGGGTGTATGGGTACAGCCACGGCAGTGGCCGCGGCTCAGCCCATACCGACATACAGGGGCTCGTCCGCGTAAGGCACGCGTCCATGCACGACGACGTGCTTGAGTCCCTTCGCCTGTGCGAGGACGACGTGCGGGTCGTTGTCGGCGAGGACGATCTTCCCGGTGCGTCGGTCAATCGCGACGTACATGCCTTCGTAACCAGAGAAGTCGGTCCGAATCGGCTCCAGCGGGAACCTCTTTGTCTTTCGCGGTGCGGCCATTGACCTCACATCGTAGCGTTGGGTGCGTCAGCTCCAGAGTTCACTGACGGGCACGGCTCAGATTGGGCGATCCGCTGTTCGTCGACGCCGAGCTGCTGGGTCAGCAGGCCGGTGTCCGTCGGGTAGAGCTTCGAGGCGTCCGGCTCCCGTGAGCGCAGTCCAGGACACCGCGCGAGGGCGTCACGATCTCCGCGAGGTGCTCGCTTGTCACCACCTGCTTCGCGAGCGGGCCCAGGTGTCAAGAGTCATCGAAGAATGCAGGTCGATCGCCATCGAAAATGTCGGTCGCGCCGGGTGGTCTGCCGCTTGGTTGCCAGGCGCGTCGTCGTGGCTTTGGCGCGAGGGATCGGTCGCCGCGTGGCAGGCGAGGGGCTCAGATCCCCTCTGTTTGTGGCGGTTCGGGCCTGACGCGAGCCGTTGCGAGCTGTTGCGGGCGTGAAAGCCTGGGGCTTGCGGACGGTGGCGGGCCTCAGGAGCGCGCTGGGGTGTCCTCGCTGCAGTCATCGGGACGCTCGGCCGGGCGCCTTGGAGGGATTCTGAGGCTGCTTGGGTGGCTGGAGAGGGCTCTCGGCAGGAGCCGCCCTCAGCGCGCCCTGCTCGCTCTCGCGGCGGTTGCGCTCGATCTGCTGCGTCCTCGGCGGCATGTGGCATGATCGGCCGGCTCGCTCTCCGAGCGTGCCGATCATCTGCGCAGGGAGACGAATGCTCACAGCGGCGTTGCGCGGATGCGCTACATGGCAGCGCAGCGCGACACCAGGGCTGGCGGCGCAGCTATCTCGTCGATCTGCTCTTCCACGATGCGGAGCAGCTGGAGGAGAACGCCGGCAGGCACTGCAACAGACAGCGGCTGCGACGCTTCCTGGAGGCGTATGCGCTGCTGCACACCGGCCCTCACGTCAACCGCCTCGCCGAGTGGATCATCGCCGCCCGATAGTCGCCGAGAAGAACCGTCGTCTACGGGACCAGGTGCACGGGCCTTCAGGCCGCTGCGAAGCGGCGGCGGTCGCAGGGGCGGTCTTCGAGCAGCTTGGATTCGGCTTGCCCAACCCTCTCCGGCGGTCTTCAGGAGGGCCCTCTTGAGCCCGATGCGCCTGCGGTCGGTCCGCCCAGACGCCTGAAGCCATCCTACGTGTGTCGAGGCGCGCGCCGTCTGCGAACCTGGCTGGCAACGGCGGTCGAGAGTGTGCTGATCGGCGGCTGCCGGTGGGGCTGCCGATGAGCCAAGTCCTCAGGTCGAGGTGCAGTGCTGCATCGGTCGATCGGCGCCTCGGCCAGCTGGTGTCCCAGCCAGGTCAACCGGCCGGAGCGCTGATCCCAGAGTCAACTCGCAACATGCGTGGGCCGATCGGCCAAGGACGGTCGTCTCCCGGGCAGGCGGTCCGGGGTGAAGGGATGACCGCGCCGATCACCGCGCGGACTGTGGTGAGCGCCGGCTGCCGGTCCGGCGCGGGCTCGTGCGAGCCGCCCTGACCGGGAGCGGGGTGAGGCGGGTTGCGGTGCTCGCACGGCAACAGGCTGTCCCTGCCCGCGCAAGACCACAGTTGGTGGGCTACGGCCAGTCGATGCGCTGTGAGAGCTCGGGCGCTGAGAGGTCGATCAGGGCGCTGCGCCGGACTGGCTCGTAGACGCCGTCTTTGAGCCCCAGCCAGGCGACCGACTGCTTCTCAGGGTCGACGATCAACACCTCGTCCACCCGGTGGACGGCATAGAAGGGGAGCTTCTGCATCGTCTCATCATCTGGGGAGAGGATCTCGA
>JAJYUP010000018.1 GCA_021792455.1 Actinomycetes bacterium | reverse complement strand
TCGTCGAGCAGTATGGGCTGCTGCGCGAAACGGTGCGAGGGCCGAGGTTCACCCCACCGCCGCTGAAGCTTGCGCGTCCACGCGCCCGCATCACGCTCAAAGGCACGAGCGCAGCCGTAACCTGGCAGACCGTCCGCGGCGCAACCGGCTACCAGGTGCTCATCGACAGCTCGAACGGGCGCAGGCTGTTCTTCTCGCTGCCCTCCAAGCGACGCTCCCTCACGATCGCGCAAGTCGCCTCGCCGAGCGCACCAGCGCACGTGCTTGCCAGAGTGCGAGCCACAGGCCCCGCGGGAATCACAGGGCCCTTCGCCTCTGCACAGGCAAGGACACGCACGGCCGCAAAGCGCAGGACCCACGCCCACAAGCGGCGACACAGAGGCTGAGGGGCCACACAGAGGCTGAGGGGCCACACAGAGGCTGAGGGGCCTGAGGGGCCACCACACGCTCGCAGGCGCCGCTCTCAGGGGGCGCCTCGGAGGAGGCCGCTACCTGTGACGCCGGCGACGGCGTCTGCCGCCGAGGATCGCGCTCATTCCGCCGCCGATCATGAATCCTGCGAGGGCGGCGGCGATCAGCGCCTCCCTGCGGTGGATCTCCAGCTGTGATCGCCAGTCGGTGATCGCTGCGACCTCATGCTTCAGGCGATCGAGCGAGAGTGCGAGCTCCGCGCGGTTTGCCTCCATCGACTGCCGGATCTCTGCGGGCGAGCGGCCTCGCATCAGGCCTCGATCCTCCCAACTGGCCGCAGAGATCCGCCCAGCAGCTCATCGGGGACTGGGCTGAGCTCTTCGGTCGCGCCCTCGAGTCCCTCTGGCGCCTTCATCGTCTGCGTGATCTTGCGAGCCTCCTCGATCGCGAGCTGCGGCGTCGGCGGCGAGGCCCTTTTCAACACCCTCAGCGCGATCAGGCCTGCCACTGCGCCGAGCAGCAGCAGGATCCCCGCCATCACGAAGAAGCCGTAGAAGTAGGTGAAGTCGCCGCCTATCGGCAGCGCCCAGTACAGAAGCCAAGCGCACCCGATCAGGATGAAGATCAGCGCGCTCAGCACGAAGATGCCGGCGGCGGAGGCAACGATCGCCCCGCGGGCGAGCTTCGAAGCCTTCTCGGACATCTCCGCCTTCGCAAGCTCGATCTCTTCGCGGATAAGCAGCGAGGCGCGCTCCGTCACCTCTGTGATCGCGCTCGCAAGCGTGTGGCTGCGCTCCTCAGTCGTGTTGCTCGTCGCCGGCATCGCTCATGACCTGATCCGACGCAGCACCAGCGCAAGCAGGAACCCGCCCGCAAACGCCGCCGCAACCGCAAGCTCCGGCTTCGGTGCGCTCGCAGGGGCGAAGGGGTCGCCGTTGTTCGCGTTGCCCTGCATGCTCCCTGCCTCGAGTCGATCGCCAAAGGCCGTCTCGGAGCGTCTGTCGAAGCCGTAGCCCTCGCCGCCACGCTCATCGCCCCTGCTGCCTTCGGCGCTCACTCTGGCGGCTCCTCTTCGAAGATCCTGCGCCAGATCATCGTCGCGACGCGCTGCGTCACGACGCTCGCGAGCGCTCCGACGCCCGCGAGCAGGCCGGACCAGGCGAGACGCTTCATCAGGTCGTTGCTCATCGCGCCCAGAGTCTAGTGGTGATCGCGGTCCAACTTCTCTGACGCATTCGCAGCCGCCTCCCAGCCGGGGCGTGAGGAAGGTCGCAGCGCATCGGCGCAGCGACCGGTTGGGCTGCTCACACCTGCGTCAGACACGCTCTCTCGCCTCCCTTTCCAGCCCGCCGCAGATCGTCTCGACGATCAGCTTCTTCGCCCTCGCGAGCTCCTCCTGCCCTCGTGGCAGCAGATCGAAGATCCACCCCGTCAGCACCTGCTCTATCGCCCCGTAGAAGGTGAGCGCGGCGAACTCAGCGTCGATCTCGGCCTTGAAGATCCCGTCGGACTGGGCGCGACTGACGATCGCGGCGATCCTCCTGTAGGCCTCCTCTATCTGCCTCAGGTGAGTCTGCCCGAACGAGTTCGCCGCCCTCGTCACCTCCACGATGATCACCTTCATCAGATCAGGGTCGTGGTCGTAGCTGTCGATGATGAAGGACGCGATCTGCTCGAGCTTCGTTCGCGGCGAGGCGTGCGTTGCGTCGATCTCCGCGATCATCTCGAGCATCACGGCCCACCGCTCGAGAAACAACGTGTCGAGGACGCTGTCCTTCGAGCCGAAGTAGTGGTAGACGAGCCCGTAGGCGACGCCCGCCTCATCGGCGATGTCAGAGACCCTGCAGGCGTGAAAGCCCTGGCGTGCGAACACGCGCACCGCAGCGTCGAGGATCGCCCTGCGCCGGTCTGGGGCCGCCGTCGCGCTCATCACGCAGGCCGCCCCTCACTCGCCCCCCGCATCGCGCTCGAGCTCAGCTGTCCTGCTCTCGCCCCCACGCAGGACACCGTCCTCGTATCGCTCATCCGCGCTCCTTCGAGAGATCGCACGCCTGCCAGTCGTATGCGCTCTGCACGCGATTCGCAAGCGCAGGCAGGCTTGCCCGGATCGATCGCAGCTGCGCCAGGTCGAGGTCCGCGACGATGAAGCCCTCGCGGTCTGCCGCCTGCGCAAGCACGACGCCCCATGGGTCTACGATCATCGACCTGCCGCCTGAGCGAAGGCCGCCTGGATGCTCGCCGACCTCGTTTGCGGCGATGATGAACACCGCATCCTCGATCGCCCGCGCGCGCAGGAGAACCTCCCAGTGATCGCGGGTAGTCGGCAACGTGAAGGCGGCGGGCACGACGATCACCTCCGCCCCGCGCAGCGCGAGAATCCTGTAGAGCTCTGGGAAGCGCAGGTCGTAGCAGATGGACATTCCGACCGCCACGCCATTGGAAAGCTCGCTCAGGACGATCTCGCTCCCTGCCTGCTCGAGGTCGGACTCGCGGTAGACCCTGCCTTCGATCTCCACGTCGAACATGTGGATCTTGCGGTAGACCGCCTTCACCTCGCCGTCGGGCCCGACGTGGATCGAGGTGTTGCGGAGCTTCTCCTCTCCCTGCACGAACTCCGTCATCGAGCCTGCGATCAGATCGATGTGGAGCTCGGCGGCGATGCTTCTCGCCCATTCGGTCGTCTCGCCGCCGAGCGGCTCCGCGGCCTGCCTCAGCACCTCTGGGCCGCCGAGGGCCAGCCACTTCTCTGGGAGCAGGACCAGGCACGCTCCATCATCAGCCGCCGCCCTCACGAGGCGCTCCGCGGTTGCGAGGTTCCTCTCCTTCTCAGCCCCTGAGCTCAGCTGTAGGGCGGCTGCTCTCATCGCAGTGCGCGCTTCAGCGCGCAGCGCGCAGGGACACCTTTGGCCTCGCTCGAGAAAGGCGCCACGGATCTCGAGATCGACGCCACAGATCTCGAGATCGACACCACAGATTCAGAGGGCAGCGCACAGCGGATATCGATTGACGAGTCAGTCAACTGCTTCAGGATACTCGCTCGCGCCCCTCGGCAGCGTCCGCTCGCCTTCTTCGGTCGTCGCGCTGGCGCACCAGCTCGGCGAGGAGCAGCTTTGAGTGGATCGCGCCGACCAGCTCGCGCAAAGGCTCGACGCCTGATGCAATTATCTCCAAGGCGCGCTCCGCCTCCACCTCACCCGCCAGCTTCGCGAGCAGGGCGCGCGCCTCCTCTCTCACCAGCGGCTCGAAGGCCTCGCGGTAGCGAAGGACGTCGTAGACGGTGAAACCGAGCTTCTCTTCGAAGCCGCCCGCACGGAAGCGGGAGATCGCCTGCAGGATCGCCACGTCGTCCTCCTCGTAGCGGACCTCAGCGCCATCTCTGCTTGGGGTCAGAATGCCGATCTGCTCGAGACGCTCCAGCACGTTCGCTGGCAGCCCCACCCGCTCTCTCAACTCCCCTGCTGAGACCGTGCCCTCCTCGCGGCGCGCAAGCGCGGACTGCACGATCCTGTCCTCCAGCTCGATCATCGCGCTCGCGCGCTCAGGGTCCTCTGCGATCAGCCTCCCTATCAGGCGCAGCGGCATGAACCGCTTCTGTTGGAGGCGCTTTATCAGAAGCACGCGATCGACGAACGCAGCCGGGTAGTAGGCCATGTTCCGGCTCGTGCGCTTCACCTCGCTCTCTGGTCCGAGCAGGCCTTCGCGCAGGTAGTGCCTGATCGTGCCGACGCTCACGCCTGAGCGCTCCGCGAGCTGCGAGATCTTCAGGAAGCCGTCCTGCTCGCCCTTGCCTTCCGCTTGCCTTGCGACCATCACCGCAAGCCTACGCCAGCCCCGCGACCCTCCTCCTCCTGCCTCGGCACCCTGAGCAGCGCTCTCGCCTCGCTCACCGTCGCTGGCCTTCGCCCCGCGTCTTCTGTCATCTGCCGCGCCTTCGCGATCAGCTCTCCATTGCTTCTCGCCATCTCGCCGTTCGGCAGGTACAGGTTGTCCTCGAGCCCTGCGCGGATCGAGCCGCCAAGCGACAGCGCCGCCGCGATCAGGGTCCACTGCTGGCGGGAGATCCCGATCACCGCCCAGTGCGAGTGGCCACGCCCCGCCGCGCCCCCTCCGGCGCCACCACCGCCCTCGCCGCCGAAACCGCTGCTCACCCCTGGGATGTTGTCAACCATCGCCGCCAGGTTGCGTGCGGTTGGGGGGGCGCCCCCTGTCACCCCCAGTATGCAGTCGACGTGCAGGGGCGGATCCAAGACGCCCATGTCGATCAGAGGCGCCAAGCTGCCTATGTGTCCGAGGTCGAAGCACTCGTGCTCTGGCTTTATCGACAGCCGCCGCATCGCCTCCAGCAGCTCCACGATCTCGGAGAAGGGGTTTGAGAAGACCATCTCGAAGACGAAGCCCTTCCTGCTGCTCGAGTACTTCGCGTAGTTCATCGAGCCCATGTTCAACGCCGCGACTTCGGGGCGGCCGGCCTCCAGGTATTCGATCCGCTTCTGCACAGGCACGCCGATCGTCCCTGTCGAATAGTTGATCACCACGTCCCCCGCCGCATCCCTTATCGCCTGCGTGATCGCGATGAAGTCCTCTGCCTCGAAGCTTGGAGTCCCGTCTCGCCTTCGGGCGTGGATGTGGATCATGCTCGCGCCCTCTTCGACCGCTCGGCGTGCCTCCTGCCCGTACTCCTCTGGCGTGTATGGGATCGCCCTGCACTGATCTCGGTTCGCCAGCACGCCGGAGATCGCACACGTGATCACCACTGGATCCTCGAGGCTCATCCTCGCCCCCCAGAGGCACGTGGGACGCTCATACAGGCACGACTCCGTTGCGCTTCCAGGGCCGCTGCACCTGCTTGCCCTCCGCCATCGCCAGGGCACGGCAGATCGTTGGCCTCGTCTGCCTTGGGTCGATCACGTCGTCGATCAGGTCGTTGCCTGCGGCGATGTAGACGTCGAACATCTCTTTGAATCGCGTTATCAGCTCCTCCCGCTTCGCCACAGGGTCATCCGCCTGCTCCACCACCTTCCGGAAGGCGATCTCCACCACGCCCTCCGCGCCCATCACCGATATCTCTGCGCTTGGCCAGGCGACGATCAGATCTGGTTCATAGGCCCGTCCGCACATCACGTAGTAGCCGGCGCCATAGGCCTTTCTCAGGATCACAGTCACCTTCGGCACCGTTGCGTTCGCGACTGCGTAGAGCATCTTCGCGCCGTGCCTGATTATGCCTTCCGCCTCCACCTTCGTGCCCACCATGAAACCTGGCACATCCTGGAGGAACAGCAGAGGTATTCCGAACGCGTTGCACAGGTTCACAAAGCGGGCAGCCTTGTCGGAGGAGTCGTTGTCGAGAATGCCGCCGAGGTGCTTCGGCTGGTTTGCGACGATGCCGCAGGGGCGACCACCGAAGCGCGCCAAGCAGGTGATCACCGTCCTTGCCCACCTGCCCTTCAGGTCGAGGTAGACGCCGTCGTCGACGATCAGGCGAATCACCTCATACATGTCGTAGGGCTTTCTGTTGCTGCCTGGCAGGACGTCGAGCAGAGCCTCCTCTGTGCGGTCGATCGGGTCGCGCACAGGCAGCCTCCGTGGCGGCTGCTCACAGTGGGATGGCATGTAGGAGAGGTACTGCTTTATCACCTCGATGCACTGCTCGTCTCCATCCACTTCCATGTCGCCGACGCCTGACTTGCGGCAGTGCACCCTCGAGCCGCCCAGCTGCTCCTGGGTCACATCCTCGCCGATCGCAGCCCTCACCAGGTGCGGCCCTGCCAGCGCCATCGACCCTTGGCCCGCCACCATAGGCACGAAATCCGCAAGCCCAGGGATGTAGGCGGTTCCCGCTGCGCAGGGTCCCATCAAAGCCGCGACCTGGGGGATCACGCCGCTCATCACGACCTCCTCCCGAAACAGGGCGCCTGACCCTGCGAACATCGCGCCCGCCGCCTCCTGGACCCTCGCGCCGGCGGAGTCCAGAAGCCAGATGAAGGGCATCCGCTTGCCCAGCGCAAGCTCGCGCAGGCGGCTCACCTTCAACTCTCCCGTCATGCCCATCGAGCCCGCCATCACCGTGAAGTCGTAGGCGCAGACGGCGGCGAGACGCCCTTCGATCTCGCCGTAGCCGGTTATCACGCCGTCGGCGGGCGCGCTCACGCCGTCCATCGCCCGCTGCGAGAAGTGCGGCCTGCCGAGGATCCCGAGCTCGACGAAGGTGCCCTCGTCGATCAGCAGATCGATCCGCTCTCGCGCCGTCAGCTTGCCTGCCGCGTGCTGGGCCTCGA
The DNA here is from genome assembly GCA_021792455.1 of Actinomycetes bacterium. Lineage (GTDB taxonomy): Bacteria > Actinomycetota > Thermoleophilia > Solirubrobacterales > Solirubrobacteraceae > Palsa-744. The sequence goes on along the minus strand of JAJYUP010000018.1, from coordinate 28,966 downwards.
TCTTCTCCCGCCCGCCCCCGAGCCTCAGCGCCGCTCGCCTGGCCTCCAGATCCTCGACCAGCGGCCGCAGCAGGGATCCCGCCCGCCATCCTCCGCTCGCGTCGTCTTGGTTTTTGGGCGGGCCAGGGGACTGGCCCGCCGGCTCGGCGTGCGCGGTGTCGCTCAACGCCCCCTCCATTCTGGCGCCCGCTTCTGAAAGAAGGCGCTCACCCCCTCGATCACATCCTCTGTCGAGATCGCAAGGCTCAGCTGCGATCGCAGGTAGTCGAGTGCGTCGTCGAGGCTCATGTCCATCTGCCGCCGCATCGCCTCCTTGCCGAGGCGCATGATCACAGGAGATCTTCCCGCAAGCCTGCCCGCCCACTGCGCCACCGTCGCGTCGAGGTCGCAGGCGGGAACCACCTCGTTCACGATCCCCGCCGCAAGCGCCTGCTGCGCGCTCAGACGCTCTCCGAGCAGCAGCAGCTCGTTCGCCTTCTTCCTTGGCACGTTCCTGTAGATCAATGCCATGATCATGAACGGGAACACGCCGACGTTCAGCTCTGGCGTGCCGAAGCTCGCCTCCGCCGAGGCGACGACGAGATCGCATGCCAAGGCGATGCCCAGCGCGCCGGCGAGCACGTGCCCGTTCGCCGCGCAGATCGCGGGCTTGCGCAGGGAGCTCATCCTCGTCAGGAGGCGCACGAACCCTTCTGTGCCGAAGTGCTTGTGCACGAGAGGCAGATCCTCACCGAAGCCTGTCAGGTTCGCCCCTGCGGAGAACACCCTCGGATCTGAGGAGCGCAGCACGATGCACCGCACCTCTGGGTCTTCGTTCGCGGAAGCGAACGCCTCATCGAGACCGCGCAGCATCTCAGCTGAGAGCGCGTTGCGCGTGTCAGGGTCGTTCAGCGTGATCGTTCCAACTCCCTCTGCGACCTCGTAGAGCACGTGCCGCTTCGCGCTCTGCGGACTGCTCGAGCTCTCGCCGCCCAGCTGTCGGTGCGCTTTCGTCGATGAGCGGCCTGCGCCCTCCTCCTGCTCTCCTTCGGGCTCCTCGCCGCCCAATCGCGCCGCAGCGTCGGTGGGCTCTCGCTCGCTCACACCGACATCCTAACGCCGTCTGCCCGCCCATGCGGAGTAGGCAGCGCTACTGCTCACTTCGCGAAGCTCAGGCGGGCTCGGTGACCGGCTCCGAGCAGGTCGCCACCCGCCTCGCCGCACCTCCGCGCCGCGTCCAAGCACCTCCGCGCCGCCTCGCCGCCCCCAAGCGAGGTCGCGCCGGACCAGACCACCTGGCTGCCCGCCCTCGCGCCTCCTCTTCGCACCTGCATCAACGCCTCGGAGCGCCCGCCCGCCTCGTTCAGAGCACCTGCTGGCAGATCAGGAAGATGTTCAGCGCAGTGATCAGGGCGGCGCAGGCCCAGGCGAGCGCGCTCGTCAGCGATCTGTTCACGTGCACGCCCATCACCTGCCGATCGCCTGTCAGCCGCACGAGAGGGATCAGCGCGAATGGGATGCCGAAGGACAGCACCACCTGGCTCATCACCAGCGCGCTCGTTGGGCTCACGCCCAGGGCGAGGACCACGATCGCCGGCGTCATCGTCAGAGCCCGTCGCAGGAGCAGCGGGATCCGCAGCTTCACGAAACCGGCCATCACCACCTGGCCGGCGAAGGTGCCTACGCTCGAGGAGGAGGCGCCGGAGGCGAGCAGGGCGACTGCGAAGGCGAGCGCCGCCGTGCCGCCAACCATTCTGCCCAGCTCTGCGTGGGCCTTCGAGATGCTGTCCAGGCCCGCCAAGCTTGGCGTGTGGAAGAGCTTCGCCGCCACCGCGAGCATCGCGAGGTTCACGATCCCTGCGATGCTCAGCGCGATCATCACGTCGAGCCGCTCGAACCTCAGCACCCTCCGCCGCTCGCCATCGTCGCGGCAGGGCATCCTGCCGTTCGTCAGCGCCGAGTGCAGGTAGATCACGTGGGGCATCACCGTCGCGCCGATGATCCCAACCGCCAGATACAGCGAGCTCGAGCCGCCCAGGGCTGGGAGCAGCCCCCTCGCCACCCCTGACGCGGACGGGCCGATGCGCAGCGTCTCGTAGAGGAATCCGAGGAAGATGATCCCCAGCAGCGCGCTGATCGCGAGCTCGAACCGGCGGAAGCCGTGAGACTGCAGCTCCAGGATCGCGAACGCGATCGCCCCTGTCATCACCCCTGCGGGCAGCAGTGGCACGCCGAAGAGCAGGTTCAAGCCGAGCGCCGCGCCGAGGAACTCTGCGATGTCCGTCGAGGCGGCCATCACCTCCGCCTGGATCCACATCATCACGCTGAACGCCCTGCTGTGCCGTTCGCGGATCACTTCGGGCAGGTTGCGATCGGTGACGATGCCGAGCTTCGCGGAGAGGTATTGGACGAGCATCGCCATCACGTTCGCGAGCAGGACGACCCACAGCAGCATGTAGCCGTACCTAGCGCCGCCTTCGATGTTCGTCGCAAAGTTCCCTGGGTCGACGTAGGCGATCGACGCGACGAAGGCGGGGCCAAGCATCGCGAGGGTCGCCTTCAACCTGCCCTTCGCGATCAGCTGCTCGAGCGCGCTCTGCCCGCCCTCGACGCGATCTGGCAGCGCGATCGCGCCATCTCGCAGCGCGATCGCGCCGTCTCGGAGCGCAACTGAGCCCGCCTCTGAGACGCTCTGCAGGAGCTTCTCTCGCCCGCCCCGCATCACGCTCATCGCGCCGCCCCTCCCCCCGCCGCGCCCGCAGCCGAGGTTGACCCTCTCGGATCGAGCTCGATCCGCATCGCCTTCGCGAGCTGCCCGCCGAGCGGCAGCTGCAGCTCACCGACGCGCACGAACACTGGACCGCCGAAAGGCTGCCGCTCGACCACCTCCAGGCGCTGCCCAAGCGTTATGCCATGCTCTGCGAGATAGCGCAACATCGCTGGATTCGAGTCCGACACGCGCACGAATCGCCCGCTCGCGCCTATGCCGAGCTCGTCGAGGCTCACCGTCTCACGCTCCTCGATCTCGAACTCCACGCTTGGGATCGGATCACCGTGGGGGTCGATGCTTGGATCACCGAGGCGAGCGGCGATCAGCTGCTCGAGCTCCTCAGAGATCACGTGCTCGAGCACCTCCGCCTCCTCGTGCACGCGATCCCAGCCCATGCCGAGCACCTCGACGAGGAACAGCTCGATCAGGCGGTGGTGCCGCAGCACCTCGAGCGCGACCCTGCGTCCCTCGGCTGTCAGCTTCACGCCCCGGTAGGGCTCGTGCTCAAGCAGGCCCTCGTCGGCCAGCTTGCGGACCATCCCTGAGACGGAGCCCGCGGTCACGCCAAGCCTCTGTGCGAGGGCGTTCGTGCTCACCGCTGATCCAGCCCTGCTCTCGAGCGCGTAGACAGCCTTCGCGTAATCCTGGATGTTCGTTGAGATCTGGTCGCGCGCGGCCACAAAGTGGATTTTGGCATGCCAAAAACTTTTGTCAAGGCCAGGCGGACGGCATTCCCCCCACAGCCCCTCAGCCGCACAGCCCACCACCGCCCCAGCGCAGCTGCGCGACGCAGCGCCTTCCCGGGTCATCGCCGCTCAGCGAGGCAGCTGCTCAGCGTCCCCGCGTCACCGCATCATGTGGGAAGTCGTACTGTTCACTTTTCGAGATCACCCCGTCCAGCAAGGAGCTGCCGATGGCAAGCGCGCAGAGCAACGTCCTCAAGCCAGACCACCACGCCAAGCGCAGGCACTTCATCTTCAGCGAGGAGCACGAAGCCCTGCGGGAGTCGATAAGGAGCTTCGCGGTCAAGGAGCTTGCGCCCCATGCGGCGGAATGGGAGCGCACGACGTTCCCCAACTCGGTGTTCAGGCGCATGGGAGAGCTTGGCTTCCTCGGGCTCGACAAGCCGCAGGCCTATGGCGGGCAGGGTGGCGACTACTACTGCAGCATCGTGCTCGCTGAGGAGATCGTCAACGCCAACTCTGGCGGGCTTGCGATGGGCCTCGCCGTCCACACCGACATGGCGATGCCGCCTATCCTCGCGTTTGGCAGCGAGGAGCAGAAGCAGGAGTGGGTCGTACCCGCGATACAGGGGCAGAAGATCCTCTGCCTCGGCATCACGGAGCCTGACGCCGGCTCAGACGTCTCAGGCATCAAGACGACTGCCGTCAAGCAGGGCGGGCACTACCTCATCAACGGCAGCAAGACCTACATCACCAACGGCCACAGAGCCGATGTGATCGTGCTCGTCACGAAGACCGACCCCGACGCCGGCTACGACGGCTTCACGCTCTTCCTCGTGCCGATGGACACGCCAGGGGTGATCAGAGAGAAGCGGCTCGAGAAGCTGGGGATGCACGCCTCTGACACCGCCCTGCTCGCCTTCCAGGACGTCATCGTGCCGGAGTCTTCGGTGCTTGGGGAGGTTGGCAAGGGCTTCTATCACATCATGTGGGAGCTGCAGGGCGAGCGGCTCATCGGTGCCGCGGGGTGCGTCGCGGGGGCACAGCGCTGCTTCGAGCGCACGCTTCAATATGCGGGCGAGCGCAGCGCATTCGGTCGCAAGATCGGCAAATTCCAGGTGATCAGGCACAAGTTCGCCGAGATGGCGACGAAGATCGAATCGGCCCGGCAGATGGTCTACTGCACCGCCTGGCGGTTCGCGAACGGCGAATACCCCGTCAGGGAGATCTCCATGGCCAAGCTCCATGCCTCCCGCGTCGCAGTCGAGGTCGCAGACGAGTGCATCCAGATCCATGGCGGCGCCGGCTACATGACCGAGTATGGAATCGAGCGCGTCTGGCGGGACATGCGCCTCAACCGCATCGGCGCCGGCACAGACGAGATCATGCTCGAGGTGATCGGGCGCTCCTACGGTCTGTGATCCTCGCCCGCTCCGGTCGGCTGCCGCCCTCGCCGTGGCCCCTGATCGAGGCGCAGAGCCGTGGCCCAGTGCTTCGTGCATCGTGCGATCTGCTTCTGGGATGCGGCAGGTCGCGGTGATCTCGTGTTCAAGGAGGGCGCGCCCAGTCATCTCACTCGACCGGCGGTCGTGAATGCCACTGCTTCGGTCCAGTTGTAGGTGCCGTAGTAATCGCTTGCGGGTCCGGCGGTGAAGAGCGGCCCGATCGGTCTGCTGTCCGGCCTGCTCGTCGAGATCAGGTAGCCGGCGCCGACGGCGCCGTCGCGCGTGAGCCTGCTGCCTATGAACAGCACCCAGCGCCCGTCGCGTGTCAGTCGCGGGCTCTCGTCGCTGCTGCCAGGCGGCGGGATGCTCAGGCGGATGCGCCTGCCGTTGTGCATCGGGAAGAGCTCGATCGAGCGCTGCTCGTGGCCTGCGTGCCATTGGCCGTTCGGTCCGATCGCCGCGGCAAGCCAGTCGCCTTCGGGCGCACATGATGGTGAGGCGGCGCTGCGGCTGCCGTCTGTGATGCTCTCTGCCTGCCATCCATCGATCGCGTAGGCGCTTGCCAGGCGCTTGCCCAGCGTCGCTTCGCGGCCACCGCCGGCCACGAACACGAGCCGATCGCCGCAGGTCGTGACTGCTTCTGGATGAACGGGCGAGAGCGTCGAGAGCGTCACCACCGGGCCAGGATGATCCAGGGTGACGAGTTGCAGGGGCAGCCCGTCCTCGGCCAACGAGGCCGAGCCGTAGCGGTTGACCCAGAATGCAAGCGCTTGGTCTCCGGGTGCGAACTGTGCCAGTTGCAGCTCCTCGGTGCCGCGCGGCGCACTGTAGGCAAGCGCAGGGCGGGGATGGGTGGCGCTCAGCGTCCAGATCGATGCCGACCCGCCTGCGGCGCTGGCGATGCGGGAGACGGCGATCGTGCCATTGTCGGCAGTGGCGAGGCTGTTCGCGCCCCAGCCGCCCGGCAACAGCGCTCGCGGTGCCTCGCCGGGTGCGCCGATGACCAGCCCGCCGCCGTCGGTGACCCCGACGAGCTCGTCGCTGGCGCCGACCCATTGCCACTCGGTCACTGACTGCCCGAGCGGCCGCACGATCTCGCGGCGATCGACGCTTACGACGGTGCCCTGCCCGTATGCGACCCAGCGGCCGTCGGCGCTGAAGTGAAGTGGAGCCTGCGCGCCGCGGGCGATCAGCGTCCTTGCCGTCGTGCGACAGGCTGCGATCAGCATCGTCTGCAGCGCGCCGTTGTGGATGAACGCCGCCTGCCCAAGCGTTGTGGCAGGCCCGCCGCCAGCGCATCTGGGAGCGGGCTGCGTGGCGGGCGCGAGCGCCGCACGCGCGCCTTCCCCGCCGCGTTGCTGGACCTGCAGGCCCGACGTCACGCCGCAGCCGGCGAGCAGCAGCACGGTGGCAGAGATCAGCAGGCGGGAGAGCATTGTTCGGGAGGCCAGGGCTCGGACATTGCGGTTTTATGGAGATCGGGCAATGAAATCGTGACGACCGCGCCGCCGCAGGCGTTGTTTGCGAGGGTGAGCTTCGCGCCGATCACGCCAGCCTGGGCGGCGGCAATCGCAAGCCCGAGGCCCGTCCCGGCGGAGCGCGCGCTGGAGGCCGAGGCGAAGCGCTCGGTGCCATGCGCCAGCATCTCCTTCGAGAAGCCGGGGCCGCTGTCGCTCACCCGCACGCTGCGGTCTGCGATCTCGACTATGACCGGCGGCCTGCCGTGGGTACAGGAGTTGTCGACGAGATTGGAGATGATGCGCGCAAGCCGGCGGGGGTCGCTGAGCGCCTGCCCTCCCGGTCCCGCGATGCTCACCGGATGATCGGCGCAGACGCTGCGGGCGAGCGCTGCGAGGTCGACTGTGCGCAGCTGTGAGCTTTCCGCGCCGGCCTCCAGGCGCGAGATCTCGAGCAGATCCTCGACGAGGCGCGCGAGCCGTCTGGCGCGGTCGCGCACCATGCCTGCGGCCTCTCCATCCTCGAGCAGTGCGCTTGCGGCGAGCAGCCCGGTCACTGGCGTTCGCAGCTCGTGCGCCACGTCGGCGGCGAAGCGCCGCTCGCGCTCGACCCGCTGCTGAAGGGAGTCGGCCATACGGTCCACCGTGTTGGCGAGCGCCGCAACCTCGTCGCGACCGTGCATCCCGATACGCGCGGCAGGGTCCTGCTCACCGATCCGCCCTGCGACGATCGCCGCGCGGCGCAGGCGTGTCGACAGGCGCCGGGCAAACATCGATCCACCGGCCGCGATCACGAGCGTCGAGAGCAGACCGATCTCCAGGAGCACTCTTCGCAACGCCGCCAGCGCCTGCTCTTCGCCCGCGAAGGAGGTGTTGACGAAGATCCCGCCGATGCCACCTTTCAAGGGCGCTGCCGCCCAGACGACCGCCGGATCTCTCGTGCGCAGGAAGCTCGCGACCTGCCCATCGTCCACGGCGCGGCGCAACGCTGCCGGGGCGCTTGGATCGTTGACGCTCGCCCCGAGCGCGAGCCTCCCCGTCGAGGCGAACAGCGATGCTGCGATCTGTGCGCGCTGGCTCTCCAGCGCACGCGCATGTGCGGCGCGGTCGGCAGCGGTGCGCTCGTAGACGAGCACGCCGAAAATCGCCGCCATCGCACCGGCGCCGATCGCGAATGCCAGCGAGATCTGCCAACGAAGGCTCACGCACGCACCGCCTTGTACCCCATGCCACGCACCGTCTCGATGCTCTCGCGGCCGATCTTCGCCCTCAGCCGCTGGACATGCACATCGACCAGACGTGGATCGCCCGTCCAGTCGTAGCCCCACACCGACTGCAACAGCGCCTCCCTGCTGCGCACGCGACCGGCGTGCTCGAGCAGATCGACAAGCAGGCGATACTCGGTCGGCGTCAGCGCCACCACCTCTCCATCGGCGCGCACCTCCGCGCCATCGAGATCGACGCTGAGATGCCCTGACTGAAGTGTCGAGCTGCCGCTGCGTGCGCTGGATGCGCGACGCAGCACCGCTCGCAGTCGTGCGACCAGCACGGCGACCTCAAACGGCTTGCTCAAGTAGTCATCAGCACCGGCCTCCAGTCCGCGCACGACGTCAACGGGGTCGCCGCGCGCGGAGAGCATCACCACCGGCACCTCGCTCTCAGCCCGCAGCAGTCGGCACACGCTCACTCCGTCGAGGCCGGGAAGCATCACGTCCAGGACCACAACCTCCGGTCTGCCAGACTCAAACGCGGCAAGCCCCTCGAGGCCATCGCAGGCGACCGACACCGCGAATCGCTCCCGCCGCAGTGCAAGCTCGGTCGCACGACGGATCACCGCGTCGTCCTCCACCAACAGCACCCGCGTCCCAGGCATCACAGAACCATTCTCGCGCCACCGTGATGCCGTCCGCGGCGACGCGCGCATGAGCCTTCCACACCGCGCCGTCACCCGCCCATCGGCTGCTGCCCGATCGAAGCCGCTGGGAGGATGCGCCCTAGGCGATCGGCGAGACCTCCCAGACGTGGTAGCCATCCTGGAAGCGTGAGACGAAGACGATGCCCTCGGAGAGGCTTGCGCTGGGCAGCATCTTCGGGAAGCGCAACTGAACGACCACCGTCTTCTTCTGCGCCGCCTCACCACACTGGTGCGCGACGTAGGCGCCGTCGATTTCGCCAAGCTCGGAGGTGACGATCGTTGCGCCTCTCGTGTTGATCGCCTTGAACTTCGCGGGTGCTTCCGCGAGCGCGGCTTCGGCGGCCTTCGCCACTGCGTCGCCTGGCAGGGAAAGGGCATGCTTCGCCCGTTGCGGACAGCGAGCCGTGGATCTGTCGTTCTTCGCCGCACCGCCGCGCGCCAGCCCAGCGGCGCTCACAGCCGGCAGCGAACACGCGATCACGCCTGCCAGCAGGGCAAGGACGCCCGCCCGTCTGAGTTCAGATGTCACTGCTCGACTCCATTCCTTTCGGGTTGCTCTTCTGCTTGGCAACTCATCGCACTGCGAAGCCGATGCTAGATCGCGTCTATTGCGGTTTCATGGAGATCTGCCAACGACTTCGTCGCGGGCAGCATGGCGAGCGCAAGGGCCTGAGGTGCCTCGCGCCTGATCTCCTCAGGCGATCCGGGGTCGCCTTCGTGAAGGAGGCGAGAACGTGAGCGCGGCACGCCGGATCGCCGAGCAGAGGACCGCTCATCGCATGCCGCACGCCGTCTGCTGCCTGCCGCTGGGACTCTCGCAGGCTTGGCTCTGCAGGCGGACTGCTCGTATGCTCCACGGCTCTCGCCGTCTGCACGCCGGCCTCAGAGAGGCCGGCTGGTGGGACTCTCCGCGAGATGGAGGCCTTCCCCGCAGAGGGCTCGACCTGACCTCAGCGCTCGACTGTCGCCGATGCTCGCGTCACGAAGTGCTTGCTCAGCATCGTCTGCTGGCCCTGATAGTTCGAGCGCAGCTGCTCGCCGTAGAGCAGGTCAGGCACCTGCGCCATCCGCTCGAACGCGAGCCTGCACACCGGCTGGCGATGCTCGACCATGAACGGGACATCCCTCGCGCGAACCTCGAGCGCCGCACGGCTGCCAGCGCCTTCGCCGGTCGGCGAGTAGCCGAACCCTGGGTCGAAGAACCCCGCATAGTGCGTCCTCAACTCGCCCGCAGTCGGATCGTAGGCGAGCATCTCCGCCGCGTATGGGGGCGGGATGCTCACGCCCTCCGCTGAGAGCAGCAGATAGAAGACCTCCGGTTCGAGCACGATCTTGCCGCCGCGCTCAGGATGCACAGGCTCCCAGTAGTCCCGCCACTTCAGGGAGGCGCTGCTCGTCAGATCGACGGGCAGGCTGTTGCGCTTCGCCCTGTAGCCGACGATGTCCTCCGGCCTGCTCGAGATCCCGAGGCTGAGGAACAGTCCGCTCGCAAGCGACAGCTCGCTCGCCTGCAGCGGAGAAGAGTCGAGGTGGAGCAGGGGCGAGCGCTCGTGAGCGGCGAGCAGGTCCGCGTCGCTGAGGCGCGCCTGCCCGCAGATCAGCCGAACCTGGTTCAGCGCGATCCGAGCCTTCACGCGGATCGCAAAGGAGCGGGGCAGCACCTCGAGGTAGAGCTTGCCCTCATAGCCGGGCGCGATCTCGTCGAAGCGATGGCTGCGGTCGGTGATCACCCTCGTGAACACGTCGAGCCGGCCTGTAGAGCTCTTCGGATTCGCTCTCGCGCGCACGTGCTCCGGCAGGCGAAGCTCCTCGACGAGCGGGACGAGGTATGGCCTGTCGCGCTCCAGGGTCGCGCCGTCGCGCAGGTCGATCCTGTCGAAGGCGATGTCCTGAAGCTTTTCCTCCACCGTCGAGCGGTTGTCTGGAAGGAAGCTGCATCGGAGCGCCCAGGCGTGCTCGCCGAGACGCAGATCGAGGCTTGCAGGCTGAACGGACGCGCTCGGAATCCGCAGCTCGCCGGCGCTCACCCACTCGAGCTGCACCGCTTCCCTCAGCGCCTGGGAGGGCAGCACACCTGCCAGGCCACCAAGAGGGGATCCCTCGACCTGCCCGCCGATCCCCATTGCCTGCCCGTCCATTCAACACATGATTCTACGCGCGCTCGAAACGGTCGGGACGTGAAGGCGCCACGCGGAGGCCTGGAGGCGAGCCGTCGAGGCGTTGGAGCCGAGCCGTCGAGGCGTTGGAGCCGAGCCGTCGAGGCGTTGGAGCCGAGCCGTCGAGGCGTTGGAGCCGAGCCGTCGAGGCGTTGGAGCCGAGCCGTCGAGGCGTCCAGCTCGAGTGATGAACACTGAACGAACCTGGCTTCACAGCCGATGCGCCTCCCATGAGAGGCACAGCTGCAGTGCGCAGCGCATCGGCGGTCGCGCTCGTCGCGAGCGCCCTGCTCGCAGCGGGCCCGACGGCGATGCTCCCTGCAGGCGCGAGCGCCCAGGCAGCACAAGCCCTGAGGCGGGCGGGCGGGGGCGGCAGGCTGCCCCAGCTCTCGGCCGACCTCGAACGCCTCCGCAGCGCGCGGTCCCGCGCATCTCATCCCCCTGCGGTTCGGCGCAGGTCGGCGCCTCGCGAGAGCCGGCGCCTTCGGAGGCAGCGGCGAACGCGGCGCGAGAGAGCGCAGCAACGGCGCCGTCGCATCAGAGCGGCACCCTCGAGGATCAGAGAGAAGGTGGCCGCCCGCAGCGCCTCCCCATGCCCTGACGCGAACCTGATGCCCTCCGCTCACAACCTCGCGCTCGTGCGCGCCGCGACTCTGTGTCTCATCAATCGGGAACGGGCGCTGCGAGGCGAGCGACCACTGAGGCAAGACGCACGGCTCGCTGCAGCCGCTGAAGCTCACACGAAGAACATGATCGCAGAGGGGTTCTTCGGGCACTATGGCCCAGGCGGGCAGACCCCCGCCGACAGGCTGAGGGAAGCGGGCTGGATTCGAAGCGGCTCCGTCGGCTACTCGATCGGCGAGAACATCGCCTGGGGCACGGGCAGGTTTGCGAGCCCACAGGCGATCGTAGCGGCCTGGATGAGCTCGCCGCCACACCGCGCGAACATCTTGGACGCGGAGTTCGAGGCGACTGGGATCGGCGTGCAGGCGGGCGTGCCTGGGAGCCTTGGGGAAGGTCGGCCTGGTGCGACCTACACGGAGGACTTCGGCGTGATCATCGCAGGCTGAGTCACACGCGAGCAGCGGGCAGACCAGATCCCCCGCGCGGGGAAGGCAGGCCCTTTCGTGCCCGATGCAGAAGTGGGCGCCACGAGATCCCCCCGCGCGGGGAAGGCAGGCCCTTTCGTGCCCGATGCAGAAGTGGGCGCCACGAGATCCCCCCACGCGAGGAGGGCATGCTCTCAGGCCGATCGAGACGCGAGCGGCCGTGAGACACTACGCTCCGGCAGCGAAAACCCACTACGCGAGGAGAAGAATTGCCAATGGGAGCACTAGACGGAAAGTCCGCGATCGTCACCGGCTCGGCACGCGGCATAGGTCGGGCGACGGCGCAGCTGCTCGCCTCACAGGGCGCGCAGGTCCTCATCAACGACCTCGACGCCGATGTCGCTGAGCAGACGGCGAAGGAGATCGACGGGCAGACTGCCGTCTTCGCTGGGGACCTGACGAAGACAGACGCACCTGCAAAGCTCGTGGAGAGGGCGATCGAAGCGTTCGGCAAGATCGACATCATCGTCAACAACGCCGGCTACACGATCGATGCCCCGATCCACAAGATGTCAGACGAGCAGTTCCAGGCGATGCTCGACATCCACACAGTCGTGCCCTTCAGAGTGATAAGGGCAGCCGCTCCGCATCTGAGGGAGCCCGCGAAGAAGGAGCGAGAGGAAGGCAGGGAGGTGTTCCGCAAGGTCGTGAACGTCTCCTCCACCTCCGGCACCCTCGGCAACGCTGGTCAGGCGAACTATTCGGCTGGGAAGGCTGGCGTCGTTGGGTTGACGAAGACGCTCGCGAAGGAGTGGGGCCAGTTCAAGGTGAACGTGAACGCCGTCGCATTCGGGATGATCGACACGAGGCTCACCCAGCCGAAGGTGGAGGGGAACGCGATGGAGATCCACGGCGAAAAGGTCCAGCTCGGGATCCCTGAGGGTCTGCGGCAGGCAGCGCCGATGCTGATCCCGCTCGGACGTGCGGGCACGCCTGAGGAGGCCGCCGGCGGCGTGTTCTTCCTCTGCTCCCCTTGGAGCAACTATGTGCATGGCCAGGTGCTCCACATCTCAGGGGGGATGTTCGGCGGCATGAGCGGCTGAGATCCCTCCGCACCGGCGCAGGGCGAAGGTGGCCCTGCGCCGGGGGCGCATCAGGAGCCGCGCCGTCGCCAGGCGCGGCGCGCAGCGTGGAGGGCGAAGCTCGCCCGACGCCCGCCTGATTCAGGGCAGGAGCGAGAGCCGCGGCGGGCTCGCGGCAGCAACGGGGAGACGACTGGCGGGAGCAGCGGGGAGACGACTGGCGGGAGCAGCGGGGAGACGACTGGAATTCTCGCGACGGCGACCCCTTAGCATTCAGCGCTCAGGCCTCCCGCCGCCGCTGACTGCGAGCCGCCTCGCCCCTCCCCGCGTTGCCTTCCCCAACCCCACCAAGCAGCCGCCCACCTCGCCCTGACCGCGCACAGCGGCGGCGGGACTACGAACGAGCACGAGAGCGGGAGCGCCGCCGCCGCCGGCTGCGCAGACGACGGCGCACCGCATCGGCGACGCTGCTCTTGGGCCTGTGCGCCGCCGCTGCACTCGTTTTCCTGCTCGCCCTCCGCCCCTCCCATCCATCGGGCAGGATCGACGCGCACCGCGGCGGATCGCCCCGCTCAGGCGAGCGCGAAGGAACGAGCCGTACGAGCAGCCGAAGCCGAAGCAGCAGCGCGAGCACGAGCACGAGCACGACGAGTGCCAGCACGACGCATGCGCGCACGCACACGACCGCGAGACGACCTCCTGGACCCCCATTCGCCGTCGGCACGAGGACGGTGCGCCTCGTCGAGACCTCGCGCAGCGTTCAGACGAACGAGGGCGTGATCTCGCCGCGCGTGCTCGAAACGGAAATCCGCTATCCAGCGCTTGGCGCCGCAGGCACCGGCGAACACCCCAACGCGGCCCCAGCAGTCGCGTCCGGTCCGTTCCCGCTCATCATCTTCGGTCACGGTTTCGCACTCACCCCCGCCTACTACGCGCGCCTGCTCGACTTCTGGACGAGAGAAGGCTACGTCGTCGCCGCACCGATCTTCCCCGGCGAGAACGAGAATGCGCCCGGCGGCCCCGACCGCGCCGACCTCGTCAACGAGCCTGGGGACATGAAGTTCCTCATCTCCTGGATGGTCAATCAGGACAGCGACCCTGAAAGCCCATTCAGAGATCTGATCGAGCCCGATGAGATCGCCGTCTCAGGACACTCCGACGGAGGCGACACAGCGCTGCAGGTCGCCTACAGCCCGCAGTTCAGAGACCCGCTCGTGAAGGCCGCCGCAATCCTCTCCGGAGCGTTTGGCGTCCCCTACTTCAGCCCCTTCTCCTTCCCTTCAGGCGGCCCGCCGCTGCTCGCGACCCAGGGCACAGACGATGAAATCAACCGCCCAAGCGAAACGAACGAATACTTCTCAGCCGCGCCTGCGCCGAAGTACCTGCTCGAACTGATCGGCGCAAGCCACCTCACCCCCTACACCTATGAGGAGCCGCAGCTGGAAGTCGTCGAGCACGTCACCGTCGACTTCTTCAACACCTACCTCAAGCACGAGCAAGGGGCCCTGCATCAGATGGAAGAAGCGGGGAGCCTGCAAGGCGTGGCGAACATGCAGGCTGATCCCTAGCGCCCTCCTCAGGCCTGACCGCAGAGGCGACTCCCCCCTCGTGGGCAAACGTCTGCACTCTCACGTTCCGAAAGCCGGCGTCCCGAAGCGTCCGCTCCCACCAGGCGGCGTTCTGGGGATGCTCCCACTGGCGAAGCATTAGCCTGGTCGCGTTCTTGAGAAGCCGCCAGATGCCTGGCAGCCCTCTGCGGGCTATCGCCCTCACCTTCGCGACGATGAGCTTGCGGTCGCGGGCGGCGGTCGCGCTGAGCGAGAACATCATGTCGCCTATGACGATCCTGCCGCCAGGCTTGAGCACGCGGTAGGCCTCAGCGAGAGCGCGTCGCTTCTGATCGTCGCGCAGCTCGTGATAGCAGTAGTTCGAGAGCACGACGTCCGCAACTTCGTCGACGAGCGGCATGCTGACGGCGGAGGCGTGCACTGGCCGGATGTTGGCAAGCCCGGCGCTCTCCGCCTTCACGGCGAGATACTCGCCCATCGCACGCGAGCTGTCGAGCGCCCACACGACCGAGGCCTGCCCCGCAACGGCGAGGGAGAGCAGGCCGGTGCCAGAGCCGACGTCGACGACGACCTCGCCACCAGACAGCGAAGCGAGGTCGACTATGCGCTCGCGCAACCCAGAGAAGCCCGCGCTGCGCGCGATCTCCTCCGCGTGCTCGACGTGGGCATCCCAGTTCTTCTGAGCCCTCAGCAGCATGAGCGTGACGCTCGAAGCGCAGGAGCGTGCTCGAAGTGGACATCCAAGCTGTTCGCGGCCGTGGGCGACACCGGCGCGATGCTCACAGCGCGCGATAACGACGAGCTATCGGCAAAAGTAGAGTTCTCTCATCCGGTGGCTCGATCCCCACAAGCCCGCCTGCCTTCGATCTGGAGGACCTGGCGACGCTTCGAGATCGCGGAGGAGATGAGGCCTCGATCTCTGCGAAGCGATGACGCTCGACTCTGTCGCATGTGGCGGCTGTCGCATGTGGCGGCTGTCGCATGTGGTGGCCATTGAGGTCCTGTGGTTGACGATCGAGATCGTACCCTCCCCCATCCTGCGAGGAGAGAAAGCTGCCGTGGGGCGCCTCGCGCTCGCGCTCGCGCAGCTCGAAGTAGAGGACGGCTGCCGCAAGCGCTGAGATCGGAGCCGCAAGGATGCCGACGATGACCCTGACGACGAGGCCGACGGCAGTCCCAGCGGCAGCGGCAGCAGAGTCGAGCGTGAGGCTGATCGCGACGACGCCGACGAACAGCAGCAGGATCACCGCGAAGACCTGCCAGCCGTTGCCCCTGACGAGGTCGCGGCTGCGCGCGAGCGCGGCGAGCACGCCTGTGCGCTCGATGACGACAACCGGCGCAACGACCGCCCAGATCGTGAACAGGACGAGGCCAGGCACGATGAGAAGAATGAATCCGAGCCCCTCGAGGATGCCGGTGAGAAGGGCGACGCCGATGAGACGGCCAGCGACAGGCGCAACGCCGCCAAGCAGCTGCGAGGCGCTGAGATCCCGCCGCCCATCCCGGACGTCGGCGACGAGCAGCACGACCATGCCGGAGAACAGGGTGGTCGCGACGAGCGAGACGAGGAGCCCAAGCAGCGTGAGCCCACCAGAGCCGGTGGCGAGCAGCAGTTCGGTGAGGATGCCAGAGACGACGAACACCGCGGCGGCGGCGGGCATGAGCACAGAGGCCTGATCGACATAGATCTGAAACACGCTGCGGACGACGCCGCCGACATCGAGCCGCGAGCGCATCACGGCACCCACGTGCGCTCGCCCGCCTGAACGGCGGCGCGCCGATCGCTCTGAAGGCCCTGATAGAGCAGGCGGATCTGATGGAGGATCTCGTCGGCAACGGCCTGCTGCTGCTCCCTGCTCGCGTCTGGCAGAGCATCCCACTGGATCGCCCTGCCATACCTCACCGTCACCTGCGGGAACCGCAGCCTCTTCCAGTTGCGTATGCGTGAGGATCCGTGGATCGCGATCGGCACGACGGGCGCGCCAGTGCTGAGCACGAGGCGCCCGATGCCCGGCTTGGCCTCCGCGGAGACCTGACCGGTGCGCGAGCGCCCTCCCTCGCAGTACATCGCAACGACGCCGCCCCTCCGGAGGATCATCTCCGCGGTCGTGAAGGCCTCTTCGTCTTTCGCGCCCCGGCGCACTGGGAAGACGCCGCCATGTGTGAAGAGCGCCTGCATCGGTGCTTTGAACAGCTGTGACTTCGCCATGAAGCGAACCCTGCGCCTGATGAAGGCCGCGATGAGGAAGTGGTCCATGAAGGAGAAGTGATTGGGGGCGAGGATGAGGGCACCCTGACCGGGGACGTTGCCGACGCATATCGACCTCGCCCTCAGCAGGGTGAACGCATAGAGGGATGTGAACACGCGCGTGAGCTCATACGCCCAGTCAGGATCCTTCGTGCGCGCACGCTCGTGGAAGCGATCGAAGTGCTCCGCTGGCCGCGGGTCCCTGTAGACCTGGGGCTTCATCGGCTCGAGGCCGCTCCGCCTGCGGCGCGCGAGAGCGCATCACGCCAGCCCTCGAGAAGGTGCGAGCGGGCGCTTGGGTCGATCCTCGGCTGATATCTCGCCTGCTCCCTCCACGTCGAAGCGGCATGCTCCACGCCCCAGAGCCCAGCGCCGACACCCGCGAGCAGCGCCGCGCCCCGCGCAGTCGCCTCAGGCCCGCCGGCGACGCGCACAGGGACTCCAAGGATGTCGGCTTGAAACTGCATGAGCCACCTGTTGTCGCTGCCGCCGCCGTCGGCGCGCAGCTCCTCGACCTGCTGACCACAGGCGTCCTGAATCGCCTCGAGAGCATCCGCCGTCTGGTAGGCGATCGCCTCGAGCGTCGCACGCACGAGGTGCCTCCTGCCTGAGCCGCGCGTGAGGCCGACGATCGTGCCCCTGGCGTGGGGGTCCCAGTGAGGGGAGCCAAGGCCAGTGAGCGCCGGCACGAAGTAGACGCCCTCGTTCGAGGGCAGTGACGCGGCGAGCGCTTCAGTCTCGCTCGCGGACTGGATGACCTCGAGGCCGTCCCGCAGCCACTGCACCGCGGCGCCGGCGGCGAACACGGAGGCCTCATAGGCGTAGGTGAGCGCACCGCCAACCTGAAGGGCGACGGTCCCGATGAGGCCGTCCACAGGGCGAGGGCGTTCGGTGCCGACGTTGACGAGCACAAAGACGCCAGTCCCATACGTCGCCTTCGCGATCGAAGGATGCAGGCAGCCCTGGGCGAGCAGAGCTGCCTGCTGATCGCCTGCAAGCCCAGTGACAGGCGTGCCTGCGCAGCGATGAAGCGCGCCTTCACGCACCCTCCCAAGCAGGCCCGCGCTGGCACGGACCTCTGGCAGCGCCTCCGCAGGGATCTGAAAGAGATCGAGCAGCTGCTGATCCCAGCATCGCCGCTCGATGTCGAACAGCAGCGTGCGGGATGCATTCGTGACGTCGGTGATGTGCTCGCCTGTGAGGTTGAACATGAGCCAGGAGTCGATGGTGCCAAGCAGCGCCGTTCCCCGCTGCACCCGCTCGCGCAGACCCGCGACGTGGTGAAGCATCCACGCGAGCTTCGTCGCAGAGAAGTAGGGGTCGAGCAGGAGGCCTGTGCGCTCCCGCACGAGGCTCTGAAGTCCTTCGCTGCGCAGCCGCTCACAGTGCGGAGCGGTGCGCCTGTCCTGCCAGACGATCGCGTTGCACAGCGGCCTCGCAGTGTCCCTGTCCCAGGCACAGACGGTCTCTCGCTGGTTGGTGAGTCCGATCGCGAGCAGCTCGCCTGCAGACAGCCCCGCGGCATCGAGCGCGCGCTGCGCAAGCTCGCGCGTGAGCCGCCAGATCTCGCCCGCATCGTGCTCGACCCAGCCCGGCTTCGGGAAGCTCTGCGGAAGCTCAGCGCTCGCCCGCCCGATCGCCCGCATACCCTGATCGAAGACGACGCAGCTGCTCGACGTCGTGCCCTGGTCGATCGCAAGGATCATGATGCGAAGCCGATCGCCTGGCGAGCTGGTGATGAGATGGCTGGAACGGTCATCCTGGGCGGAGCGCTTGGCGATCAACCGAGCCCAGCGTAGCGACGATGAAGGGATTATTGTGCGGTTGCATCGACGCTCGGCGTGAAGCCGGAAAAGATGGCGTGAGGCAATTGGCGACGGACGCAAAGAGATACGAGGAGGCTCGCTTGGCGCAGGTGGAGGCTCACATCACAGGGACAGTTTGGAAGATCGAATGCTCAGTCGGCGACGAGATCGAGGAGGGCGAGGTCGTCGCGATCCTGGAGTCGATGAAGATGGAGATGCCCGTCGAGGCCGAAGACTCAGGCGTCGTCGTGAAGATCCTCTGTCAAGAGGGCGACGCGGTGAACGAGGGCGACCCGCTCGTTCTCTTGGAATGAGCGCACACAACCCCCGGCAGGGCGATCCTTCGCCCTGCCCAACCCATCCAGAAAACAGCTGAGAGAGCGGCGAGGAGGATGCCTGCCGGTGCCGAGACGGAACTGCTTGCGGGCGGGAAGCTGATCGTCGATGAGCCTGGCGAAGGCGTGCTGCGCCTGACGATCGACAATCCAAGCAGGCGCAACGCCCTCGACGAGCAGATCCTCGATGCGATCGCGACGACGCTTGCAGCGCATGCGGTGAAAGAGCCGACCGACACGAGGGGGCGGTGCGTGATCCTGACCGGCGCGAACGGAATGTTCTCCGCCGGCTATGACATCGGGCAGATCGACGAGGGCGACTTCGAGCGCAGAGCGGAGCGGCTGGTGGCCCACCCCTTCACAGAGGCGATGGAAGCGCTCGACGCCCACCCCAATCCGACTGTCGCAGTGCTGCCCGGCCACGCGATCGGCGGCGGGCTCGAGCTTGCGCTCGCCTGCGACCTGCGCCTCGCGGAGGCGACGATGAAGCTCGGCATGCCCCCAGGCAAGCTCGGCCTCGTCTACTCCCACACAGGTCTGCGCCGCTTCCTGGACGCGATTGGAGCGCCGCGCACGCGGGAGCTGTTCCTGCTCGGGCGCTACATAGACGCAGGCACAGCCCTCACCTGGGGGCTGGTGAACTGGGTCTGCTGCGCTGAGAAGCTGGAGAGCTTCAGCCTCGAGATCGCAGGCGAGCTGGCGGCAAACGCCCCGCTCGCCCAGCGTGGCAACAAGCGGATCCTGCGCGCGCTGCTGAGCGCAGAGGGCGCTTTGAGTCCTGAGGTGGAGAGGGAGCTGATCGAGCTGCGGAAAGCCTCCTTCGCATCGAGGGACCTGAGGGAGGGGATGCGCGCTTTCACAGAGAAGCGGGCGCCCGCCTTCGAGGGCCGGTGAGCTCACTCCAGGGAGCGAGGTGCGCGACCCCGCGAGAAGGTGCGCGACCCCGCAAGAAGGTGCGCGACCCCGCGAGAAGGTGCGCGACCCCGCGAGAAGGTGCGCCGACCACGCCACGACCGCCGTCAGCTGATCGGCAGCTCCGCGACGATCCTCGCGCCTGCCGCACCAAGCGAGTGAATCTGCAGCGAGCCGCCGATGAGCTCGAGCCGCGCCTTGGTGGCGGCGAGCTCAGAGCGCGCATAAGAATAGGCGTCGCGAAGCGCGTGGGGGGCGGAATGGTGGGGCTGGGAGGCCTGTTGGGCGGCGTGGGCAGCGCGAGGATGCGACTGCGAGGCAGCCTCCGAAAGCGCCGGCGAGGCGCGATGGTTCGCCTCGCCGCGCACACCCTCGCGCGCACCCTCGTGCGCAGGCTCGTGACGCGGTGAGACCGATCGGACAGCGTCTGCTCCAGCGTCCGCCTGAACCGATCCGACCGCATCCACTCCAGCGTCCGCCTGAACGGATCGGACCGCATCCGCTCCTGCGTCCGCGGCAACGACAACTCGTACGCGCTCCTGATCGGCGTGCACGTCGACTGCAACGATGGGCGCTGCGCTGAGCGCCTCGAGCACCTCTTCGATCGCTCTGTAGGTCGAGGTCTCGACGTGAGCAGGCAGCTTTTTGTGCAGGCCCGCGAACGAGAAGGTGACTGAACGGCCGTTGCGCTCCGCCTCGATCTCAGCGACTCGTTGAAGCGCAGAGGCGAGCCCAAGCTCGTCGAGCACGCTCGGCCGCAGCGTTGCGGCGAGCCGGCGCAGGTCAGCGATCGACATCTTCACCTGGTCACGGACGTCCTGAAGCTGCGCTTGGGAGAGCTCGCTTGGTGCACGCTGAAGCATCGTGACGGTGAGCAGCGCCGCCGCCATCGTCTGCGCGGCCTCCTCCCGCAGCTGACGCGCGATTCCGCCGCGTTCCTGTTCATGGCGTCCTATCACCTGGCTGGCGTTGCGCACCTGCTGGTCGAGCCGCCGCCGCATCCGCTCGATCTCGGTCTGGAGGGTCGCCTGCTCGCGCTGCATCGCGATGAGGCGCTGGTTGTCGCTCGCGATCGCCGCCTGCAGCGCAAGCGTCTGTAGGGTGAGCCTGTCCTCCTGCTTGAAGCGCCGCCCTGCTCCAGCGCTGACCTGGATGAAGCCAACCCTGACCCCATGGGAGACGACCGGCAGCGTGAGCTGCTCCCCATCAGGCTGAGAAGCCGAGGAGGCCTCGACGCCGTCGATCGTGACCGCAACGGAGGCAGGGTCTGTCGCCTGCTGGATGTGCTCAACGAGCAGCTTGGCAAGCGAACCCCGATCCTCGAGTCGCGCGAGATCGATCCCCGCCCTGAGCAGGCGCTGATCACGGACGCGCGTGGAACGCATGATGTCGCTGAACCGACCGGCGATGACGCCAAGCGCGAGGTAGCTGAGCGCCCTGACGATGAGCGAGAGAGCCCCGAGGTCGGTAGGCGTCGTGAGCATCCAGGCAAGGACGGCGAGGACAGCGAAAAGCGCCGCAGCGACCCCCGCGACGAGGCCGAGCTCGAGTGCGACGAGGGCGACGGGCACGAAGTAGCCGAAGCTGCTCGCGTTGTCCGAGCCGCCGATGAGCTCTCTGGTGAGGAAGATCGCCGCCGCGATGACGAGCGCAGAGCCAAGCACGACGAGCCGCCGTTCAGCGAACCCCCTGACAGGGGAGGTCGCTGCAGCGATGAGCCGCGATACAGGATCCTCCTCGCGCCTGTGTGCATCCGTGCGAAGTTGCATCTGAGCCGTGGTGTTGATCATCCCAGCGAGCATGGATAGCTGACTCCAGCACGCCCGCTATCCGTGCGACGCGACCGCGATTGCGTGAGAACTACGGAGCGGCTCCGTGGTGGGGATGAATGCGAGCCACGAGATGGAACCTGCCAAGGCAACGTGGCACGCGCATCCGTAGAGAGCCGAGCGATGGACCGTAGAGTGCCGAGGATTCGTCGATGGAGCGCGGAGGCTCAGACGACAGCGGGCGAGGCCTGAGGCGGCGGCGAGCCGACGCGTGGACCGCACCAGCCGGGCGAGGGCGGCGGCGGTGAAGACGCGGGCGAGGGCGGCAGCGGTGAAGACGCGGGCGAGGGCGGCGGCGGAGCGAGCAGCTCGAGCGCCCCCTGCTGCTTCGCAGAGTACATCGCGACGTCCGCATCTTTGAGCAGGTCCTGAGCGGTCGCGCCCGGCGTCGATGATGCGATCCCAACGCTTGCGCCGATGCGAAGCGGGGCGGCGCCGTCCGAGAGCTCGAACGGCTCCTGAAGTGCGGTGATGATGCGGCTCGCGATCAGACGAGGCGTGGCGCAGTTCGTGAGCACGACGAACTCGTCGCCGCCAAGCCGCCCAAGCGTGCCTTCACCCTGAACTGCCCCCTCGAGGCGTCGCGCGATCGCGACGAGCAGCTGATCTCCGACGTCGTGGCCATAGCTGTCGTTGACGCACTTGAAGTTGTCGAGGTCGATGAACAGCACCGCAACGGGGCGCTGCGTCGTCGCGGTGGACTGCAGCATGCGCTCGAGCGTCTCGCCGAGCAGCGCCCTGTTCGCAAGTGAGGTGAGAGCGTCGTGGGTGGCGAGGTGGGCGAGCCTGCGCTGCCAGGCGGCGAGCTCCGCCGTGATCCGAGCGCGCTCCCGGTCGAACAGCTCGCTCATCTGCCCAAGCGCGCGGTCAGCGGCCCTGCCGATCGACTCACGGGCAGCTGCGAGCGCCTGCGGACAGACACCCTCGACCTCTGCGCACTCGCGAAGCGTGAGATCACAGGCGTCCCGCCAGTAGCGCCACCGCCTGACGACTTCCCCAAGGGGCACGTCGCTGGCCGCTATGAGCTGGGCGGCAACACGCGAGAACTCATCGCCCGCAGCGGAGGCTGAGTCGACCGACTCACCGCAGAGCCATCTGCCAACCGCGATCGTTGCGATCGTGCCAAGGCGGACGAAGCGGCCCTCTATCGCCTCGTCGGCGATGACGGGGTGCGCCTGCCCTCTCTCCGCGCGGCGTCGTCTCGCGGCGGCGCGGGCGGCGACGGCGTCGATGAGGTCAGGCGCGCACTGCAGCAGGGCGCGCCCAAGCAGGCGCATATCGCGCTGGATCTCGAAGCGACCGTGAGCAGGGGCGCGGCGAGACGCTCCAGCCGCGGGGCCGCAGCCAGAAGCTCGACGCTCAGGGGCACCGCTGGACGCTCCTCGAGATGTCGCTGACCCGATCACCGATCACCGTCTCCCTCGATCGATTCGATTCGTTGGCCTCCTCGTCTCGATCGGCGGCCCGATCGGGCGGCTTTAGAGCCGCAGCGTCAGGTGGACGCATAATACAACTGTCAGCATGAAGGGCAGGCGAAGGCCGCGGCCCCGCACCCCGCGCGGCATCAGCGACTGCCTGCCCTCAGTGGTTGAGACCTTGGCGGCGCGGGACGCCTATGCGGCACGCGCGGCGATGGTGATCTCAGCGGCCTGCGCGTCGCGGGAGACGTGGCGAACGGCCCGCTGCAACTCCGCAGCCGCCGCCTGAAACGCCGCGATGAGGTGGCCGCTGTCATGCGAGAGCACTCCAGGCTGGTGCAGCGCGCAGAGGCGACGCCTGAAGTGGATGCCATCGACGCTGAGCGCCTCGAGCCTGTCTGCTGCGCTGAGCGCGAGCCTCGAGACGACGACGGGCAGGCACAGCGCGTGCGCCTGCTCCTTGCCCGCCTGCGTCGAGCCGACTTCAGCGGCGGCCCTTGGCGCTGGGAGGCGGAGCTCGCCGAGCACGTGCTCGAGCACCTGACGGCTGTGCGCGCCAGGGTCGCGCAGCACGATCGGGCTCGAGAGCAGCTCGAGCGGCGCGATCGAGCGTCTTCGCGCCCACGGGTGCGCAAGAGGGACGGCGATCACGATCTCATCCTCGATGAGCTCGACGCTGATCGCACCTGAGAGCGACTCGCGATCCATGCAGGCGGCTATGCCAACGTCAGCCTGGCCCTCTAGGACGAGCTCCTTGACGACTCGGGAGTTTGCGATGAGCACCTCGACAGGCGAGCGCGTCTCGCTCTGCATCAGCACGAGCGCGCGCGGCAACAGCGACTCGGCGGCGGTGTGGCTGATCGCGAGGTGGACGGTGCTGCGGCTGTCGCGCATGCGATCGAGCGCGGCGGCGAGCTCATGCATGTCCGCGATCATGCGACGTGCGTGGGCGTACAGCCGCTCGCCGGCACTCGTCATCCTCACCCCGCTGCTCGAGCGCTGAAGCAGCGGCACCCCGATCTGCTCCTCGAGGGACTTGAGACGCCTCGAGACCGCTGGCTGGGTGAGATGCAGGCGCTGGGCGGCGCGCCCGATGCTGCCTGAGTCGACGGCGACGCAGAAGGTGCGAAGCAGCTCGACGTGCGGGCAGGCGAGCGGGCGCTCATCAGCGGGCTGCCCCCTCCGGTGTGCGCAGTCCATGCCTATCTCTGATCACCTGCCTGCGCAACTCGCATGACTTTCGCGCACGTCGTCGAGATCGCGGCAGGGGCAGCTGCAAGCCTAAAGCCGATGCCCCAAGCGAACAGCTCACCGTGCCTGGAGTGGACCGCGCAGCAGGAGCGCGATGCAGGACTGTCCAACACCTCAGACCCGCACTCGAGAGGGCGTGCCGGCGGGAGAGGGCGTATAGGGGCAGCTCGGGTCTGCGGCGAGGTAGTCGCCGGTGAGCGCGTAGGCACGCGCCCTGCTGCCGCCACAGACCTCCTTGAACTCGCAGCGTCCGCACTTGCCGCGCAGCGCCCCACTGTTGCGCAGCTGCGAGAACAGGCGCGAGGAGCGGTAGATCGCAACGGGATCTTCGCTGCGCACGTTGCCCGCGGACAGCGGCAGGAAGCCGGAGGGCATCACCTCGCCGACGTGCGATATGAACATGAAGCCGCGCCCATCGCCAACACCCTTGCCCTCGTGAGGACGGCTGAGCCCGTCCGCGAACTGGAACCCGGCGCCGGCGCTGCGGCGCGCGCGCTGGCGCAGGATCCTCCGGTACTGCGGCGCAGCGGTCGCCTTCACGTCGAAGGAGACCTCGCTCGAGAGGTCCGCGAGCCACTGAAGCGCCTCCTCGTGCTGCTGCGGGGTCAGCATCGGCAGCCGCTTGCCCCGGCCGACGGGCACGAGGAAGAACACGGACCACTGCACGACCTGGAGCTCTTCGAGCATCTGCGCCATCGGCTGCAGCTGATCGACGTTGAGCGCGCAGAGGGTCGTGTTGACCTGCACTGGCAACCCCTCTGCGATCGCGTTGCGAAGCCCAGAGAGCGTACGCGCATAGGAGCCGCGGAACCCCCTGAAGCGATCGTGGAGCGCGGGGTCTGCAGCGTCGATGCTGAAGGCGATGCGCCGCACGCCAGACTCCCGCGCCTGGGCGAGGCGCATGCGCGTCGGCAGCGCGGTCGCCGTTGGCGTGAGCGCGACCCTGAGCCCCTGTGCGTCAGCGTGACGGGCAAGCGCGAACAGGTCACGGCGCATGAGCGGGTCTCCGCCGGTGAGCACGAGGATTGGACGTGTCTGGAAGCGCGCAAGCGACTCGATGAGGGCAAGCGCCTCGTTGGTGTCGAGCTCCCGCGGATCGCGCCTGACCTGGGCATCGGCACGGCAGTGCATGCACTTGTACGCACACGCCCTCGTCACCTCCCAGGCGATCGTGAACGGCGAGGCGTCGAAGTCGAATGCGGTCATGCGGGCGTCGCGACGAGCGCGAGCACCTGCCGCGGCCTCGCTGAGCCGAAGGCGAGGTTGATCCGACTCATCCATCGGTGCGAGACGCTAGCTGGCGTGGACGAGAGCCGTATCCGCGATCTCTACGGTCTGACAGGGCGTGAAAACCACGCACGAATGAACGACGCGCGCACCAAGCGCGCATCTGATGGACGACTCACCTCGACGAAGGCTGCGTGGGAGATGAGCGCGCATCTGATGGACGACTCACCTCGACGAAGGCTGCGTGGGAGATGAGCGCGCCGCTGCTTTTGAGGGCCTACCGCGGCGAGCAGGTCGAGCGGGTGCCGGTGTGGTTCATGCGCCAGGCGGGTCGCTGCCTGCCTGAGTACCGCGCGGTGCGTCAGCACGCAGGCCTGCTCGAGATATGCCGCACCCCGCAGCTGGCCGCAGAGGTGACGCTGCAGCCGGTGAGCCGGCTGAACGTCGACGCCGCGATCCTGTTCTCAGACATCACGGTCCCACTCGCCGCCGCCGGCGTCGAGCTCGAGATCGTGCGAAGCGTCGGCCCGGTGATCGCGAACCCGGTCCGATCGGAGGCGGACGTCGATCGTCTGCGGAGCTTCGACCCTGACCAGGACGCCCCATACATCGGCGA
Organism: Actinomycetes bacterium; assembly: GCA_021792455.1. Lineage (GTDB taxonomy): Bacteria > Actinomycetota > Thermoleophilia > Solirubrobacterales > Solirubrobacteraceae > Palsa-744. The sequence goes on along the minus strand of JAJYUP010000018.1, from coordinate 3,221 downwards.
GGCGGTGCGGCTCGCGACCGCGCAGCTGAGCGTGCCGCTGATCGGGTTCGCCGGCGGCCCGTTCACCCTCGCCAGCTATCTGATCGAGGGCGGCCCATCGAAGGCCCACAGCCGCACGCGGGCGATGATGTACAGCGCGCCGGCACTGTGGCAGCGACTGCTGCACCGCCTCGCGGACATGTCGATAGCCTCTCTTCGCGCCCAGGTCGCGGCGGGGGCACAGGCGGTGCAGGTCTTCGAGAGCTGGGCGGGGGCGCTCAGCCCAGAAAGCTACCGGTCGCACGTGTTGCCATCCGCCAGGCGCCTCTTCTCAGGCATCGCCGACCTCGGCGTTCCGCGGATCCACTTCGGCGTCGGCACAGGCGAGCTGCTCACGCTGCTCCATCTCGCCGGCGCCGACGTCGTCGGCGTCGACTGGCACGTGCCGCTGCGGAAGGCGCGCACGCGCCTCGGATGGCAGGTGCCCGTCCAGGGCAACCTCGACCCGGCGCTCTGCCTCGCCCCACCCGACGTGCTCGCCGCTGAGATCGACAGCGTGCTGCAGCAGGGCGGCGGCGCAGGTCACGTCTTCAACCTCGGCCACGGTGTGCTCCCCGAGACCGACCCGCAGACTCTGAAGAGCATCGTCTCGCTCGTGCATGAGCGCAGCGCGCAGACCGCAGCTGGGGCAGGGTCCGCAGCGCACTCACAGCAGGGCCTTCGGGACGGTGCGCTGAAGCGGGGGCGCTCGCTGCAGGAGGTGAAGCGTGCGTGAGCCGACGGGAGTCCTGCTGATGTCCTACGGCACTCCAGCAGGCGCGGGAGACATCGAGGCCTACTACACCCACATCCGACGTGGCAGGCGCCCAACGGAGGCGCAGATCCAGGAGCTGAAGTCGCGGTATGCGGCGATCGGCGGCAGCTCACCGCTGCTTCAGATCTGCAGGGCCCAGGCGGAAAGCCTCCAGTTGATCCTCGACGCAGATCCCTCCGCCCGCTTTCAGGTCGAGCTGGGCATGAAGCACTCGCCGCCGTTCATCGAGGAGGGCGTGCAGCGGCTGATCGAGCGGGGGGTGCGCACAGCCGTCGGGCTCGTGCTCGCGCCCCACTATTCCAGCCTCTCCATCGGCGAGTACATCTCGCGCGCGAGCGCTGCAGCGGGTTCGCGCATCGAACTGAGCTTCGTCTCCGAGTGGCACCTGATGCCCGCCTACATCTCGCTGTTGGCAAGTCGGGTGCGCGAGGCGATGCGGCTGCTGCAGAGCACGCGGATGCAGGGACACGGTGGGGGCGCCAACAGGAGAGGCGAAGCCATTGGCAGAGCGCGAGGGGACGACGGGGAGATCGCAGTCGTCTTCACCGCCCACAGCCTGCCAAGAAGGATCCTCGCCCTCGAGGACCCCTACCCGGCGCAGCTGCTCGAGACGGCGGAGGCGGTGGCGAGGGAGGCGGGCCTGAGTTCGTTCACAACGGCTTGGCAGAGCGCGGGAAGAACGGGCGAGCAGTGGCTTGGCCCTGACATCGGAGAGGTGATCCGCAGCCTGTCCGCAGGCGGATGCGAGGGCGTGATCGTCTGTCCGGCGGGCTTCACTGCAGACCATCTCGAGGTGCTCTACGACCTCGACGTCGAATGCGCGCGCCTCGCTGCACAGCTGAGCCTGATGTGGCGACGGACGAGATCGCTGAACGCCGACCCCGTCCTGATGGCAGGTCTTGCGAAGCTCGTTCGCGACCGCGTCCCTGCGGGTGTGCGGTGAGCGGGTTTTCAGGCGAGCACCACGTCGCGGTGATCGGCGGCGGGATCACAGGGCTGAGCGCCGTCGATGCGCTGCTCCGTGAGAAGGATCAGGGCATGACGCCCCCGTCGGTGACACTGCTCGAGGCCGATGAGCGTCTCGGCGGCAAGATCCGCAGCGAACCGATCGGCGGGCAGAGGATCGACGTCGGCGCCGAGTCCTTGATGGCGCGCGCGCCAACCGCGATCGCGCTCTGCGAACAGCTCGGGCTGAGCGATGACCTCACCCCCGCCGCACAGACGACGAGCTGCGTCTGGATCAAGCGCCGCCTCGCCCCGCTGCCGACAGGGGTCCTCGCCGCACAGAGAACAGCCCCAGCGGAGGTGCTGCGCTCAGGGATCCTCTCGAAGGCGGGGGCTGCGAGGGCTGCGCTGGATCTGCTGCTCCCATCATGCAGGTGGAGGGAGGACGAGACGGTCGCCCAGATCGTTCGTCGCCGCCTTGGAGCGCAGGCGCTCGAGCGGATCGTCGACCCGCTGCTTGGAACGATCTACGGCGCAAACTGCGAGCAGCTGAGCGCCGCAGCAACGGCACCCGCGCTGAGCCAGCTCGCGCATGAGCACCGCAGCCTGATCGCAGGCCTCCTGCGGGGAGGCCCCACCGCCGCCGGGCGAGGCTCGACCGCTTCGCTGCGCGGATTCTCAGCGGCCGCGCCGAAGCAGGGCGAGGACGCGCCAGCCGACCGAGGCCCCCTGTTCGTGACGCTCGAAGGCGGCCTGGAGAGGATCGTGACGCGCCTCGCCGAGCGCTGCGGCGCAGCTGAGGTGCGTCTGCGCACGCAGGCGACGGCAATCGAGCGCAGAGCGGACGGCAGGTACCTCGTGAGGACAGGCGAGGCGGAACCCCTGCTCGTCGACGCGGTGATCGTCGCGACCGGAGCGGACGTCGCGGCGAACCTGCTGCGCGGCATCGCGCCAGGGGCCGCCGGCGAGCTGCAGGGCGTTCGCTATGCCTCAACCGTCGTCGTGACTCTGCGCTGCAAACGCAGCGCAGCGCTCTCAGCGATGCGCTGCGCAGGGCTGCTGATGCCGCGCAGCGCAGGCACGCTGCTGGGGGCATGCACGTTCATGTCCGTGAAGTGGCCCCATCTCGCTGTCGACGGCGGGGCTTGGCTGCGGTGCTCCATCGCCCGCGCGCACACCGCACATGCGCTGGAAGCGCAGGACGGGGAGATCGTGAGCAGCCTCACAGACGAGCTGCGGCAGGTGATCGGTGAGCAGGTGCTGCCAGAGGAGGCGCACATCATGCGCTGGCACCGCTCGCTGCCGATCTGCGAGCGGGGCCACATCGCACGCGTGGCACGCATCGAGCAGGAGCTCGAGCCGCTCCGCGGCATCGCGCTCGCAGGCGCTGCATACCACGGGGCGGGGGTGCCCCAATGCATCGCCGACGGGCAAGCAGCAGCACGCCGCACCCTGGCCCAGCTGCGCGACCACCTGCCGGGCG
>JAJYUP010000113.1 GCA_021792455.1 Actinomycetes bacterium | reverse complement strand
CCTTCAGCCTCCGCCGCCTGAATCATCGCGACGCCGATCCTGTCCTTCACGGAGCCGCCGGGGTTGAACGACTCGAGCTTGCCATACAGCTCGACGCCGGCACGCTCCGCCAGCGTGCCCTCGAGCATGCGCTTGAACCTGACGAGCGGGGTCTCGCCGACGAGCTCGGCAATGTCGATCGGGATTGCGGCCATCTCAGCCCCCGACAATAGAGCGCAGGGGCAAGACGTGGAGCGAGAGCCCTCAGCGATCAGATGCAATGCACGTCGGCGCGTTCGCTCGATACCACCATCTCCTCAGGGTGCGCGACAGTCTGCGCGAGCGCTGATCCTCTGCGGGGCGCTCATCTCCACCGAGGCGAAGGCGCTCTGCACCGCTGGCTGTGGCGAGGTCACCGCCGAGCCCACCAACTCGCGCAACGGCCATGACCCGGCAGCGCCATCGCCGCGAGCGCTCGACCGTCTGAACGGCGCGAGGGTCGACCACCGGAACCCAGCGGCTTCGAGCGGATCTACAGCGGTCGAAGCCCGCACAGCGGAGCCAAGTCCGGCTCTGGCCCTGGACTCTTCTAGATGTAATACATGCTCGCCCCCGCCTCGCGCGTCTCGCGCTCGACCACCTCGGCGATCGTGCAGCCCTCGAGAACCTGCCTCGCAGCCGCGGCGGCGTCGGCGAACACTCCGGTCGCACCCTGGCCGAGCGGGCCGTCGAGCAGCTCGACGACCTCGAGCACCGTGACGGTCCGGGGATCCCTCGCAAAGCGGTAGCCGCCCTTCACCCCTCGCTGCGATGCGAGCACCCCCGCTCTCCTCAGCACGGCAAACAGCTGCTCGAGGAACTGGACCGGCACGTTTCGACGGCGTGCGATCTCACCGATCGGCACGGGTCCGCCATCAGCGGTGCTCGCGAGCTCGGCGAGCGCCTGGATCGCATAGGGGGACTTGCTCGTGATCGAGATCATCGCTGACTGCCACGATCCTATGGCAGACGGATGAGCAGCGGCGAGTATCGGCGCAGTCGTGAGTTGCGGGCGCCGGGCTCAGGAGAGCGTCAGCGCCGTCAAAGCCAGCCGCGCTCCGTTGCGATCAGGACCGCCTGGGCCCGATCGACGGCGCCGAGCTTGCCATAGATGTTGTGGAGGTGGGTGCGCACGGTGCTCGGCGACAGGTTCAGCTCGTGGGCGATCTGCTTGTAGACCTTGCCTTCTGCGAGCCGCTGCAGCACGCCGAGCTCCCTGCTCGACAGCGGGCAGGGGTCGGCGGGGCGCGCACGGCCAGCCGTGCCTGGCAACTCGTAGAGCACCTGCCTCAGCTGGCGCGCTCCAAGCCCGATCATGCGTGCGCAGCCAAGCATGTGCGAAGGCGAGATCACATCCCCATACGCGTAGTGGGCGAGCATGTCCGCAAGCCTCACGATCGCTGCCTCTGCGCCTGCCTCATCGTTGTGATGACGCTCGATCACGGCGGCAAGCGACGAGGGCAGCCCCCACCGTCGTGCGAGCACACCGCCGACGAGAGCGTGGTCTATGCCAAGTTCCCTGCGCTCCTGGCGCACTCTCTCCTCTGGAGTCCTCGCGCCCTGATGCACCTGCTCGGGATAGCCCGGGTAAGCGTGGATCAACACGAGCTTGCCGATGTCGTGCAGCAGGCTCGTCGCGCTGAGACGGTCGCGCTGCTCATAGCCGATCTCGGCGGCGAGCCTGTCGGCCGCGCGCTGGGCCGCGAGCGCATGCAGCCTGAACCGCTCAGGCGCCGCATCCCAAGGAGTCGTGCGTTCGAAGAACTCGAACGTCGCAGTGCTTCTCGCAAGCCGTCCGACGGCGGCCAGCGAGATGCGCTCGACCGCTCCGAGGACCGTGTCCACGCGTGCGCGCCCCCTCAGCTCACGGTTTGCAAGACGAAGCACCGCGGAGACGAGAGCGGCATCCGACTCGATCGTCGCCGCAACCTCTGCGGTCGCGACGTTGTCCTTCTGCAGCAGTTCGAGCAGCCTGTCGCGCGACTCCGCGAGCGCCGGGAAGGACTCGAGCGCCTCGAAGGCGAGCGCGAGCCTGCGCCCGTGGCCCTCGTTGTGCCGCGAGGCCGTGAGCGCCGGGCTCCCTCCCGGCCGCGACCGCGGCGGCAGCGGCGCGAGAGGCGATCGCGCGAGAGGGCCGTTCGTCGAGGCGCGGCTGCGTGCGGGGGCCACCCCGAGATCTGCCGCCAGCTCGACGTGCGCTGAGGATCCGGGCATGGCGCGCCTACCGCCGTCGCGTCTCTGTGAAGTCGTTGCCGCCACTCATGCCGGTGGTATCGGCAGCCTCGCTGCGATGGTTGAGATACGCCGAAGACTCGCCGGCACGAGGCGGCCAGGCGCGCCTGAAGCGGGCATCGAGGCGCATCAGGTACGCTCGCCGACGCGAGCAGGACCTCCACTCAGACCGAGGCGGGACCGCCGCTCATCTCGACGCTGGACCGCCGCTCATCTCGACGCCGGAGCGCCGCTCAGCCTGACGCCGGAGCGCCGCTCATGTTGACGCCGGAGCGCCGCTCAGCCTGACGCCGGAGCGCCGCTCATGTTGACGCCGACAGCGACGCCTCGAGCGCGGCATCGACGCGCTTCAGAGTCTCCTCGCGTCCGAGCAGCGCGACGCTCTCGAAGATGCCGGGCGACACCGTCACGCCTGCGATCGCCACCCGCAGCGGCTGGTAGACCTCGCCTGGCCTGCAGCCGAGCTCGAGAACGAGCCCCTCGAGCGCATGCCTCACCGCCTGCTCGTCGAACTGCCCGATGTCCTCGAGGCGATGCCTCGTCTCTGCCAAACGCAGCCGTCCATCGGCATCGAGCCATCGCCGCGATGCCTTTGGATCTGTCGGCCTGCGCAGAAAGAGAAATCCTGCGAGGGGCCAGAAGTCGGCGAGCGTGTGCAGCTTCTCCTGACTGATCGCGACAGCCTTTGCGAACCTGCGCGGATCGGCTCTCACCGCGGCCGCCGCCTCGCCGTCGATCGAGTCGAGGTGCTTCAGAATCGCCTCAGCGAGAGCATCGACTGCGGCGGACCTGATGTAGACCCCGTTCATCCAGCGCATCTTCACTGGATCGAAGCGGGCAGGGTTGCGGCTGACGCGCGTGATGTCGAACCGCGTGATCAGCTGCTCAGTTGAGAGGATCGTCTCCTCGCTGCCGCTGCCCCAACCAAGCAGCGCGAGGTAGTTGCGCACCGCCTCGGGCAGGTAGCCGGCGTCCCTCAGATCCTGCACGGAGGCGGCGCCATGTCGCTTCGAGAGCTTCCTGCCGTCTGGCCCGTGCAGCAGCGGAAGATGCGCATATATCGGAGGCTCCGCGCCGAGCGCCTCGAGCACGAGCAGCTGCTTCGGCGTGTTCGGAAGGTGGTCCTCGCCGCGAACGACGTGGGTGATCGCAGCGTCGAGGTCGTCGACCGCGACCGCGAAGTTGTACAGGACGCTCCCGTCTGCGCGTGCGATCACGGGATCGTCGAGGTGGACGTGTGCAAAGCGCGTCGGCCCTCTGATGAGGTCGTTGACGACCGTCTTCCCACTGTCGCTCACACGCAGCCTCACCGCGCCTTCGGCAGACTCGACGCCCCTGAATCCGCGCTCCTGGCCGTGCTCCCGCTTGTATGCCGCCACCTCGGCGGCGGTCGCAGTGCAGTGGTAGGCGCGACCTTCGCTCAAAAGTCGCCTCAGCACCTCGACGTGGCGGCCGCGGCGAGAGCTCTGCATCACCGGTCCCTCGTCGAACTGGATCTCGAGCCAGCTGAGCGCATCCAGGATCTGCTCGACGTTCTCAGCGCTCGAGCGCTCGATGTCTGTGTCCTCGATTCTCAGCAGCAGGCTGCCGCCAGACTGCCGCGCGAGCAGCCAGTTGAACAGCGCGGTGCGCGCGCCTCCGATGTGAAGCGCGCCGGTGGGCGATGGGGCAAACCGCAGACGCATAGGATGGACGCATGCTATTGATCGAGCGATGCTGATCGGCGCTCACGTCTCCACCGCGGGGGGCCTGTGGAAGGCCGTCGAGCGGGGCACCGAGCGGGAGTGCAGGGCGATCCAGATCTTCAACCAGTCCCCGCGGACGTGGCGAGCGAGCACCTACTCGCAGGAGGAGGTGAATCGGTTCAGGCAGGCGATGCAGGGCAGCGAGATCGAGGCGGTCCTCATCCATGCCGTCTACCTCGTCAACTGCGCGAGCGCCGAGCCTGAGATCCGACAGAGATCTCTTTCCTGCCTCACCCACTCGCTCCGCGCCGGCTCCCAGATCGGTGCCCGCGGCGTCGTGCTGCATCCAGGATCGGCAAAGACGGGCGAGGTCTCTGAGGCGATCCTCCGCGCCGGCGAGACGATCGCCCAGGCACTTGCCGACACCGAAGGCTGCGAGCTGCACCTCGAGAACACCGCAGGCGCAGGCGGAACCCTTGGCCGCTCCTTCGAGGAGCTCCGCGACCTCATCGACGCCGCCGGCGGCGGCGATCGGATCGGCGTCTGCCTCGACTCCTGCCACCTGTTCGCATCCGGCTGCGACATCCGTGAAGCGGCGAAGATGGACTCGGTGCTCGCACACGCCGAAAGCACGATCGGCGCCGGGAGAATCCGCTCTCTGCACCTCAACGACTCCGCAACCCCACTCGGCAGCAACCGCGACAGGCACGCGAACATCGGGGAGGGGGAGCTCGGTGAGCGTGGCTGCGCGGCGTTCCTCTCGGCGGCGCCCTTCGCAGAGCTGCCCTGCGTGCTGGAGACCCCTGGTGCGAGCGGCAAGGGCCCTGAGCTTGCCGAAGTGCAGCTCGCAGCAGCGCTCCGGGAGCGGGGCCTCAGGCAGCGGCGGCAAGCAGAGCGCAGGCGAGCGTCTGCTCAGCCTCCGCCCTGAGCGCGGCGGTGTGCTGCACCCTGTAGCCCTCTCCGAGTCGCAGCAGCCTGCAGCGACCGTCCCCCGCGAGCTCGAGGACGACCTCAGAGGGGCCGGGAAAATCCTGCAGCAGCTGCTTCAGCTCCTCGATCGCGTTCGCAGTCAGCCTCCTGACGTCGACACGCAGGCGCAGTGGGGGCGCATCCTGCGGCGCGTGCCCCTCCGTCCCCTCACCGTCGGCGGCCGCTTCGAGCTCCTGCCGGTCGGGGGTGAGCTCTTCGACGCTCTGCATGATGAGCGAGGTCTTGCCCGCCTCCTTGTGGTCGACTCTGCCGCGCACGAGCACGATCTTGTCGACCGCAAGCGCCGCTTCGTTGTCGGCAAGCGCCCTGCCGAAGACGATCATCTCGACCGACTCCTCGAGGTCGTCGAGAGTCGCGAACATCATCGGGTCGCCGTTGCGCGTCCTGATCCTCTTCGCCTCCGTGATGATCCCCCCGACCGTGACGGCCTCCCTGTCCCTGCGCCCGCGAAGCTCTCCAAGCGAGCACTCGCAGCGGGCGCGCATCGCCGCGCGCAGCGCCTTCAGGGGGTGCGCAGAGACGAACAGGCCGATCGCCTCCTTCTCGTATGCGAGCAGCTGCGCCTGGTCGAACTCCTGCGGCGGGATCGGCGGGTGGCCGCTTTGCGATCGCACGCGGCCCTGGGAGGCGGGGCCGCCGGCATCGGCCCCGTCCCGCGCCTGCTCCTGCAGGTCGAAGATCGACCCCTGTCCGATCAGCGCGTCCTGCTGGGCCTTCTGGCCCGCTGCCTGAGCCCGCTCGAGCACCGCAAGCATCCCCTTGCGAGTTGCGCCAGTGGAGCCGAACGCGCCGCACTTGATCAGCGCCTCTATCGCCTTCCTGTTGACCGCTCTGGCATCGACCCGCTCACAGAAGTCCCACAGCGATGTGAACTGGCCATCCTGCTCCCTCGCCCTCTTGATCGCCTCGACCGCCTGATGGCCGACCCCCTTCACCGCATCGAGTCCGAACCTTATGCTGCCGTCCACGACCGTGAACTCGTGGTCTGAGAGGTTGACGTCAGGGGGCAGGATCTCGATCCCCATCTCCTCGCAGCGGGCGACGAAGAACGGCACCTTGTCCTTCGTCGACATCACTGAGGAGATGAGGGCCGCCATGTACTCGGCGGGGTGGTTGGCCTTCAACCAGGCGGTCCTGTAGGAGATCAGCGCGTAGCAGGCGGCATGCGACTTGTTGAACGAGTAGTCGGCCGATTTTTCGTTCGTCTGCCAGAGGAAGTCGATGACCGCGCGGGTGGTCCCAGACGCCTCGCAGCCGACGTAGAACTCAGACTTCAGCGCCGCCATCGCCTCTCGGTCCTTCTTGCCGATCGCCTTCCTCAGGTCGTCCGCCTTCGCACCCGAGAAGCCGGCGAGCTCCTTCGCGATCTGCATCGCCTGCTCCTGGTAGAGGATCACTCCATTGGTGGAGCTCAGGATCGAACGCAGACGCTCGTCTGGGTACCTGATCGCATCCGGGTCGTGCTTGCCGCGCGCGTAGACGGGAATCTGGTCCATCGCGCCAGGGCGGATGAGCGCGTGCAGAGCGACGAGATCGTTGAACTCGTCTGGGCGCACCCGCGCAAGCGCCTCGCGGGTGCTGTCGGACTCGAAGGAGAACACGCCGATCGAGTCGCCCTTCGCGAGCATCTCGTAGGTCCTCGCGTCGTCGAGCGGCAGGGTCTCCATGTCTGGACGGCTGCCCGTCGATCGCTCGATGATGTCGAGTGCGTCCTCTATCACGTCGAGGTTGCGCAGCCCGAGGAAGTCCATCTTCAGCAGCCCGATCTCCGCGATCGGCTTCATCGAGAACTGCGTCACGGTCCTGGAGGTGCGCTCTCCCTTCTCGTCGGTTCCGGCATCCGCGAGCTGGAGCGGCACGATGTCGGTGAGCGGTCGATCGGCGATCACGACCGCGGCAGCATGGATCGAGGAGTTGCGCACGATCCCCTCGAGCCCGCGCGCGACGTCGATGATCGCCTTCGCGTCGGCCTCCCCGTCATATGCCCTGCGCAGCGGCTCTCCCTCTCTGAGACAGTCCTCGAAGGACGGCGCCCGGCCCATCACCGGATCGGGAATGAGCTTCGCGAGGCGATCCCCTGTCGCGTAGTCGTAGCCGAGCACCCGAGCCGCGTCGCGGGTCGCCGCACGTGGGAACATCTTGCCGAACGTGACGATTTGGGCGACGGCGTCGCGTCCATACTTCTCGGTGACGTAGCGCATCACGCGCTCGCGGCCACGGACGGAGAAGTCGATGTCGATGTCGGGCATCGACACCCTCTCAGGGTTGAGGAACCGCTCGAACAGCAGCTCGTAGCGCAGCGGATCGACGTCGGTGATGTGCAGGCAAAAGGCGACGATCGAGCCTGCCGCCGAGCCGCGACCCGGGCCTACCGCGATCCCGCTCCGCTTCGCGAAGGCGACGAAGTCCCAGACGATGAGGAAGTACGCGTTGAACCCCATCCTGTCGATGACCTCGAGCTCCATCTCGGCGCGTTCGAGAGCCTCAGCGGGTGGAGGATCTCCGTACCGGGCGGCAAGACCCTGCATCACCTGCGCACGGAGATACTGCTGCTCGGAGCACCCTTCAGGGGTGGGGAACCGCGGTATCAGCTGACCCCCGAGCTCGATCTCGACGTTGCATCGCTGCGCGATCTCCAACGTGCTCGCGACCGCCTCCGGCCACTGCGCGAACGCCCGCGCCATCTCCTCGTTGTCGCGCAGGTAGAACTCGTTGGTCTCGAAGGTCATCTTCGGCGCGCTCAGCGTGCTCTTCGTCTGCACGCACAACAGCGCGGTGTGGTGTGCATGATCCTCGCGGCGCAGATAGTGGACGTCGCCCGTGCCGACGAGGCTGCCGCCCATCTCGCGCGCTATCTTCACGATCCCCTCGTTGCACTTGTCCTGCAGCGCGAGG
>JAJYUP010000112.1 GCA_021792455.1 Actinomycetes bacterium | reverse complement strand
GAGCTGTTCGGCGCCAGGATCAGCTCAGGTACCGTGGACGCGATCCTCTGAAGGACCGCTGCGGCGCTGGCCGACCCCCACCACGATCTTCTCGGCCGGTGCCGTGGAGCGCAGGCGCTGAACATGGGTTGAGTCGCCGGGGGGAGTCGCACCCCCCGGCGCTCGCAGATCCCGGCGTGAGCCTCTCGGCTCACCGGGCTCTTGTCATCCAGCTGTCGGCCGCACGACCCGCCAGTGAGCGAACAGACTCCAGTCCCGTTCGGCGACCGCCGTCAGGAACCGGGCTGCCCGCGTGGGATGGCCGCGCAGCCGCTTGTACTTCCGCATGGCCCAGCGCATCAAGTAGTGGTTGATGCGCTTGAGAGTCGGGATCAGCTCTGACCGGTAGAAGCGGCCGTAGTAGTTGATCCAGCCTCGCACGGTCGAGTTGATCTCCCGTGCGAGGTCGGCGAGGGTCGATCCGCTTCGCAAGTGCAGCCGCCAGCGCTTGATCGTGCGGCGCATCTTCTTTGCGGCGTCGTCTGAGACTGCCGGGAGGAAGCTGACAAACTTCTTGCCAGTCTTGCTCCGTGCCAGCCGCGGACGAAATGTGTAGCCGAGGAAGTCGAACTGCTCGTGCTCGTGAGAGCCGGTGCGGTCTGAGTCCTTGCAGTACACGATGCGCGTCTTGTCCAGATTCAGTTCCAGACCGACTTGCGCCAGCCGCTCGATGATCGCGTCGCGCAGCATCTCCGCTTGCGCCTTGGTCTTGCAGTGCAGGATCTCATCGTCCGCGTAACGCTCGAACGGGACCGCCGGGAACTCCCGGACGAGCCACATATCAAGCGCCCAATGCAGGAAGATGTTCGCCAGCACGGGCGAGATCGCAGAGCCCTGAGAACTTCCACGATCCCGTTGGCGAAGGGTGCCGTCCTCCAGTTGCAGCGGCGCTTTCAGCCACCGCTCCACATAGAGGAGGAGCCACCGCAGGTCGGTGTGGTGAGCGACCGCCTTCAGAACAAGCGAATGGTCAAGCGAGTCGAAGAACGACTTGAGATCCAGATCCAGAGCCCAGTCATACCTCCAACACCGCTGCCTGCACGCCGCGAGCGCGTCATGAGCCGAGCGTCGCGGCCGATACCCGTAGGAATCCGGGTGGAACACTGGCTCCACGTCGGGCTCCAGATACAGGTAGGCGACCGTCTGAGCGACCCTATCTGCGACCGTCGGCACGCCGAGCATTCTCGACCCGCCCTTCCTCTTCGGTATCTCGACCGCCTTCACCGGCGGCGGCATGTAGCTCCCCGAGGACATCCGATTCCAGACCTTGTAGAGGTTCCCCGAAAGGTTCTCCTCGAACGCCTGGATCGACTCCTCGTCAACACCCGCGGCTCCCCGGTTGGCCTTGACCCTTCGCCATGCCTCCCAGACCAGCCGCTTGGAAATCACAAACGGCTTGCCGTCAGGTTTCAGCTCGCTCATCTGGTTCCTCCCGCAACATCGCGGTTGACCATCAGGCCAGCCAGGATGACCCTTCCCCTTCGCTCCAGCCCCATTACGGGACCTTCATCGCTACTACGGTCAGGTCCGTCCCTGTGCCCCGCATCAGTACGCAACCCCTCGCGGATCAGCCGCTTGGGGCTCTCCCTTCCACCAGCGACCGCAGGCCCATGCTGGCGCCACTGGCCGCCCGCGGGCGCGAGACGACAGGTTCCCACGTTCCGCACCGAAGCCCAGGCCAAGCTCACGCCACCTCCATGCCGGACACCACCTGGCCAATAAGCAGGCTCCCGCCAGGCTCCTTCCCGGGCCATCTCATCAAACCCGGTTTCGATGTCATCTGTTCCAGCCTTTCGACACGTCATCAGTGGATCGCTCTCGCTCGTCTTCCTGGCCCACACCTGACGCGCTCAACGGCGCGCCTTTTCCCACGACGCTCACCACCACGGCTCTTGACCGCAGCAGCTCGGGGCGGTTTGCGGCCTCCCCCTACAGGACGACCGCGGAGGACCGCCAGCCCCAAGAGGCCAGCCCCTCCATCTCCGGTACAGCACCGCATCAATCAGCTCGATCTTCTACATCGACTTCTCCTTGCGTTCGTGGCACACACGAGACGGGCTGGCGCACCGCCGGGGAGCGCCGCGCTCTGTGGGGCATGTTCGATTCCCACCGTGCCTGCTTCTCCGTCGAGCCCGATCGGCATGAGGATCACGCCAAGGAGCTGCTCACCGACACCAAGGCGATCGTCACCTCCGACCGCTGGTGGGCCTATGCGCATCTGCCGCTTGAGCGACGTCAGATCTGCTGGGCGCATCTTCGTCGAGGGTTCAAGGCGCATGCCGAAGGGCTCGCGGCCGAGAAGGAGCTCGGGCAGCACGGCCTCGCTCTCTGCGAACGCATCTTCTGGGCCTGGGAGATCTTGAGGGCGTCACTCTTTCTGTGTAAGCGCTTGTGGCTCGTATAGCAGCTTTCTGATTGTGTGAATGGGTGAATGTCAGATTGCGGTGTCGGGCACGCGGTCGTCGTCTTGGGCTCGTAGGTGTTGGGCGCGGGCGTTGAGCCTGTCGATCTGGGTGTTGGAGGCGTCTGCGATCAGGGCGACCTCTCGGAAGCCGTGCTTGTGGGAGAGATGGCGCCAGTGTTGAACTGCGGCCTCTGCGGCGCTCTCGCGTGTGGCGGCGAGGTGGAGCTGTCCGCGGTGTAGGTAGTGGGCCATCGCGCGCTCTGGTTCTCCTGCGCGGAGGGCGTACCAGGCGCGGCGCTCGTCTGGGTCTTGGGTGCGGTGGATGTCCTGCAGCTCGACCGCTCGGACGTGGCTTGTGAGTCGGTCGAACATGCCGCCGGGGCCGATCGCGGGCAGCTGCTTGCTGTCGCCGACAGCGATGAGCTTCGCTCCGGTGCGCTCGACGAGGTCGGTGAGCCTGTCGAGGCGCTCGTGGTCGGCCATGCCCGCCTCGTCGAGGATGATCGTGGTGTGCGGGCCGAGGTTTACGGCGCCGGTGTTTGCGCGATGGACGAGTGCGTCGAGTGTGAGCGTTCGGCCGCTCAGCGCAGGACTGTCCTTGCCGAGGCGCTCGGCGGTGGAGCCTGAGACTGCGATGCCGAGGGTCTCGCGGCCGACGTGCTGTTCGGCACGGGCGGCGGCATCGATCACGACGCCCTTGCCTGTGACTGCTGGGCCTATGAGTGCTCCGAGTCGCTGTGGGCCGGTGAGCTCTCGAAGCGCGTGCTGTTGCTCGACGCTGAGCGGGGCGCCGATTCGCTCGCCTGCTTCTCTGGCCGCTTGTGCGCGGGCGAGATCGCCCACGTCTCGGCCGGCAGGTTGAGCGAGCACGGCGGCTCGGCGTTCGATGGCCTGCTCCTGGGCGCGGATCGCGAGCGTCGTGAGCCGGCCGTCCTGGAGCGGGATGACGCGCCGCTCGGCGATCATCTCGTGTGCCAGCGCAAGTGCTCCTGCGGGGTCGAGGCGGCCCGCTGTCCGCTCCAGGACGACGGTGTGCAGGTCACGTTGACCGAAGACGGCGTGCCTGGTCGTGAGCTGCCGCTCGATGCGTTCGATCGCTGCCTCCAGCTCGGCGGCATGGCTCACACGACGTGATAGATCGCGCTGTGGGGTCGCACGGGCCTGACGGCTGCCGCGCAGCATGTCTGCGTCGGCGCGGGTGAAGCCGTGGCGCTCGGCGGTCTCTTGCCATGCCTGCTCGAGGTCGGTGCGGGTTGTGAGCGTCTTTGCGCGCCGGTTCAGGAGTGCGAGGTCGCGCAGCTCGCCTCGTTCGGGCGACCGTCCATGCTGGGCGCGGGACCTCTCCGCTGCGCGTGCGACCTCGCGCGAGCGGCCGGAGAACGCTTCGCGGAGCTGCTCTGGGACGCCGGCGATCTCGAAGCACCGGCCGTCCTTGCCTGTGCCTGCCTGGATCGGGTAGCCCGCCTTGTCAAGCTCGCCGGCGAGCGCTGAGCGGTAGAAGGCGCCGAGTTCTCCGGCTGCGCGGAAGATCGGCCTTGAGGAGACGGCGACGATCCGGTCGTCGTCGCGGACGGCCGCGGTGATCACGAGGTGGCTGTGCAGTTGCGGGTCAGGCGCCTGGGCGCCTGAGATGCCTCTGGCGGTTGTGTGCGTGTGCTTGGCGGCGATGAGGTCCTTGGCGGGCTCCTCGATGACCTGGCCGCTGTAGCGGCGTCGCACGACTGGCACGCGCTCCCGCATGTGCTCGACGGCTTGGGCGACTGCGCTTGCGTAGGCTGCCTCGATCCGCTCGCGTCCGTCGCGGTCGGAGAGCGCCCAGGCCGCCGAGACGGACTTCGGTGCGCTGAAGGTGACGTCGATCCCGCCGCCACGGCCGCCGCCGGCGCCTTCTGGGCGAAGCCATCTGCCTGTGGCGGGGTGGCGTCCTTCCATCAGTGAGATGAAGTCCTTGCCGCGGACGGCCTCTGCCGGCTGGATGCCGAGCCTGACGAGCGTCCGCGGGTCGGCGAGCCAGCGGCCGGAACCCTCGGTCATCTCGCCGTCGCGGCTGAGGTTGTTGTCGCCGCGCTCGGGGGCGATCGTCTTGCTCTCCAGGTAGCGGGCGTAGCCGCCGCCTTTCGCTGCGCCGATGCTTGCTGCGGTCACCATGTGATTGATGACCTTCAGCGGCCACGACCGGCCATCGGCTCGTACAGCGATCACACAGCGATTGCACCGCCGTGCATCTGGTCTGCCTTTGCCGGTGCGAAGCAAGGCGCTCGGTGCTCGATGAGAGCGCGAGCGGCTTGCATCAGAGCAGCCGGCGCAGTTGGTCGGTGTCGAGGCCGGCGTCGTCGAGGATGCCGGAGAGCGTGCCGCGCTTGAGCTCGCGGTGCAGCCGGACGGTGATCGGGATGCGCCGGTCGGGATGCTTCATGCGTACGTGGCTGCCCTTCTGGCGGGCCGTGTGCCACCCCGCGCGTTCGAGTGCCTTGACGAGATCCCGGCCGGAGACGACCGGGAGGCCGTCGCTCACACGGGGACCGGGAACCTGCGTCGAATCACGCCAGCGTCGAGGGGCAGGTCATCTTCGCGTAGCCCTTCGATGTAAAGCTCCAACGCCTCCTGCGCGTTGGCGGTGGCTTCCTCGAGCGTCTCGCCCTGGGTGTGCAGACCTGGCAGGTCGGGCGCGTAGACGTGGTAGCCGCCCTCCTCTTGGGGCGTGAAGACAAGCTCGATCTCGCGTGGCTGATCCATGCCTTCAGGATAGGGGAGGGGACGGTGGAGCCGTGGCAATGTCGATGCTGTTGTCTCCGGCCGCTCGGCCCGATGCTTGATGGCCGGGCCGAGCGCGGAGAGTTCTGTGGGTCCTAGCCTGCGTAGAACGTGCGCTTGTGGGTGTAGCGGGCTGCGCGCGTGAGGAAGGCGAACCCGCCGCATCTGTGTACGACGCCGACGCCGCTGACGCGCGCTAGGCCGTCCGTCACGTCGCCGCGCTTGATGTGGTTGAGCTCGCTTGCGATCTCGTCCTCCGACCAGGGCGAGGTCTCCTCGCCGACGAGCGATTCGAGGATTGCCCACTCGACCCTTTCCTCGTCCTGCGCTGCCTGAGATGTAGGCTCGTGCTGCATGGAAGGTCCTTCCTTTCCGTGCCGGGCCCCGGGCAGTTCGCGCTGCGCCGGGGCCACTATTTGATCTGGAGCGCTATTTATATCCCGTGGATCTATATTCGTCAAGCTGGAAAGCTCGCAGGCGTGCCGCCTGTCCGGTCAGATCGCCATCTCGCCTTCGGCGAAGCGATCCGCGAGCTGCGCAGCGAGCGAGGCATCTCCCAAGAAGCCTTGGCGCTGGAGTGCGGCTTGGACCGCACCTACGTCGGGGGTATCGAGCGCGGCGAGCTGAACCCGAGCCTGACCAACGTCTTCAAGATCGCCGACGCGCTCCAGGTGGGCGCAGCCGCGATCCATGCTCGGGCGGAAGCGATACTTGCCGCATCCCGGCGTCCGTCGCGACGCTGAACCGGCCCTCGCCGCAAACTCGTCTGGCGTTGCTGACGCTCAGGGCCATATACCCGTGAAGGCCAACTTCTGCCCGTAGCCGATGCACACCCACCCGCACATCCAGCCCTGCCCCCGCCCGACGCGCGAAGACGTCCTCGACGGCCGCGACGTGGCGGACCTGCTGCACATGCCCATCCCCGGTCCTCGAATACGCCCGCCGCGGATTGCTGCCTGCCCGCAAGCTTGGACGACGTTGGATCTTCCTACGAGACGAGATCGAGGCGGCGGTGCGCGCTCGCGGCACGATCGAGGGTCGATCCAGAGGCGTGTGAGCCGTCAAAAAGAAACCCGGCCCACGAGGGGCCTATCTTGCGACTCTCGCGCCGTGATCTGAAACGCGAGATTGACGCGCTGCAAATCCTCCGGCCGCACCTTGGCGTGCATGTAGCGCTCTGTGGCAGTGGTCCGCGAGTGTTGGATATGCGGGTGATCTGGGGGCACTCGCAGGGTTTCCACGGGAGAACGCATTGCCACTGCCATGGGGGTCGGTGGGCGCGGAGCGGAGGTCGGCGCAGCCGATCGCAGCGGAGCGCCCACCGCAGGCGCGCCGCCCGAGGCGTGAGCAGAAGATGTAGTCCTCGCGGTCCGTGTAGTCCTCTCTGGCCTCGAGGCGTTCGAGGGCTTCCGCGGCGGGGTCGGCGATCGGTATGAAGCGCACCTGCCAGCTCTTGGTCGGCCCCTCGATGCCGGCGGAGACTGCGCGGTGGACGATCATGCGGCGGGTCTGGAGATCGACGTCTTCCCAGCGCAGTGCGAGCAGCTCGCCGAGACGCAGGCCGGTGTAGCCGGCCAGCCGAAAGAGCTCGGCGTCCTGGGCGTCCTCGCGTGCTCTCCACTCGATCTCGGCCGGTTCGAGGTTCTTCGGCTGCGAGCCGCGGTGGTGGCCGTCCGCGGCGGCGCAGGCGAGCCTCTCGATCTCCTCCGGCTCATAAAAGTCGATGACCGCAGGTGGCGCCTCGCGCCGCTTGATGGTCCCCTTGACCGGGGTCGAAGGCAGAGCGTGAGTGTCCTCGCGACAGGCGTAGTTGAAGATCGCGGAGAGGACCTGGCGGTGCTTGTTGACCGACCTTGCGGACATGCCGGCCTCATCGAGGCTGCGAAGGAACTTGGAGATCTCCTTCGTGGTGATCTTCGCGATCGGTCGATCTCCGAGCGCGGCGAGGATGAGACCGGGGCTCTTGCCGCTTCCTCTGAGGTGTGGTCTGCCTGGCTCGGCGAGCAGGTAGCCGTAGTCGCTGAGCGTCGAGGGCTTCACGCCGCGCTCTCGCTGCAGGTGCTCAAGCCACTCGGCGGCGACCTCCCTGAAGGTCACGCCACGTTCGCGCCGCTCGATCTCGCCTGCTTCGATCGCGCGCTCGGTGCGCTCGTGCTCGGCGATGATCTGTGCCATGCGGACAGTGGCGCGCTTCTCGTCGTAGTAGCCCTCTGGAAGTCGCCCGCGTCGAGGGCGCCAGCTATCGCCCTCGCGCTCCAGCCACGCAGGTCCGATCAGGCGCTTGAGCTGCCTGCCGGCCCGCCGCCACTTCGCCTCGTAGACCGGCCCGCCGCGGCGCTCTGTGACAACGAGCGCGCCCGTGGGATCAAGGTGATTTGGGACGCCACCACGGCTCATCGAATACGGATGTTGGCAACGCAGTACCACCGCAGTACCGCGATACACGCAGTACCGCTTTCAGTACCGCGTGGCCATTTTGCCCGTCATAAAGCCAGGTTTGGCGATACAAACTTCGCATAAACAAGCGGTTCAGCAGCTCGGGCACGGATTTGCAAGCAGGATGTCACCGGTTCGATCCCGGTTGGCTCCATCGGCAAGAGGCCTGCAAATCCGCGCTCTTGAGGACGGGGGGCAGGTCGCGGAGGGCCGGGGTGTTTGTTGCCCAGGGGGTGTTCCCCAGCGGCGGA
>JAJYUP010000111.1 GCA_021792455.1 Actinomycetes bacterium | reverse complement strand
CAGAGACCTTCCGCGGGCTCCTACTACGCGGAGCGCACCGACTACGTGCGCATGGGAGACATCTTCCAGGACGTGCCGTTGGCCTATCCGTGGCCGCCGGATGCCGCCGGCCACGGTGAGGGTCGGCGAAAGTTCCTCTCCGGCCCATTCCAGCCGGGCTTCGGGATGCTGCTCACACCGACGTGCAGCATGATCGCCCAGGGCGCCGAGGGCTACGCTCATCCCGTACGAGTGCTCGCGCCTGTGCTGCCTCTGCAAGAGCTGGTCGACGCAGGCGCCGTCAAGGAAGCGTCGCTGAGCGACCTGCGCGTCTACGACCACCTCGTCAACTGCTCCTACCTGCCGCCGACGAGGACCACGCTGTGTGCGAGCGCTACGGCGTGTGGGTGCAGAAGTCGATGTATGGACGCAAGTCCTGGGGCGCGCAGCGGAGCACGTTCATAGTCGATCCTGAGGGTGTGATCGCACACGTGATCGAGAAGGTCTCCCCAAAGACTCACGACGAGCAGGTGCTGGAGGCGCTCGCGTCGATGAGGCCCGCGCCCTGAAGTTGCGACGCGGCCGCTGCGAGGTCCGCCGCGACGAGGCACCCGCCCCAGCGCCGGCTGCAGCGAGGTCGTCCCCTTCGCCCGCTGCAGCGAGGCCGGTGCGCCGCCGCTCGCGAATGCGTGCGAGAGTTTTATGATGCCCGCGCTTCGAGGGTACAGCTTCGAGGGTACGCACAGTCGAGCTCGCTGTGTCCTGGATCGCCCCGCCGACACGATTGAAGAAGGGAGAGTTCTGATGCCTGACACCGCGCCCCTGGAACGCCTAGAGCACGAGCTCGAAGACGAAGACTGGGAAGAGGACTACGAAGAGCTGCCGGGGACCGACGAGGAGGAACTCGATCTCGAAGAGCTGGAAGAAGAGGACGACGAAGAGGAGGACTTCTGAGCAAGAGCGAGCTTTGCTTTTGAGCTTCGAACACCGCTTCGCCACCATCTGAGGCGACCGAGGGGGCTCGCTCAGGCAGAAAAGCCTGCGAGGCGAGCGTGGCGCAGCGGGTGCGCGATCAGGCGGGCGGCGCGAGGCCGCCCGCCTGATCGCGGTCTGCCCTCACGTTCTCGGTCGGCGGCGTTCGCGAGGACGCCTCCCTTCAGCTGACCGATGCGCTGCTAGCGCAAGCCCTCGCGAGCCTCTCTGACGAGAGTCACCGCCTCTGGGAAGACGACCGCGATCACGGAGCGGATCTGTTCCGCCTGGGCCTCTGCGTTGCCCTGAAGATTCACTCGGTTCACCGCTGCGACCGTCATGTCGACGGCAAGCTTGATCGCATTGTCGGCCCAGGCGAGTCGCTGCTGGCCCTGCATCTGCTCGGCAAACTCAGCCAAGCGGCGCTGCAGCTCCTCCGGATCACCGAAGATATCTCCCAGTCCGCCACTTTCCATTCCTGCCATCATAGACTCTGCTGGGCATGGCCCGAAACACCGACACTGGAAGCCGGCTGGGAGGTCCCGCGAACGCGGGTCGACCTGACCGCGGCGTGGAGGTGGGTTGGGAGAGCGAGAAGCGCAAGCTGCTCGGGGTGCCTGGTCTCGTTGCAGGCGTGCTCTACCTGCTGAGCGGGATAGTGATCAACTCGGCGCTGAGCGGCGCTCCAACGGTCGGAGTGCTGCAGGCTATGGCCCCTGCGCTGAAGGGCGTCGCGAACCCGTCCGAAAGCCCTCGTGCGGCCGAGGTGAGGTTCATAAGCCGCCACGCCTTCCCCCTGATCGCGGGAAGCGCTCTGTCAAGCCTCGCGCTGCTGACGCTCGCTGCAATGCTGTACCTGCTCGCGAGGGCGACGCGCTTTCGCAACCCCTCGAGCTGGGCTGCAGCCGGACCTCTTGCGGTCATCGGCGGCGTCGGCTTTGCGGTCATCGGCGTCGCCCACGAGGTTGCGAGCGCGGTCCTGGCTCACAACTTCGCCGCGGGGACGAACTTCACGAACGCGGCGGTCGAACGCGCGCTGACGACGGGCTCTGTGAACGTCGCCTCCGAGTACATCTCGCTGATCGTCGGTCTCGCTCTCGTCGTCGGCATGATCGCGCTGTGCCTGCAGTCGATGCGGGTCGGCCTGCTTACGAGGTGGATGGGCGTGATCGGCATCCTCGCCGCGCTGCTTCTCTTCCTCCCGATAGGCGGCGCGACCCTCGAGGTCATACCTGCCTTCTGGATCGCGGCGCTTGGGCTTCTGTACACGGGGCGCTGGCCGAACGGAGAGCCGCCTGCATGGGCCGCAGGGGAGGCGCGACCCTGGCCCTCGCAGGCGGAGATGCGAGCGCAGCAGCAGGCGGAGGCGGCGGCGAGACGGAACGGGCGCCGGTCAGGGTCGACGCGATCACAGCCCCAGGCAACCCCTGCAGGCACTGTGAGCGGCAACGCAACAGGGAACGGTCGCGGAGGCGGCGACGGCGGCGCCCCTGACGTTTTGGATGCCCGAGAAGGGGTGGGGGACGATGGTGCTGCAATGGCGCCTGCGCCGGCACCTGCAGGCGTGCGCGGGACCGAGGCTCGCAAGCGTCGGCGCAAGCATGGCTCGCGCCGTTGAGCGGGAGGCTCAGTTGAGCAGAAGGCTTGGTCGCGGAGGACGTTGAGTGATGAGCAGAGACGAGCACGCGCGGGGCGACACGGAGGCTGCGCAGGCAGCGGGGGAGCTTGCGGGAGGAGCGATCGATGACTCCTCAGGCCCAGGTGCGGTTGGGAGCAGCGGCTGGGATGTCCAGACCGACCCGGCTTCTGAGGCGCAGATAGCTGTGCACTGGCGGGAAGAGGGCTACTGCCCCCCTCCCGCCTCGTTCGTGAGTCAGGCGAACGCGAACGACCCTGCGATCCTGGCGCGCTTCGCGGAGGAGCACTTCCCTCAGTGCTTCGTCGAGTATGCGGAGATGCTGAGCTGGGATCGGAAGTGGGACGTGATCCTCGATGACAGCAACCCGCCGTTCTTCAAGTGGTGGGTTGGTGGACGCCTGAACGCCTGTGTGAACTGCGTAGACCGCCACCTCCGTGACAGGGGCTCGAAGAACGCGCTGATATGGGTTCCTGAGCCTGAGCAGGAGCAGATCGAGGAGATCACCTACGCGCAGCTGCACGAGCGCGTGAACGAGTTCGCTGCACTCCTGAAGGACTTCGCTGGCGTGGCGGTCGGCGACAGGGTCACATTCCACCTGCCGATGGTGCCCGCGCTGCCTGTCGCGATGCTCGCCTGCGCGCGCCTCGGAGTGATCCACAGCGAGGTGTTCGGCGGCTTCAGCGGTGCCGCCTGCGGCCAGCGGATTGCCGACGCAGGCAGCAGGGTGCTCGTCACGATCGACTCCTACTGGCGCAACGGCGAGCTGATAGATCACAAGGCGAAGGCCGACGATGCGATCGAGGAGGCGCGCAGGGAAGGCATCGAGGTCGAGAAGGTGCTCGTCTGGCGCCGTAACGAAGGGGAGTACCACTCGGCAAGTCCGATGGTCGACGGTCGCGACTTCTTCGTCGATGAGCTGCTTCAGCGCTGCAGGGGGCAGGACGTCGCGCCAGAGTCGATGCCCGCAGAGGCGACCCTGTTTCTGATGTACACGAGTGGCACGACAGGAAGGCCGAAGGGCGTGCAGCACTCGACTGGAGGCTACCTGTCCTATGTCGCTGGGACCTCGAAGTACTACCAGGACATCCATCCAGACGACACCTACTGGTGCTTTGCGGACATCGGATGGATCACCGGCCACTCCTACATCGTCTACGGTCCGCTGGCGCTCGGCACGACGAGCGTCGTCTACGAGGGAGCCCCGACCTATCCAGACGCAGGACGGGCATGGCGGATCGCGGAGAAGCTTGGAGTGAACATCTTCCACACCGCGCCGACGACGATCCGCATGCTCCGCAAGCTCGGCCCTGAGGAGCCCGCAAGGCACAACTATCGCTTCAAGGCGATGACGACCGTCGGTGAGCCGATCGAGCCTGACGTGTGGCGCTGGTACCACGACGTCGTCGGCAAGGGAGAGGCCGCGGTCACCGACACGTGGTGGCTGACGGAGACGGGAGGCTTCCTTGCGAGCACCCTGCCTGCGCTGCAACCTATGAAGCCAGGCAGCTGCGGGCCAGGGGTGCTCGGCATCCATCCCGTGATCTACGACGAGAGTGCCCAGCAGATTCCGAGGGGCTCAGGCAGGGCCGGCAACATCTGCATCCGCAATCCCTGGCCCGGGAGAATGCTGACGATTTGGCGCCAGGACGAGCGGTTCGTGGAGACCTACTACACGAAGTACTGCGATCATCGCAGCAGGGACTGGCGCGACTGGCCGTTCTTCTGCGGAGACGGGGCGGTAGAGGCCGCGGACGGATACTTCCGCATTCTCGGCCGAATCGACGACGTGATAAACGTCGCGGGGCACCGGCTCGGCACGAAGGAGCTCGAGTCCGCGAGCATGATGGTGGAGGAGGTCGCCGAGGCGGCAGCGGTGCCGGTGATCGACGAGATGAGGGGGAAGGTGGTCGAGATGTACGTCTCGCTGAGGCCAGGCTTGCAGGCGAGCGAGGCGATCAGTCGGAAGGTGAGCGAAGCGATCGAGCGGGAGATAGGGAAGATCGCGCGGCCGAGGAACGTCTGGGTTGTCCCCGACATGCCGAAGACCCGCTCTGGCAAGATCATGCGCCGCGTGATAGCTGGGATCTCAAACTTCGCAGATGTGGGTGATCTGACGACGCTTGCGAACCCAGAGGTCGTCGAGCACATACGTCATCACGTCCAGCACGAGAAGCTGATGCGTGGGGAAGTGCCGCGCGATCTCTCAGAGCAGGAGCAGGCGGAGATCGCCTCCTACGGCGAGCTGGCCTAGCTCTCGCCGGCTCTCTCGCACCGGCGAGCACTGTGAGAGGTGCGTGCGGCTGGACAGGACGCAGGCCCGACCCCCCTGCCGGTCCGCTCACACCTTGCTGTGCTTTGGCACCCAGGCGCCGTTGTGCTGCCGGGCGAAGTCCTGGAAGAGCGACGGCGCCTCGTCGACCATGATCTTTGCGATCTCGTCGAACACGAGCCGGAGCTCCTCCTCTGCGCCCTCTGCGGTGCGCATCTCGATGACGTGCCTGAGCGTCCTGACGTTCGCCGTCCAGACGATGTCCGTCGAGAGCCCAATCGGTGCGAGCCTGCGCAGAGCGGAGGTGACCTCCTTCTTGACGTGAAACGGCACCGACGGCCCCTCGATCCCGAGCGCGCCTGCCGCCTCGACCTGGAATTCCTCGAGCTGCTCGACGATCGAGAGTGCGCGCTGACGCAGGCCCTGAAGCGCTGGGGGCAAGCGGAAGCCGATGTCGGTGAGGCGCACATAGCGCAGGCTCTCCTGGCTGAAGGCAGAGCCGGCGCGGTGCCTGACGAGCTCATGCGTGAAGGCGCGGCTGACATCGTGGAGGGCGAAGGAGTAGCTGGCGTGCTCGAGCACGCTGCCATGGGCACTGCGGAGGAGGTTCTCGAAGTACTCCCTCTGATCCGTCCTCACGCGCGTGACATTCGGGTTGAGCCCAGGCTCCCAGCTGCGGTAGCAGACTC
Source organism: Actinomycetes bacterium (assembly GCA_021792455.1). Taxonomy (GTDB): domain Bacteria; phylum Actinomycetota; class Thermoleophilia; order Solirubrobacterales; family Solirubrobacteraceae; genus Palsa-744. The sequence continues at coordinate 2,375 of JAJYUP010000111.1, read as the reverse complement.
GCCCTGCGAACTCGATGAGCAGCTGCGCGTCGCTCTGCCCCCCCGCCTGAGGTGCGCGATGGGCGGTTTGCCCCTCTCGTGGTGCCCGGGGCTGCGTGGCGTCCGGCGGCGCGGCTGCCTGGTCGGTGGCCTGGTGTCCTGCGCGCCCGAGCGGTGTGGGGCGCTGATCGTCGGGGGCGGGCAGTGTGGGGTCGAGCACCGCGGCGTCCTCATGCGTGTGAAGCAGCGCGGCGTCCTCATGCGTGTGAAGCAGCGCGGCGTCCTCATCGGTGTCGGGCACCGCGGCCTCCTCATGCGCGGCGTCGTGAAGTCGCCGCTGAAGCCAGGAGGTGCCGCCAACCGCGGTGAGGTACGCGCGAATGCCGTCGACGTCGACGGAAGGGCGCGCGATGAGATACACGGTTGGTTTGGTCTCGTGCATGAGGGGCGCCGATGCTACACAGCGCAGCGGCTGCGAACGCTCCTTCGAGTAAGCTCGGCTCGTGGCGAGCGCGCAAGAGCCGGCAGATGGGGCGTTGGAGAGGGCGATCTGGGACCTCGAACCGCTGCTGGACGGGGACGGCGAAGGCGGCGTCGAGCGGCGGCTTCAGGAGGCGCTCGAGCGCGCACGCGCATTCGCTCAGACCTACGCTGGGAACCTCGACGGCCTCGACCACGTCTCCCTTGCGCAGGCGATGCGCGAGCTTGCGGGCATCTATGAGCTCGCTGGGCGCGCCGGCGCATATGCGGCGCTGAGGTTCTCGCTCGATACGGCCGATCCAAAGAACGGCGCGATGCTTCAGCGCGTGCAGGAGCGGGAAACGGAGCTCGAGACGACGCTGCTCTTCTTCGAGCTCGAGTGGGCGGCACTGCCAGATGAACGCGTTGAGCAGATGCTCGCCGGTCATGAGCTGCGAGGGCAGGACCTCGACTTCTGCGCCCACCATCTGCGGAAGGTGCGCCGCTATCGCGACCACATGCTCTCCGAGCCGGAGGAGCGCGTGCTCGCTGAGAAGGCGCTGACTGGCGCGAACGCCTGGGTGCGCCTCTTCGAGGAGCTCACGTCCGCGATCGAGGTGCAGCTCCCTGACGAGCCTTCAACGGTCGCGCTCGACGTTGCGCTGAGCAGGCTCTCGTCTCCGACCCGGGAGACGAGGCAGACCTGCGCTGAGGCGGTGACTGCGGCGCTGGCGCCCGGCCTTCGTACGAGAGCGTTCCTGTTCAACACGCTGCTCGCTGACAAGGCGACAGACGACCGGCTGCGCCGCTACCCGCACTGGCTCGCCTCGAGAAACCTCGCGAACGAGGTCGATGACGCCTCCGTGGGCGCGCTCGTCGAGGCTGTCGTGCGTCGCTATGAGCTTCCTCGCAGGTGGTACCGCCTGAAGGCGCGGATGCTGAACCTGGAGCGGCTCGCCGACTACGACCGGATGGCTGCGGTGACAGAGGACGAGCTCACGATCCCATATGCGGAGGCGAAGGAGATCGTGCGCGACTGCTACGCGCAGTTCTCCGAGGAGCTCGGGGCAGTCGTCGACGGCTTCTTCTCAGGGGCGTGGATAGATGCGCGAGTGAGGCCAGGCAAGCGCGGAGGGGCCTTCTGCGCGGCGGCGGTCCCGACGGTGCATCCTTACGTGCTGCTGAACTACACCGCACGGCGGCGCGACGTGCTGACGCTCGCCCACGAGCTGGGCCACGGCGTCCACTTCGCGCTTGCGGCCGAGCAGGGCATATTCCACCAGCACACGCCTCTCACCCTCGCTGAGACCGCCTCTGTGTTCGGCGAGACGATCGTGTTCGCTCGCCTGCTCGCAGAGGACGACTCGCCGGCATCGCGGCTCGCCCTTCTGGCCGAGAACATCGAGGGTGCGATTGCGACCGTGTTCAGGCAGGTTGCGATGAACAGGTTCGAGCATCTCGTGCACACTGAGCGACGGCAGGTGGGAGAGCTGTCGAGCGAACGTCTCGGTGAGCTGTGGCACGAAAGCCAGCGAGAGATGCTTGGCGACTCCGTCGAGCTGACGGACGGCTATCGATCGTGGTGGTCCTACATACCGCACTTCATCGGCACCCCTGGCTACGTGTACGCATACGCCTACGGACAGCTGCTCGCACTGTCGGTCTACCAGCTCTACGAACAGGAGGGAGAGGCGCTCGTGCCGCGGTATCTCGAGATGCTGCGCCGCGGAGGCTCTCTGCGCCCAGAGGAGCTCGGTGCGATCGTCGGCGTCGACCTGGCAGATCCAAGCTTCTGGGATGCGGGCCTCGATCTAGTCGAGGTGCGGCTGAAGGAGGCGGAAGCTGCGGCAGCGGCAGCGAGTCGACTCTGAGAAGCCGGCTCTTCGCTGCCCGTTCCAGCACCTGCAGGACGGCCGCGGTCGCCTGGGGCACGCCTT
>JAJYUP010000110.1 GCA_021792455.1 Actinomycetes bacterium | reverse complement strand
CGGAGCGCGGAGGCGAACCTGCTGTGCGGGTTGTACGCGATCACCAGCGGCGAGCGCGCGAATGTCTCATACCAGGAGATCCAGTTGCCGTTGCGGGAGCCCTCGAGCGCGAGGTCTGGCGCTTCGGTTGCTGAGACGAAGACGTCCGCCCGCCTCACCTTGCCCTTTATCTCTGAGACGAGCTCGTCTGAGCCGCCGGGGAACCCTTCGAAGGTGCAGCCTGTCGCAGCTTCGAAGTGCGGCGCCAGCTCGTGTTCGAGCACGTTGACCAGCGAGCCTGCATAGAGCACCGCGACTGGGCCACCTGCCTTCGCGCCGCCCCCATTGCGACCTGCGGGCGCAGAGCAGGACCGGTTCCCGGAGCGCGAGGCGCTCGCGCCTGCCGGCGCACTCGAGGAGCCGCAGCCTGCGGCGAGAATGCTGAGAGCAACGCAGCCTGCAGCGCAGAGCAGGCAGGGAATCCGACGAACGCCCGCTCTTGCGCTAGCGATCATTTGGCAGCTCGACCACGACGTTCGTCGCCTTCACGGAGGCGATCGCGACCACACCCTCTCCCAGCTTCAGCTCGTCGGCGGCCTCTCTGCTCATCAGGGAGACGATCCGGTGTGGCCCCGCCTGGATCTCCACCTGGGCCATCACCTCGTCGCGCACCACCTTCGTCACGATCCCTTCGAACCGGTTGCGGGCGGACTCGGAGGCGACTGTCCGCGCCACGGGCGGGCTCGCCATCTGCCTCGCAAGGCGCGCCAGATCCCCTGGGTCGATGAGCCTGCGCCCACCCTCGGTCCGTCTCGCCTTCAGCCTGCCTGCATCGATCCACCGCCGCACGGTGTCGTCGCTCACGCCGAGCAGCGCGGCGGCCTCGCTGACGCGTATGCCGGGACGATACGGTTGCTGGGAGGCGGAATGATCGGGCATCGATGCAGCATCTGCGGTAGAAAACTGCGAGCAGCTACCGCAATTATGGCAGCTATAGCGGGTTTTCTCCGCGAATGCGCAACATCACCCGCGTCTTTTTGAGTATCGGGCCGCCTCTGCGGGCGCTACGGCCGCGTGTAGGTTGCGTAGGAGACGGCCGCTTCGCCCACGATGTCTTTCGTCGAGCCGTAGTCGTGCTCGGCGACGGCGGGCTGGAAGCCGGGGGAGAGGCTGATCGGCTTCTTCAGCGCGTAGGCGACCAGCTCGATGCGGTCGGTGTGGCCCTTGCTGGGGCAGATCGCGCCGTAGGCGGCCTTGCCTTCGCTGTTCTCACCGACGATCGCCCCTGGAGGCGTCCTGCCTGCGGCGACGCTGCCGTCCGTCGCAGGGATCCCCGCCATCACCCAGCGGATGCCGCCGGTCGTGCCATTCGAGCTGTCGTCGATCACGAAGAGCACGAGCTCGGAGGCCCCCTTTGGCACGTTGCTCCAGCGGAGCGGCGGCGATTCGCCGCTGCCTTCACAGGTGTATCGAGCGGGGATCGCGCCGTTGTCTGCGAAGGCGGGGCTGCCGATCGTGAAGGCGCCGGGCTTCGTGTAGACCTCGCCGCTCGAGCTCGCTGTCGCGCTCGAGCTCGGGGTGCCGCTCGACCCGGACGCGCTCGCCTTGCCGGATGCGCTCGCGCTCGCTTCGGGATGGCCGAGGCCCGGTTCGCCTGAGCCTTTGTACTGCCTGCAGTCTTCCATCACGTAGGAGGGCCTGCAGTTCGTCAGCGCCTTCCAGTGTGCCTTGAAGCTGCGCTCGAAGGCGCTCACAGCCGCGGTTTCCGACCCCTTCTTCGCCTTCGCCTCCACTTCGCCCTTTATCAGGCCGACCAGCAGTTCCACCTCCACGCGCGTTCGCAGGTCTCCGATCGTCTCCTTCGTGCGCTTCAGGAAGCTCTGCAGCTGCCCCTTCTTCGGGAAGCTCTTCTTCTCCAGTGGGCCGAGCCGTTCGCTCACTTCGCCTTCGGAGACGCTCAGATGCCTTGCGGCGGCTTCGCCGAGGACCCAGCTCGAGGTGATCATGAAGGCGAGCGCCGCGTGCCCTGAGTTCTTCTCCACGCCGCTTGCGCGCTCCACCGCCAGCCAGTGCTCGTAGGCTGACTTCGCCAACGGGGTGCCGCGGATGTATGCGACCGGTTCCCCGGTGCCGCTCGCCGGCTGTCCCGGCACGATCAGTCCGCCACTTGCTTTCAGGCTGCTCGCAGCTCTGCTGCTGCTCGCGACGCGCGAGGTCGTGCTCGTGCTCGCCTGCCCCGTCGAGGCTGCGGCAGCTTTGCGTGCGGTGCCGGACCCGCAGCCTGCGATCGCCGCTGATGCGGCCGCAGCGCAGAGCACGGAGATGATCCTCTGGCGTGAGGCTCTCATCCCGCCCTCCTGCGCACGAGCGCGGAGGCTGTGCTCGCTGCTGTGTGGCCCTGCACGACTGTCTTCATGGATCTCGACCCCCATGCTCCGGAATCCAACGGGCAGTCAGGCTACCAGGGCACGTGCAGCCAGGTCTCACATCGTCCCGAGGCACGCGGCGCTGGGGTGTCCGCCGCCCCGCCGGCGGCTTCACCCCAGTGGGCTGCATCGTCGGCTCCCTTGCGGTCTCCTGCGGGCCTCGCGGTTCCCCGCAGGCACCGGCTCGCGTGCGTCTGCGTGACGGAGATGCCGGCACCGCCGCGCCGCAGGCTACACTGTGCCGCCAGGATGCTTGGGGTCGCGTCGAAGAGGATGGCGGTCAAACCGCCGGAGAGGGCGGATCAGCTTGGGCAGATCACCCTGCTCGACGATCAGGGCTCCCAGGTCCAGCTCCAGGATCTCTGGCGCGACCAGGTCGCAGCGCTCGTGTGGCTGCGGCACTACGGCTGAATATTCTGCCGAGCGCACGCGGTTCAGTTGAACCGCGCAAGGGGCCGGTTCCAGGCGGCGGGCGCCAGGCTCACGCTCATCGGCCAGCTCAACCCGCGACACGCCGCTCACTTCAAGCGCAAGCTCGAGATCGACCTGCCCGTGCTCGCCGACGAGTCGCTCGCCAGCTACCAGGCGGCGGGCGCGAAGGTCGCGACGCTGTCGGAGCTGCTCGGCCCGCAGACGGCGCTCAAGGGCGCCAACACGATGCGCAAGGAGCGTCTGCTGCAGGGCCGCACGCTCGGGAGCCCCGCCCAGCTCGGCGGTTCGCTCATCGTGCTGCCTGACGGCAGCATCCCCTGGTCGCACATGTCGCAGAACGCCGGCGACAACGCCACCCCGGAGGAGATCCTCCAAGCCGTGCGGGCTGTGTCGGCTCCCGCTGCTTGAGCGCTCGCGCGGCATCTGCACGCTGATGACCGACGCCCTGTCGAGGCGGATGCCTTTGGATGCTTTACCAATGGCTACCAACGTAAAGCAAGAATCGGGTGGCGCCGGCGTTGGGCGCACCCGGGTCTCCAGCAAGCACCAGGTCACCATCCCGCGTGCAGCGTTCGAGACGGCTGGACTGAGGACTGGCGACACGCTCAGGGTTGAGGCTGCGGGGACTGGGCGCGTCACGCTCACACGCCTCGACGCGCTCCTCGAGCGGTATCGCGGCGCGCTGCCTGCTCAGACGATCTCCAACGCGGACATCGAGCAGATGCGCGAGCAGTGGCGGTAGTCCTCCTCGACTCGGCAGCGGTCGTCGCCTTCCTCGATTCCGCCAATGTCTTTCATCGTGCCGCCGATCGTGCGATCAGCGATGGCGCTAGGGATGATCGCCTCATCTCCTCAGCGATCAACTACGCGGAGGTGCTGAGGAGCGCTGGCCTGGGGCACCACGCGCAGGAGGTGGTGCGCGGGTTCTTCTCGGAGCTCGTAGCCGAGATCGTTCCCGCCGACCGCGAGGTCGCCGAGCGTGCCGCTCAGCTGCGCGCAACGAAGCCGAGCCTTCGCCTGCCAGATGCGCTCGTCCTTGCCAGTGCAGACCTGCACGCCGACGCCGTGCTTGGAGCCGATCGGCAGTGGCTTCAGGTCACCGGCCTGCGCTGCGAGTTGCGCCTGCTGGAAGCGCACCGCCCCGGGCGCTGATCACGCCGCGCAGGGCCAAGCCCACACCGCTGCAATCGGCCGCCCGCGCTCGGCGAATCCGACGGGCGCGCTGAATCTCGAAGCTCGCGTATCTGACTTTCCACTTGCGCCCTCCACTCGTCCTGTGGGAGTGCGGCGAAGCGGCACCGGAGTGGGGTGCGTCCGCCAAGCGACATGGCTCGTTTACGAGAGGGAGGAGAGGCGGTGGGACCAGCGATGTCACTGGCAGCCGCGATCACCGCGTGCGCCCATCTCGGCAGGCGCGGCTCGCCTCGCGCACGATCAGAACGCTCGATGCGGTCGCGGAGCATCCCGGCGGCTCCAATCGCGAGATCGGGCAGATCGCGGAGGAGCCGCGCAGGGCTTCGCGCGCGCCTCTCGAATCAGGCATGAATGGAGCACGCTCTTCCTTCACGCCCCGCGCGCAGACCACGCCGGCTCGCCGCCCTGCCTGCGAGCTGGCCGCCGATCAGGCGACCGAGCCGCAGGGCGATCGTGATCGCACTGCTGCTCGCAGCGCTGCTTGGCGGCGGCTTCATGTGGTTCAGAGACTCCTCCTTCGCCGCGGTGCAGCGCGTGCGCATCAGCGGGCTGAACGGCCCAGGCGCCGCTGAGGTGGAGGCGGCGCTCGGCGCACAGGCGCGGAGGATGAGCACACTCGACTACAGCGCGTCAGCGCTCGAACGGGCGGTGGCGCCGCTGCACGTCGTCCGCAGCCTCCATGTGAGCGCGAGCTTTCCCCACACGATGAGGATCATCGTCTCTGAGCAGCCTCCCGTCGCGCGGCTGTCGGCCGGCGGGCGCGAGGCGCTCGTCGCGGGCGATGGCATCGTGCTCGGCAGCTTGAACGTCGGCGCTCTGCCGAGCATCGATGTGCCGAGCCTGCCGACCCCTGGCGAACCCGTCCTCGAGGCACAGGCACGTGGGATCCTCGGCGTGCTTGGTGCCGCTCCTGCGCAACTGCTGCGCTACGTAGCGAGTGCATACTCCGGTGCGCAGGGGGTCACGCTGAGGATGCGAGACGGCCTGATCGCCTACTTCGGCACACCTGAACGCGCGCAGGCGAAGTGGGACGCGCTCGTCGCGGTGCTCGCCTCACCGAGCTCCGCCGGCGCCAGCTACATCGACGTGCGGATGCCGGAAAGGCCCGCCGCCGGCATGCCCGGGGGCACCGGCGAATCGAGCGCGCTCGCACAGGTGAACGCGACCGACCCGAGCTCTGCGCTGCTTGCAGAAAGCCTTGCCCGCGCGCTGAACGGCGAATCCCCGATCGAACAGAGCACATCCGCGACCGTGACCGCACCGAGTGGGGGAGCAGCCTCCAGCACGCAAAGCGAATCGACATCCTCAGCGGCTGGGGGCGAAGCGGCTGCGTCAAGCGAAAGCGAAGCGAGCTCGAGCACGCCCGCGACGACGGCGGGAGAAGCGCAGGAAGCGGGCTCTGGTGAAGCAGCTGCAAGCCCGAGCGGCGAAGCGCAGGCTGCGCCCTCAGGCGAAGCGGCCGAAACGGCGCCGTCGAGTGAAGGCGGCGCTGCTGCCCCAAGCGAAGCGGAAGGCGCCGTGCAAAGCAGCGAAGGCGAAGCCCATGCCAACGCAGCCGGCGGGGCGGCTGCGGGCTGAGAAGAAGCTGCGAGGAGCGGGAAAGAACGCAGGCGCCCTGGCGTAGCCCTCAACCTCAGCTAGAGCCTCACTCGACACTTACAAGAGACTCTCTGGTGAGGGTCGAGGGTTCTGGGATCTGCAATGATCGTTGCGAAACTTGCGGGATTCGTTGACAGGGCGAAGATCGCGGCATAACGTGGCAAACTGCCGATCATGGCACTGGCTTCGGCTAACCCTTAACCCTTACTAGAGGCTCGTGACGGAAAAGATCATGGAGAGCGGCGCGGCTGGCACATATCTCGCGGTGATAAAGGTCGTCGGCGTCGGCGGCGGCGGCACGAACGCTGTCAGCAGGATGGTTGACGCCGGGCTCCATGGCGTCGAGTTCATCGCAGCGAACACGGACGCCCAGGCGCTCGCGATGTGCGACGCGGACGTGAAGCTGAACATCGGCCACGACTCGACGAAGGGCCTCGGGGCGGGTGCGAACCCTGAAGTCGGCTTCGCCGCTGCTGCGGAGAGCCGCGACGACATCAAGGAGGCGCTGAAGGGCGCCGACATGGTTTTCATCACCGCTGGCGAGGGCGGCGGCACCGGCACCGGCGCCGCGCCGGTCATCGCAGAGATCGCGAAGAACGAGATCGGCGCGCTGACCGTCGGAGTCGTGACGAGGCCCTTCGACTTCGAGGGCACCCAGCGCGCGCGCCAGGCCTCCGAAGGCATCGACCGTCTGCGGGAGGTCGTCGACACGCTGATCGTGATCCCGAACGAGAAGCTGCTGACCGTCGTCGAGCGGCGCACCTCGATGCTCGACGCCTTCAGGGAGGCTGACAACGTGCTGCGCCAGGGCGTGCAGGGCATCACTGACCTGATCACGATCCCCGGCCTGATCAACCTCGACTTCGCCGACGTGCGCACGATCATGCACGACGCCGGCTCCGCGTTGATGGGGATCGGCTCCTCCGCGGGGGAGAACAGGTGCGCCGATGCCGCGAAGGCTGCGATCTCCTCGCCGCTGCTCGAAGAGTCGATCGACGGCGCAACAGGGATACTGCTGAACATCACCGGCGGCAGCGACCTCGGGCTCTTCGAGGTCAACGAAGCGGCGGAGATAATCCAGAACGCCGCCGATGCGGACGCGAACATCATCTTCGGCGCCGTGATCGATGAGACCCTCGGCGACGAGGTGAGGGTGACGGTGATAGGCACAGGGTTCGACCACCGCCCCGGCAGATCCGTGCGCAGCGAGCGCCGCCGGGGAGAGCCGCCCCGAACCGGGCGCAGCGAACGGCGACTGCGCAGCGAGGAGGACAAGATCTCCTCGCTGGAGATCTCAGACGACGAGATCGACGTGCCGCCCTTCCTGCGCTGAGCATCGTCTCACCCCCATGGTGAGCGGCTTCCGCTGCCGACCGCTGCATCCGTCCGCTGGGCGTTCACTGACCCCGCCTGGTGAGCGGCTTCCGCTGCCGACCGCTGCATCCGTCCGCTGGGCGTTCACTGACCCCGCCTGGTGAGCGGCTTCCGCTGCCGCTACCCTCAGCGTCGATGTCGGCGCCGAGAAGGACCCCTCTCTACAGCAGGCATCTGCAGGCGGGTGCGAAGATCGTCGAGTTCGCGGGCTGGCAGATGCCTCTGCACTACCCCAGTGGTCTGCGCGCCGAGCATCTCGCGGTGCGCGGCGGCTGCGGGGTCTTCGACGTCTCGCACATGGGGCAGATCGAAACGAGCGGGCAGGGCGCGCTTGCGCTGCTGCAGCGGCTGATCAGCAGCGACATAGCGGCGATCCCAAATGAGGAGGGGGTCGGCGGGGCTCAGTACGGGCTGCTCTGCGAGAAGGACGGCGGCGTGCTCGACGATCTGATCACCTACAGGCTGGGACGAGATCGCTATCTCACCGTCACGAATGCCGCAAACCACGAACGCGACCTCGAGCGCTTCGAAGCGCACGCCCCATCCTTCGGGGCGCACGTCTGCGACCTGCTCGAGCAGAGCGCGATGCTTGCCGTTCAGGGACCCGATGCGAGGAGGATCGTCTCGACGCTCGGGCGTCGTCCGCTGCCGGCGCGGATGCGCGCCTGCGAGCAGGAGCTCGCTGGAATCAGGTGCCTGATCTGCGGTACAGGCTACACCGGCGAGGACGGCGTCGAGCTCATCTGCGACGCCGGTGATGTCGTCGTGCTGTGGGACGAGCTGCTCGCCCGCGGCGCGATTCCAGCGGGCCTCGGCGCGCGGGACACGCTGCGCCTGGAGGCGTGCCTGCCCCTGTATGGCAACGAGCTGAGCACGGAGCGCAACCCGATCGAAGCGGGGCTTGGCTGGTGCTGCGCAGAGGAGACGGGATTCATCGGCAGCGAGGCGGTCGCCGCCGCGCGTGCGGCAGGCCCGCCGCAGCGCCTGATCGCGTTCGCGGTCGATGGCCCCGGCATCGCCCGCGCCGGCAACGAGATCTTGG
>JAJYUP010000109.1 GCA_021792455.1 Actinomycetes bacterium | reverse complement strand
CAGGAGCCGGTATCCACGGCAGGCGCAGAGGGTCACCTGCGTACCTCGGGATCACGTGGACGTGGAAGTGGAACACCGTCTGCCAGGCGGCTGCGCCACAGGAGTTGATCAGGCTCACGCCGTCCGCACGCAGCCTGTCCTTCATGCGCCGCGCCAGCGCCTGGGCGCTGCCCATCACCGCCTCGAGATCGGAGCGCTCCACCGCGAGAAGATCGGCAGCGTGCCTTCTCGGGATCACGAGCGAATGCCCGCGCGTCGCCGGGTTTATGTCCATGAAGGAGATCGTCTTCTCGTCTTGCGCAATGATCGTCGCACGCAGCTCACCGGCGGCGATCCTGCAGAAGATGCAATCTGGTTCGGCACTCACAGCACACATAGACTAGTGTGAGGCGCAAAGTTTCTGCACGAAGGCAAGCGCCTGCTCTCGGGTCCTCACCTCTCCGGCGTACTGAGCTTCTGTCAGTGCCTCGATCAGATCGCCGAGCTCGGGCCCTGGCGCGACGCCCGCCTCGAGGGCGAGCTCGTCGCCCCGCAGCAGCGGCTTTGGGGCGCCCTCCCTCATCCACAGCAGCGCATCATCGAGCATCGGCAGGGCAACCCTCAGGTGCGCCTCTATCGCGTCGTCCGCTTTCTCGCCGCGCGTCGCAAGCCTGTCTGCGATCGAGAGCAGGGTGACGTCGACCTGAACGGGGTCTGTGTGGCGCAGGTGGGAGAACACCGTCCGACGCGACAACGGTTGGGGCTCGTGCACGAGAAAGCCGAGCCGCAGGTGCTCGCGCACGAGGGCGGCGACATGAAGGCGAAGCTTCGTGCTCGTCCGCAGCCTCAGCAGGATCTCGCTCGCAAGCACAGCACCGAGCCTGTCGTGGCCGTAGAAGGTGACTCTCCCCGTCTCCCTCTCAACCGCTCGGGTGCGAGGCTTCGCAATGTCGTGCATCAGCGCCCCCCAGCGGAGCGCCGAGCCTCTTCGAAGGCCATCTGCGAGCGGCTCATTCAGGATCTCGCTCACCTGCCGCGCCGCGCCGCCAAGCACCTGATCTGGAGCCGCCTGCAGCGCGATCACCTGCTCGAGCACCTCGATCGTGTGCCCAAGGACGTCGCGGTGGTGGTAGCGGCTCTGCTGCACGCCCTCCAACGCCTCGAGCTCTGGCAGCACGACCCCGAGGGCTCTCACCTCACGCAGGAGCGCAAGCCCACGCACCGCTTCGCAGGCGTCGACGATTCTCGCAAGCTCAGAGAAGATCCGCTCTGGCGCAAGAGCGCTCAGCCTGCTCGAGCTCGCCCTCGCGAGCGCAAGCGTCCGCCCATCGGCAGCCATTCCCCGCTCGACGCTCAGCCTCACCAAGCGCAGCACGCGCAGCGGATCGTCCTCGAAGGCATCGACGCTCGCGACGCGCAGGCGACCAGCTGCGAGGTCCGCCAACCCCCCGAGGGGGTCGATCGGTGTGCCGCCGCAGACTGGTTCGGCGACCGCGTTCACCGTGAAATCGCGCAGGTGCAGATCTGCATCGAGCGAGCCCCCGCGCAGCGGCTCGACGTCGACCTGCCAGGATCCATCTCGGGCGAGCACCCTCCATCCGCCGAACTCGCGCGAGAGGGCGAAGCAGGCGGCGCCCTGCCCACCTGACCTCGCGGCCTCAGCGAGCGCCTTCGCAGCGGCCGCTGGGTCGCAGTCGACGATCACATCGACGTCCGCTCCCGCCTCACGCCCAAGCGCCCTGTCGCGCACCGCACCACCGACGATCCAAGCGCGCTCTCCCGCAAGCGCGGCGCGCGCGACCTCCAGGCCGCTCATCGCGACACTCACCCCTCCAGCCCCGGCGCGAGGTCTCTCTCGCCGGCCTCGCTCAGCTGCTGCCCATCGCGGTGATAGCGGCGTTCCACTCGTGAGGTCAGCGCACACGTCACCTCGTAGTTGATCGTCCCAAGCCAGCGGGCGACATCCTCGGCCGTGATCCGCTCCTGCCCCTCCACGCCGACCAGCACTGCGGGCGTGCCTCGCGCCACCTCACCCAGCTCTCCTCCAGGCAGTTCATCGCGGCGCGAGTCGCGCCCGGACGCGACGCTGCTTTTCGCGACGTCGAGATCGGGCCCACAGCAGTGCCTGGGATCGCTCTCCGCTGCAGTGGAGAGCACCACCGCGAGGTTGTCCATGCTCACCTCGCCAACGAGGCGCCGCCTCCTCCCTGATATCAGCACCTCTCCGCTGCCGCAGAGAGCGCGCCGCCAGCCGTCGCCGTAGCCGATCGGCAGGATCGCGATCTCTGTCTCACCGCTCGCGATGAAGCGCCTGCCATATCCAACGCTCTGCCCCGGTGCACACCTCTTCACCTCCGCGACGTATGAGCGCAGCTCCAGCGCCGGCTCGAGTCCAGCCGCAGAAGGATCGCTGCCGAATGGATCCATGCCGTACAGGGCCACGCCGCAGCGCACCATGTCCAGGTGGGCCGCGGGGTCCCTCAGGGTCGCGGCGCTGTTCGCCGCATGCGCGATCAGGTGCTCGCCTCCTGCTCTCACCTGCTCGACCCAGTTGCGGAAGAGCTCGAGCTGGCTTGCGAAGAACCCCTCGTCGCTGCGATCGTCGGCGGTCGCGAAGTGGGTCATCACGCCGACTGGCTGCACGCCTGCGCGCTCACGCGCGAGGCGCAGCACCCTCGTCGCCTGCTCAGGGTCGCGCGTGCCAAGGCGACCCATGCCGCTGTCGAGCTTGACGTGAACCCGCCCGCCGCCGGCGCGCGCGACGGCCTCCACCTGCTCCTCGCGCCAGATCACGACCTCCGCGTTCACAGAGAGCGCCTCCCTGCGTTCCCCATCGGTCAGTGCCCCCATCACGAGCAAAGGAACCTCGACGAGACCCGCCCGGCGCAGCGCCCTCGCCTCCGCTGCGCAGGCAACCGCGAGCATGCCCGCACCGCCTCCCATCGCCGCCCTTGCCGCCGCGACGAGGCCGTGACCATAGCCGTTCGCCTTCACGACCGCGCACAGCGACGCCCTCCCATTCAGCTCGCGAAGCATTCGCTGCGTGTTGCGTTCGATCGCCGCGAGGTTGATCGAGGCGACCGCTCTGCCTGCCGCGCTCACCGCTCGGCTTCTCACATGCGGCGATCGCCGTCGGGGGGATCGGTGCAGTCGGCGCGACCGGCACGGTCGGCGCTGTTGGCGCTGCCGGCGCGGAGCGCACGCTCGCCCTCCTTGCAGCAGCCGCTCAGATTCGCATTCACGAGCGATCGCGATCGCGGCAGAGCGTCGATCACGTCGCTCGCGATCACTCCCTCAGCGGACCCCTGAGCGGCGGCGGCGAGCCTGCCCGCCAGCAGATGCATCATCACGCCTGCGCAGGCCGCCGTGAAGGCGTCGAGGCCGGCGGCGAGCTGAGCAGCGATCACCCCACTCAAGACGTCTCCAGTGCCTGCGGTCGCAAGGGCGGGACTGCCGCCAGGGCTCACTGCGACCGTACCAGAGCTCTCTGCAACGAGAGTGTCATCGCCCTTCAGGACGACAACCGCCCCAGAGGCCTTCGCCGCATCGACCGCGCTCTGCAGACGGCGCTGCTCCACCTGCTCGCTGTCGACTCCGAGCAGCCTGCCAAGCTCGCCGGAGTGGGGCGTGAGCACTGTCGGCGCGGAGCGGCTCGCAAGCTCCTCCAGCGCGCCGCAGTAGGCGTTCAAGCCGTCTGCATCGATCACGATCGCAACTGGAATCCTGCATCCCAGCTCGCGTGCGAAGGCGGCGGCGCCTCGCTCGCGACTCAAGCCGGGGCCGAGCACGACGCAGCCTCCCCGCTCGCTCGCCTGCAGCGCCTCTCCCACCGCGCTTGCGTCGAGAGCTCCATCCCGTTCAGCCAGCCCCCTCGTCATCAGCTCTGGTCTGCTCCCTGAGGCGAGCACGTGCTGCACAGAGCGGGGAACGCACACCGTCACATACCCTGCGCCCGCCCGCATCGCCGCCTCCCCCGCCAACCGCGGCGCCCCTGTCAGGTTCGCAGATCCGCCGAGGACCAACACGTGGCCGCTCGTGAACTTCGTCGATGCCGCGCCGCGAGAAGGCAGCAGTGAGAGCACTGACGGCTCGATCAAGCCGAGCTCTCTCGACCGCCGCCCTCCCCTTGGGATGCCGATGTCGACAAGCTCGCTGATCCCACTGTGTCGCTTGCCTGGATTGATCCACAGACCTCGCTTGTGCGAGTCGAAGGTGACTGTGCGCTCCGCGTGCACCGCTGCGCCCTTCACGATCCCGGTCGAGGCATCGACGCCGCTTGGAACATCGACGGCGATCACTGCCGCCCCCGCCGCCTCGATCGCCTCGATCGCGCGCGCTGCAGCCAGGCTCGGCACTCCGGAGAAACCCGTTCCGAGCAGGGCATCGACTATCACTGCCGCGCTCGAGAGCGCGGCGCGGGCGGACGCGCTCACCTGCACGTCCTCTGACCCCTCCTCGTCCCTTCGCCGCCCCTCCTCGTCCCTTCGCCGCCCCTCCTCGTCCCTTCGCCGCCCCTCCTCGTCCCTTCGCCGCCCCTCCTCGTCCCTTCGCCGCCCCTCCTGCTCGCCGGGCTGCCCAGCTGCCGCGTCGGCGCGATGCTCGAACAGGGGGACTGGCGGGCGACCCTGCAGGCGCTCCAGGTTCACCTTCGCATCCCCTCCAAGCTGCTCCCCGTCGACGAGCATCAGCACCTCCACCTCGCGTGAGGCCTCCCGCAGCAGCCGTGCCGCCACGAGCCCGTCGCCGCCGTTGTTGCCCTTTCCACAGACGATGACGACGAGCCCTTCTGCGGCGAGGCGCTGCACCGCGGAGGCGACCGCTTCGCCTGCGCGCTCCATCAGCTCCAGCCCGTCGACGCCGCACTCCTCGATCGCCCACCGGTCCAGCTGCCGCATCTGTGTCGCGTCGAGCAGCGGCGTCAACCACTCTCGGGCGCTCACTCGACCGTCACCGTCTTTGCGAGGTTTCGCGGCTGGTCGACGTTCAGGCCGCGACGCTGGGCGATCTCGTAGGCGAGCATCTGCAGCGGGATCACTGCGAGGATCGGCTGGAGCATCCAGTCGGTCCTTGGAACTGCAAGCGCGAAGTCCGCCGCCTGCGCCACCTGCTCGCTGCCCTCCGTCATCACCGCGATCACAGTCGCGCCTCTCGCCTTCACCTCCTCCATGTTCGAGATCAGCTTCTCCAGCACAGGGGATTCGGTCGCGACGCAGACGACGGGGCTCGACTCGTCGAGCAGGGCGATCGGACCGTGCTTCATCTCACCGGCGGGGTATGCGTCGGTCGCGATGTAGGAGATCTCCTTCAGCTTCAAGGCGCCCTCGAGGGCAATCGGCAGGCCGATGTTGCGGCCCATGTAGAGAAAGAAGCTCCGCCGCCAGAATCTCGCCGCGACCTCCTGCACGGCGGCGCTCACGCCGCCTCTGCCACCGTGATCGCCCCCGCCCGTCAGCTCGGCGATGTGATGGGGGAGCTGCTTCAGCTCTGAGACCAGGGTGCGCAGCTGCTCATCCTCGAGGCTGCCTCTCATCTTCGCGAGCCGCAGGGCGAGCAGGTACATCACCGCGACCTCACAGACGAATGTCTTCGTCGCCGCAACCCCGATCTCCAGGCCTGCGCGCGTGAACAGCACGCCGTCGGCCTCTCTCGTCGCCTGAGAGCCCATCACGTTCGTGATCGCGAGCACCTTCGCCCCCTGCCTGCGCGCGAGCCGCATCGCCGCGAGCGTATCCGCCGTCTCCCCTGACTGGGAGATCCCGATCACGAGGTCGCCTTCGCCCACAACTGGGTTGCGGTAGCGGTACTCGGAGGCGATGTCCATCTCCACGGGCACCCTCGCCCACTGTTCGATCGCGTACCTCCCCACCAGGCCCGCGTGATAGGAGGTGCCGCAGGCGACGAGGATGATCCGTCTCGTCTCGCTGAAGAGCGCCTCGTCGAGGCCCTCCTCAGCGAGGCTCACCTCTGAGCGCAGCGCTGTCCTGTCTGCGATCGTCTCCGCGACAGCGTCGGCCTGCTCGTGGATCTCCTTCAGCATGAACGTCGCGAAGCCGCCCTTCTCCGCTGTCTCCTCGTCCCAGTCGACGACGTGCTTTCTGCGCCTCACCTTCACGGAGCGCAGGTCGCAGATCTCGACGCCGTCTGGGCGCAGCGCCGCGACATCGCCATCCTCCAGCTCCTGCACGAGACGAGTCTCCGACAGGAACGCTGGCACGGCGGAGGCGATGAACTGCTCGTTCTCGCCACGCCCGATCACGAGGGGCGTTTCGCTGCGGACTCCGACGAGGAGATCGCGCTCCTGCGCGCTCATCGCGACGAACGCGTAGAGGCCGGCGAGCTCTGAACGCACGCGCAGCACCGCCTGCATCAGATCGCCTTCATAGCGGCGGGCGAGCAGGTGGGCCACCACCTCTGCGTCCGTCTGCGATGTGAACTCGCATCCTGCCGCGAGCAGATCCCGCTTCAAGGGCAGGTGGTTCTCGATGATGCCGTTCACGACTACGTGCACTCGGTCGGTGCAGTCGAAGTGTGGATGGGCGTTCTGCTCGCTCACGCGCCCATGCGTCGCCCAACGTGTGTGGGCGATCCCTGTGGAGGGAGCCGCAGCGCTGCGGAGCAGCGCTGCGGTGTGGGCGGGTTGCGCCGCCTCCTCGGTGCGCTGCGTCTCTGACAGCAGCTCGTGCGCTGCGAGCTTCTGCTCGAGCGCTGCGAGGTTGCCCACGGAGCGAACGGACTCGATCCTGCCGTCACACAGCAGCGAGATGCCTGCAGAGTCGTAGCCTCGGTACTCCAGCCGCTTCAGTCCTGCCAGCAGCAGCGGGCGCGCCGCCCTGCGTCCTACGTAGCCGACGATGCCGCACATCGCTGCGACGATACCAACGCGCCCCTCGAGGCCCCCCGCGGACGCGTACGCGCTCCGCCCTCGCTCCATCTCAGCAGCCTCATCGTTGGCCTCCGCCCCTGCACCTGTCAGCGCTGCCCGCAGGGCTCCACGTCGCATCGCCGCCCGCAGGGACTGCTCCCGTCACCGCGCAGCGCGCAGCACTGAAGCCAGCCGCTCACAGAGCTCATCAGCCTCCTGCTCGGTTGGCGCCTCCACCATCACCCTCACGAGCGGCTCCGTTCCGCTCGCCCTCAGAAGCACACGGCCACGCCCCTGAAGGAGGCGCTCCACCGCCGAGAGCTCCTCCGCGAGCGCCGATGAGCTCAGCAGCCTCTCGGACTCCTCTGTCCTCACGTTCAGCATCCGCTGCGGCAGCCGCTTCAGCTTCGGGCGTCCCCTCAGATCCTCGCCCCCAAGAGCCTCCAGCGTCAAAAGCGCCGCCGCGATCCCGTCTCCAGAGCGGTTGAAGCGCAGGTCGATGATGTGACCTGACTGCTCTCCCCCCAACGCCCAGTCGCGGGCTCTCAGCTCCTCGAGCACGTACCTGTCGCCGACGCTCGTCGTCGCAACCTCGATGCCCGCCTCTCGCATCGCCGTGTGGAAGCCGAAGTTGCTCATCACGGTGACTGCAACACCGCCACCACGCAGCTGCCCCTTCTCGTTCAGGGCAGAGGCGATCAGAGCGATGATCTCATCCCCGTCGACGACCGCGGATGATCGGTCGATCGCAAGCACACGGTCACCATCGCCGTCGAATGAGAACCCCACGTCGTGCTCTCCGGACCGCATCATCTGCGCGAGGTGCTCGACGTGGGTGGAGCCGCACCCTCTGTTGATGTTTCGCCCGTCAGGGGAGACGTTGAAGGCACTGACCTCCGCGCCAAGGCGTTCGAAGATCATCGGCGCGACCCTCGAGGTCGCGCCGTTCGCGCAGTCGAGCGCCACCTTCATCCCTGCGAGGCCCAGCCCCGCAAATCGGAGATGCAGCGCCTGCAGATAATCCTGCTCGCTGCGCTCGAGCATCTCGATCTGGCCGATTCGCCGACCGATGCCGACAGAGGAGCCCTGCCCCTGCGTCGAGCTGCCTCGCCATCCATCGGCTCGCAGCAGGTCCACTTCGATTTCGCGCTCGATCTCATCGGTGAGCTTGAAGCCGTCCGCACCGAAGATCTTCACCCCGTTGTCCTCGTAGGGGTTGTGGGAC